>JABMRD010000060.1 GCA_013202875.1 Actinomycetota bacterium | reverse complement strand
TAATTTGTAATTCCTTGATATATAACATACATTTATTTTCTAGACACAGATTATTTAGAAAAGGACAAAATTTTTTATTATTTCTTGACATGATATTCCTTTCTTATAGTCATAATACACACTTATATTATATGATATAATTATAGAAAAGGATATATCACGTGTCAAGGGATAATTCCGTTTAATAATAATAAAATAAGGACTCGACAGCTGGTTTTAACTTAGATAAGTTTGTGTCCAGCTTTTGGGGTTCATATCATACAGTTACTATGCTAATAAGAGGTAACCTATTTTGGAAGCTTTCCATGACAATTTTAAACTTTTTTAGCTAAAATAATATTATTGTTATAAAAACCTTGCTTTTTAGGCAATATACCAGATAAAAGCAATCCTAAAATATTTAATGGAGAAATTAATAAAATAGTTAAAATAAATTTCCAATATTTATTTTTAGGCAAAATATACTGATAGATATATGCATTTATCATCTGAAAAATAGTCTCAACATTATTAGTGCTTTTATCAATATTTATAACTTTAAAGTTATGTTTTTCAAACAAACTGTTAATTCCAAAAGATGTAAATCTAACAAAGTCATAAGGGACTTCATGCTCATCCCAGATAAAAGGTGAGGTGATGAGCGCATATGAATCTCTTTTTAATACTCTATATAATTCATTCAATATTTCATCAAAATTCTCTATATGCTCTAAAACTTCGGAACTAAAAATAGAATCAAAGTACTCATCCTTAAAAGGAATTTTTTTACCGTCATAAAATATGTCAATATTTTCATTAGTATGACCGTGGCCGCTTTTTTCAATATCAAGCCCTATATAGTTTTCAAAATTAAATAAATCCTTGTATGGCTTATTTCCACAACCAAAATCTAAAACAATACCCTTGATATATCCTTTGTTTTTTTTAATGCCTTTTAGTAATCCTTTCCTAAGAAAATAAAAAGGGTTAATGAAAATACCTAAAAAAGTAGGTTGGAATTGCTGTTCGCCAAATATCTTTTTAAAATTATTAAACATCATTAAAATTATTTATGAATTATTATGAAATTAATTTATAAAAAAATTATTTAATTAACTCGCCAAATAAATTTAAATACATGCTTGTTACTTTATTAATATTATATTCTTTCTCAACTTTTTGTCTTGCACTCACTCCAAGATTTTTAGCAGTATTATTATCTTCTGAAAGAATCCATTTAATACCATTGGCTAGATCCTCTATTTCAAATGGTTTTGCTAAATAACCATTCTCCATATGATTTATCATATCTAAATTTCCTCCTATGCCAAAGCTGACAACAGGAGTCCCGCAAGATAATGACTCCAACACCGTGTTAGGAAAATTATCTTGTATGGACGGCATTACAAATACATCTGCTGCCGAATATATAATCGATAATGTTATATCATCATTAATAAATCCTAAATAGTTTGTATTAAATTTTGTTTCAATATCTTCTTTTGGTTTTGAAGCACCAAATATTAAAATTTCAGAATCTTTATTTATTCCATAATCTTCAAGTTTTTTTAATGCAGGTATAAGATATTGAAAACCCTTTCTTTTATCACTTATTGCACTTAATCCCCCGAAAAGTATAAGTCTTTTATCTTTAGGGATATTTAAAATATATCTTGCAGCATATTTATCTACCGGTTTAAAGATTTCTGTATCAATTGTATACGGAATAACTTCTATCCTTAAATTTTTAAAAAGTGAGCTTTCTTTTGCACAATCTGCAAGCCATCTACTAGGAGAAACAATGGTCACGTTAGTATTTTTCCAAAGTTTTTTCTTTTTTTCCCAAATTTTTCTTGAAATATCGTTTTCATTGTTTGAATCCAATTGAGGACATTGGCCGCAAGATTTTTCATATTTTTTACAATCAAATGCATAATGGCAGCCCCCAGTAAAAGCCCACATATCATGGAAAGTCCAAATAATTGGGTATTTAATTTTTGGCAATTCAGCTATTGGCAAGAATCCTCTACCAACCCAGTTTAAATGAACAATATCAGGATTAATTTTTAATATTTCTTTTGATAAGTTATGAGGAATCCACCCAAGGCTCCAGGGAGTATTTGAAAAATTTTTATATTTTCTTAAAGGAAATAAATCGAGTCTTGTTCTTATTTTTCCCAGAATTTTTTGATAAGAAGTTTCTGAAGTAATTATTGAAGATTCCATACTACTTTTATATTGTACAAGCATCCTGGAGGGAAATCCTATCTTTTCTAAAGCTTTGAATATGCGATAAGAAGAACGTGATGCCCCACCTTCAACATCATAAGTGCTAACAACTAATTGTTTTATCTTTTTTTTCTCCATTTACCATAAAATATTATTTTTATGACTTGTTTTAAATTATGTAATTTATCCTTCTTAAAAATTTTCCTGAATTCTTTCATTATTCCTTTATCAAGCTTAATTTCTTCTAAAAATTTTACATCATATTTAAAATCTTCAAGTCCATTCGTATAAAAATATTTTTTATCATAACCACTATTAACGCCTGTACCATCAAAACCTATATTATTTAACAATGATTTTACAGGATAAACAGAATAAGCATCGTTTTTAAAATGAGTATATTCCCATCTTGTTGCCCAGGAATCTATTTTCCCTTCGATTTGAGCAATTAGCATTTCAACTTTGTCATCACCGCTATAACTATATAATTTTTGTAATTTTTTATCCTTTAAAAACTTTTCAGAATCTTTAAATCCCCAATCGGCTTTATTCCATCTATCCTCCCAGGTCCCCCATCCCCAGGAAGAACATCTGGGACAGAAATAAATATCATGATTATAATCCTTAGGTATCTTCATTAAATTTTCCGGAAAATTATAGCCGGTTATGGAAAATATCTTCTTTTTATCCTTATAAAATTCAAGAGCATCGTTCATAAATCTTAAATAACTATTTAAAAATGTTAAGTCATCTTCAACTACTATAACTTTGCCATATTTATTAATAACATATGTAACTCCGCTAATTACTGAATCAGCAAGCCCGAGGTTTTTTTCTCTCTCAATAATTTCAATATTTTTAAATCCGGAGATAGTTTTTATATAATCTCTTACTTCTTTTACACCCTTTATAACATTGTCATTCTTAGGTGCATCAGAAAATATATATAAATAACTCTTATCTGCTAAATTATTTCTTAACAATGACTCTATGGTTTTTTTTGCATGCAACGGTCTGTTATATACAAAAAAAGCAATTGGAGCTAAACCCATTAAATTCCTCTTATATTACTAAATATTTTATCTTATTTTTTTATTATTTTATTTCATTAGCAAACAAATATTTGAATTATTCAATATTATCTTATCCGATAAAAAATATAATTACCTTTCTATTTAATTTAAGAAGAATATAAAAATTACAGTGAATTAAAAATAATAATATAGAAAATATAAACTATTCAACATGCCATTCTGCTTCATGCAGAATTTTACAATGGCTTGGTAAACCTAAACTGCCGGTGCCAAAAAAGTCTCCCCCGTCTACAGTTATATATGCAATTTCATTAATATAATCCAGGACTTCAATATTCTCAAACGCCAAAAAAACTGAAAAGTGATACATTCCGTTTGCCAAGGGCAGATTAGCTACTTTACAATATATCTTTCCATCAGAAAGACTTAAATTCAAATTGCTATTTGTAAAATTTGTTCTAAATAATAATACTCTTGAATTTCTTTCATCATAAACATCAAAACTGACTTCCACATTTGTGCAAGGTTTTTTTTCATTATTCTTATAGCTTATCTCAAAAAAATAATCTTTTCCCGATTGTAAGAATTTTACTTCATCAAATGCACTGTCTAATACTCTAAAACCCACTACTTTAATTTTTCCTGAACCGTGACGGTCTACTCTTTTTTCCAAATCAGTTGTATTGTATTCTGTCATTGCGCTTTCCAGATAATATCTCACAGCAGAATTAACATCACAGTCCATTAATATCTTGCCATTATCTAAAAGAATACCTCTATTGCATAACGTCTCAATTGCAGGCATGTTATGGCTGACAAATAAAACAGTTCTGCCTTCTCTACTGACATCTTCCATTTTATTTAAGCTCTTTTTTTGAAATTGTGCATCTCCAACAGCCAGCACTTCATCTACAATAAGTATTTCTGGCTCAAGATGAGATGCTACTGCAAAAGCAAGCCTTACATACATCCCGGAAGAATAACGTTTAACAGGAGTATCTAAGAATTTTTCGATATCAGCAAAATCTACAATTTCATCAAATTTTCTTTTTATTTCAGATTTCCCCATCCCTAAAATAGCACCATTCAGATAAATATTTTCTCTGCCAGTTAATTCAGGATGAAAGCCTGTTCCAACTTCTAGCAGGCTTGCTATGCGGCCTTTTATAGAAATTTTTCCTTCAGTTGGTTCTGTTATCCTACTTAGTAATTTTAATACAGTAGTTTTACCGGCTCCATTTCTACCAATTATTCCAACTCTATCACCTTCATTGATTTCAAAATCAACATTTCTTAATGCCCAGAATTCTTCTCTGGTTTGTGGTAAGACACTTTGAGGATTTAAGATTTTTTTTGTGATTTTTTTAGTTCCATCCGTGATTACATCTCTTAAGGCAACATATCTTTCCGGTCTTTGATGAGAAATTAAATATTTTTTGCCTAAATTTTCAACTTTAATAACAACACTCATATTTAACTAAATCCTATCAGCAAATGTCTTTTCAGTTTTTCTAAAATATATTAAGGCAACTAAAAATAAAATGATTGTAAGTATAATTGAGATAATAAAACCGGGCATATAAAACTGCACTCCTTTTCCGATAATTGACCATCTGAAACCATCTATAACACCAACCATTGGGTTTAAAGAATATATCATTCTCCATTTACCCGGAATGGTGTCACTACTGAATCCTACTGGAGAAATATATAAACCGAACTGAATAATAAAAGGGACGATATATCTAAAATCTCTATATTTTACATTTAAAGCTGAAATTAACAAACCTGCCCCTGTTGAAACTATAATAGCCAACAAAAGAAATAAAGGTATAAATACTATTTTCCAACTGGGAACAAAACGATAAAAAACCATTATTATTGCCAGCAAAATAAAAGATATTGCAAAATCTACCAAAGCAACAATCATTGAACTTATTGGCATTATTATTCTGGGGAAATAAATTTTAGAAATCATATTTGCATTAGATATTAAACTGTTGCTGCTTTCCTGTAGTGCATTTGAGAAAAATTGCCAGGGGAGGAGTGCGGTAAAAACTAAAATCGGATATGGAGCATCAGCAGATGGAAGTTTTGCTATTTTTCCGAAAATTATTGTAAAAACAACCATTGTAAGAATTGGGCGGATAATACTCCATGCTACTCCAATTACTGTCTGCTTATATCTTACTATAATATCTCTCCATGATAAGAAATAAAAGAGTTCCTTGTATCTCCAAAGATCTCTGAAATAATTTTTTTCTGATTTTCCAGCTTCAATAACAATATAATCTTTGCTATTTTCTTCCATAATTAATATACCAATTTATAGTTTTTTTAAGACCTTCATCAAAATTTGTTTTAGCTTTAAATCCAAATTCTTTTTCAGCTTTTGAAGTATCAAGACTTCTTCTCGGTTGTCCATCTGACTTGGAATTATCCCAAACTATTTTACCATCAAATCCAATAATTTCTTTTATTTTATTTGCCAAATCTTTTATAGATATCTCAAATCCGGCTCCAATATTTACAGGATCTGGCTTATTATATTTTTCAGTAGCAAGTACAATTGCCTCTGCACAATCTTTAACATATAAAAACTCTCTTGTAGCATTCCCGCTTCCCCAAACGACAACCTCCTCTAACCCATTCATTTTAGCTTCATAAAATTTCTTGATCAATGCTGGTATTACATGACTGGATTTTGGATCAAAATTATCACCAGGCCCATATAAATTCACAGGAAGTAAATATATTGAATTAAAATTATATTGTTCTCTGTAAGCCTGAGCCACCGGTTACTATTATTTTTTTATCTTTTAAATTATTCATTTTATTACCAAAAAGCCAATTAATTAAACTCAAACAAACATATTGTTAAAATACCAATTTTACATTTCTTTACCTATTTTCTCAAGTTAACTTTATTTAGTCCAATTTTACCATATATCTATTCTTTTCCTGCCAGGATAAACCTATTGAAAGCGACGTTACTATGGAAATACAAACCATGATTGTAGTTGAAGACATATAATTTTCTGTAAATGATAGCGCAAATAATGCAATTATTCCCGTAAGAGCTGAGAGGTGAATTCTTTTACAATATATGTTATTAGAAAAATTATAAGCTCTATATATTATCCTATAGCATAATATCCAAAATAAAATAAGCAGTCCAAGACCAACTATACCTGTCTCAGCAAGAAATTGCAGGTAAGAATTATGGGCATGAGAAGAGTTAAAAAAATAATTTTGATCAGTGTATAAAGAAAAAATCCCGGGATAGCCTTTAATCCTGTTATAGTTAAAAGATTCTATATCATTAAACCTGCCGTATCCAACACCAAATATTGGGCTTTTGCAAAATAAATACCATGCTTTTGCCCAAAGATTAAATCTTACAGAAACTGTACCGGTAACCTGAAATAATTCCAAAAATCTGTTATATGTTTTAGTAATAAAAATTAAAATTGAAACAGGCACTATAAAAATAGCAACGGTGATCAAAAATTTCTTTATAGACCTGAAATTCATCCAGAATAAAAATAAAGCTCCAATCGCAAATCCCACATAGCTTCCTCTGCTTTTAGTAATAAAAAGACCTGCTAAACAAATAATCAATACTATTGAATATGTAAATTTTAATTTCTTATTTGGTTCATTTAAGAAAAATATTAAAGCAAACAAACTCACAACTGCATATACCGAGCCAGTAGCATTATGCGCAAAATTTAAAGCTGTAAACATATTCCCGACATTAGTACCAGGATCAGTATGAATCATTATTTTTGTAAAACCCAAAAAATATTCTATAATTCCAAAAATTGCAAATATGCTAAATATTATAAAAATTATCTTAAAATATAAATTTGATTCCTTAAAATAATCTATAAAAGGAATTGCAAATACAAAAAATAAAATATAACAAAAGAAAAAATTCCCATCGTATCTGAGAAATTTATAAGAAAAAAAATTAGCTATGGTCTGGTCTGTTGAAAAATAACTTAATATAAAATACAAATATATAATTATTATTAAAATTAATGGATATTTTGCATCATTTATAATTTCATTCTTATTTAAAAAAAATATTAATCCAATTACTATTGCCAATGTAACAGATACTATTAATAAATAAGGATAATTATTGGACAATAAAAATATAATTGGGATTATAAGTAGAATATATAAGATTTTCCCGGTTATTAGATATTTCTTATTTTCTTGCATATGATTTATTTTTTAGTTTATTTTTAAACTATTTAATCTTAAGTTAGTCTTACTTCTTTCCTGCCAGAATAAACCTATTGAAAGTGATGTTGCTATGGAAATACAAACCATGATTGTAGTTGAAGACATATAATTTTCTGTAAATGATAATGCAAATAATGCAATTATCCCAGCAAGAGCAGAAAGATAAATTCTTTTATTATATATGCTATTAGAAGAATTATAAGCTCTATATATTATCCTATAGCATAATATCCAAAATAAAATAAGCAGCCCAAGTCCAACTATACCTGTTTCAGCAAGAAATTGAAGATAAGAATTATGGGCAGTTGAAGCACTGAATATATAGTTTGAATCATTATATATGGATAAAATACCATTAAAACCTTTCAGCCTATAATAGTTTGAGGGCTCAATATCATTAAATCTGCCAAATCCAATACCAAATATCGGGCTCTTTAAAAACAAGTACCATGCTTTTTTCCAAAGTTCAAGCCTTACAACTGTGGTATATGCTATATTAACATCTTTTGAAAATTGAAAGATTTGTAAAATTCTTTTATACGCCCCAGTTATAAAAATAATTGGTATAGAAACTATAACAAAAATAGAAATAGAAATTAAAAATTTTTTTAACGATCTGTAATTTATCCAGAATACAAATATTAATGCAATAGCAAACCCAATATAACTTCCTCTGCTTTTAGTAAGAAAAAGACCTGCTAAACATATAATTAATGCAAACAAATAAATAAATTTTAATTTCTTTTTTGGTTCATTTAAGAAAAAAACTAAAGCAAATAAACTAACTACTGCATATACTGAGCCTGTAGCATTATGTGCAAAATTTAAAGCTGTAAACATTTTACCGGCACTAACATCAGTTTGTATCATTACGGAAGTTTTTCCATAAATATACTCAAGAATTCCAAATAAAGAGAATATCGAAAATATGAAAAATAAAAAAATAAAATAGATAGTTGCCGTTTTTTTGTAGTTAAAAAATGGTATTGCTAAAATAAAAAAAATTATATAGCAAAAAAAGAAATTTCCATCATTCCTAATGAAACTATAAGAAAACAGTTTGGTAACCAGCTGACCTGAAAAAAAGTAGCTTAATAATAAATAAGTAAAAATTACACACAGTACAAACAAAACAATACTATCTGTTTTTATAATTAGCGGCTTATTAAAAAAAAATAATAACCCTATTGCAATAATTAATAATATAGACAAAACCATTAAATAAGGATAATTATTTACCAGAAGTAATAACGCAGGTAGTGCAACCAGGATATTTAAAATTATTTGTATAAAAGTGTCTTTTTTTTTTGAAAAATTATTAATATTATTTGTTTTCTCCAAAACTTTTTTCCTGATTTTTCTTATTTTCTAAAAACTCTTGGTATCTTTTTTTTATAAACTCATCTATATTTTTTTTAAAGATTTCTTTATCAAATTTCAATGCATTCTCTCTGATAGTATCTTGTTTAAACGTATCTTCAATTTTTATAAAGTTATTAACAGCTTCTATCATTGATTCAACAGTATTTTCTTTAAAGAATAATCCTGTAACGCCATCAACTATTGTTTCGAGTGCTCCTCCTTTTGCATAGGCTATTACAGGTCTTCCCGATGCTTGAGCCTCTAATGGCGCTATACCAAAATCTTCCTCTCCTGGAAAAATTAATGCCCTGCAGCTTCCATATAGTCTTACTAATTCCTCATCACTAACTTTTCCTTGAAATTCCACACATGAACTTGCTATTTTTTCAAGCTCTTTTCTGAACGGACCTTCCCCAACTATTTTTAAATTTATTTGAAGTTTTGAAAAAGTCTTTACGGCAAGATCGATATTTTTATATGAATTTAACCTTGACACAATCAGAAAATAATCCTCGATTTTATCTGAAACTTTAAATTTATTAAAATCTACAGGCGGATAAATAACTTCTGAGTCACGATTATAATATCTTTTAATTTTTTCCTTTATATTATCTGATATAGCAATAAAGTAATTAATCCTATTAATAATTTTTAAATCCCAGATTTTTAGTTTTTTAATAGCTATTGGCAGCAATTTAAAAACAATCGGTAAATATTTTTCTTTTCTTACATAATTATAATAATCCCAGATAAATCTGGTGGGAGTATAACAGTAACAAATATGACAACTACCTTTACCCGGTATTATTCCCTTTGCAAAAGCGCTGCTTGAACTTAAAATAATATCATAACCTTCGAGATTAAATGATTCAAAAGCTTTAGGATACAACAATAGATAATATTTGAATTGTTTTTTAATTAACGGCAGCTTCTGCATAAAAGATATTCTTATGTCCATATTTCTGAAAGAATCCGGCATTTTCTCTGGTATATAGATAGAAGTATAGATAGGTGCATCAGGGTAAAGTTCATGTAAGATTTCTATTACTCTTTCAGCACCACCGTATTGATTTAAATAATCATGTGCTATTGCTAAATTCATAAATATTTTATTTCCTTCTTACCTTACTTACAAAATTAACTATATACACAGCTATGACACCCGCAAAAAGAGAAGCAAACAAGCTTATCAGTATATTTCTTAAAATAAAAGAATTTTTCTCAATATCAGATAAATTTTGCACAACAATTCTATTAATGTACATTTCTTTACAATCAATTAAATTCTTTTTTATCGAGGCTAGTGAATTATATTCCCCTGTAATAACATTTATTTTATTTTGAAGTTCAGGAGGGATAAAATTGCTTGACGAAAAATTAATAACTATATCTGAATTTACAGATTCTACTAAACCTTCCAGCAATTTTTTATTTTCACTATCAACATACTCTTCTGCTTCTTTTGATAAATCCTGTAATTCCTGTTGAGTAATCGAAAGTTTGTTATCAACTTTTTTCAGAAGTATATTATAAGCATTATTAAACTCGTTTATTTTCTTGCTTGTATAAATTTTTATTAATGATTCATTAATTTTTTTTGCACTATCTAAATCATTAGCATAAACTGTCAAAACTATATTGCTTTCAGTAGTAGTAACAATATCAACTCTTATTTGTTTTTTTAATTCATCATTTCCTGTATTTAGCCCTAATGATTTATTTAATTCATTAATAATTGGCTCACTTTTAATTTCGTTATTTATCCTATCTAAATATGTTCCTATAATCCACCATTTTGTAGTAGAAACCATCCATAATTTATCTGAATCTTCCGGATATGAAGCAGATATTATGTTCTGATAATCAATATTATTTGAATTAACTGATAGCTGTAACTTAACTCCATACTGACTATTTTTATTAAAATTAAAAGTTAATAATAGAGAAATAATAAGAATAATTGTAAATACTCCGATAAGCCACCATTTGCCTTTATTAAAAACCTTAATGATATTCTTAATATCTAAAACTATTGTATCATCTGTATTTTTCTCATCTAAATTATTGCAGTTATCCATTTTATATTTGTTCCTTATATTAATATTAATAATTAGTTATTTTATCTTAAATTTTTTATTAATAAAATCTTTAAAAACCAAAATCATAAATTTATTATTATAGACTAAATATTTTTTAAACAGCCTCCTTGGCTCTATCACCATCCTAAATAGCCATTCTAACCATATCTTTTGCATCCAGACTGGCGCCCTCTTTATTTCCCCGCTATAAAAGTCAAACACTGCACCTACTGCACATGCCATTTTTATATCTATTTTTTTAATATTTTCATATATCCATTTTTCCTGTTTTGGGGAAGAAAGACCAACCCAGAGGACATCCGGATTTAAATCATTTATCATCTTTATCACTGATTTATTTACTTCATCAGGCATTTCATTGGTATAAAAAGGAGGGGAGAAAAATCCTTTGACATCTATATTCTCAAATTCAACTTTAAGTTTGTTTTTTATTTTTATAAGAACATCTTGATTTTTACCTCCTAAAAAAAAATAAGAAAGATGCTTCTTATCTGCTATTTTAGAAAACTCATAAAAAAAGTCATACCCTGATATCCTTTTGAGGTTAAGACTTTTAAACTTTTTAGCAACCCATACGGAAGACATACCGTCGGGAACAACTATTGCTGCTTCATTTATTATTTTTAAAAGTTGCTTATCTTCATTAGCTTTTACTGTTAAAAATGCATTGGGTGCACAAACATAAAACTTTTCTTTTTCCTCAATGAGTTTGATGGCTTGTTCTAAAAGAGTACTTAGATTATCTTTGTTTATTAGAAGATTCAGTATTTCTATTTTCTCTAAAGACATTATTATAGAAATCATATTTATATTAAATATTATTAATAATTAATATTTGAACTAATATTCAAATCGTTTATTACTCTCGTAAATATCTCTTATAATACTAAAATTGGAATTTAAATCAAATAAATCATTAAAACTCTTTAAACAATTACTTCTAATTATTTCTCTTTCATTATCACTCATATTATATACTTTAATTATTTTTTCTTTTAGCATATCTAAATTTCTGTAATCATAGATATAACCATTATAATTTTCTTTTATAAATTCAGGTATAGCTCCAAGATTGTTACCGATAACAGGCACTCCCAGCTTTAGACTTTCTAATAACACAATAGGGCAATTCTCGTAACAAGTTGAAGGAATAATAGCAGCAATGCTGTTATAAATTAATCCATACTTATTTTTTCCAGAGATATAACCATTTAATTCTATATTGTTTAAATTATATCTTTTTATATTATTTTCAATAACGCTTTTTAAAGGACCGTCTCCCAATATTTTTAATTTTATATTCTTTAAACTACTAAACACCTTAATTAACTCTAATATACCTTTTTCTTTAGATAGCCTGCCCACAAATATAAAATATTTATCTTGATCCTTCTTAACTTTCAAATAATCATCATTTATTATATTTAATGAATTTCTCCTAATAATAATTTTATTTTCTTCTATTCCAAATTTTATCAACTGGTTCCTTATAAATTCCGAAGGGGCAACAAAACAATTGACCATATGGTAAATTTTAAATTTTCTCATAAAATATATAATTATTTTTATAAAAAAATCATATATTTTTTTATCTTCATTACAAATATTTAGAATATTTCTAAATGATAAATTCAAGCATTTATTGCACAATTTTTCATTTTTTATACATAATCCATTTGAACAATAAAATCTGTAATTATGAATAGTATAGATAATTCTAATATTATTTTTTCTTAAAATATAAAATATTGAAGGAGAAATAATAGGAAAAATATTGTGTATGTGAGCTACATCAGGTTTAAATTCTTTTATTATTTTTTTTATTTCATTTATAGTTTTTATTGAAAAAAACAAATTAAAAAATAATAAGATATTTTTAAATAAATTATTTACTTCAATACTTTTTTTAAAATATCTTACAACCTGATAACCATTTTTCTCTAATAAGTGTGCTTCAAAGTCAACGACTTCATCTTCTCCGCCTCTGACTTTATAATAATTATGGCATAATAAAATTTTCACTTTTATTTTAAAATAGTTGATATTAATGTAACAATTCAGGCACTAAAACATGCTTTTAATTTTCATATCGTAAATATTTGAAAGACTTAACGCAAGACCAATAAATACCCATAAAAAAATTCCCATATGGGGCCCTTCAAGAACTACCAAAAAGAAAGAATATCCCAGAATATAGATAACAGCCGATAAAATACTAATCATATATATGCTTATAGACAAATCTTGACAACCACGCAAAAATTTTATCATCTTAACAAAAAAACTTATAATAAATAATAAAAATATCAATAGGCCAACAATGCCTGTTCTGTAAAGTATCGAAAGATAAGAATTATGCGGGTCAATAAATCCCACATCACCCACATACCCTTGACGCGTCACTTTAAATGTTTCGTTATTGTAAAGCATTCCGAATCCGTAACCCAAAATTGGCCTTTGCATGCTTTTTTTAATTATATCTTTCCAGACAATCAGCCTCCACTTTGCGTTGACGGCAGAAACAGAAGTTTTATCACTATGCTCATATATTGATTTGAATTCATCGATATAACCGGTAATTTTAGTTTTTAAAGCTGTCTCTACTTGGGCAGTTGTGGTTTCGGGTGCTGCAGTAGTATTATCAACAATAATTCCTTCATTATTAATAGCAGTTGTGGTTTCAGGTGCTGCGGTAGTATTATCAACAGTAATTCCTTCATTATTAATAGCAGTTGTGGTTTCAGGTGCTGCAGTAGCATTATCAACTGCTTTCAAATTAAAGGAGCCTAAGCTTACAATTAATAAAATTGTTAAAATTACTATTAAAGAAATTTTCAGGTAGAAACTTTTTTTTATAGCCAATTTTTTTCTAAAAATTATTAATAAAACTAAATTAAATAAAATCGCTACTAAAAAAGCAACCCAGGCAGACCTGACCATCATATCAATTATTTCGTAAAATAATATTGCAGCTATTAAGATTTGAATTGCATTAATCAACTTATTTTTAATTAATATCAAAGAATTAATAATAATAAACAGGAATACTCCCTGATAATAATTTATAAAACCTCCAAAAATAGAATTATTTACGGTTATAGAAATAATTGAATTAAAAAATATAATAAATATAGAAACTATATTGAATATTTTAAATTGCTTAATATTGATAAATATTGCTGGAACTAAAAAAGAAAAGATTGAATAATACAGTATTGCTGAATGCCTGAAAACATAAGCATTTCCATACTTTATTAAGCCCGTCACTAATGAAACAAGCAGTATAGAAATTAGAAGAATGTGTTCTATTTTTAATTTATAGTCTGTGAAAATTTTTTTATCTTTATATATGACAAAATTCAATAAGACAAAAACACAAATAATTATTATAAAAATTTCAGTAATATATACCGGAAAGCCGAATATTTTTAAATTAATATGAACAAAATTCCGGCTGAAAAGAATAATGCATGAAATTAAAAAAAGAAAAATAAGATAATTGAAATAATTTAACAGATACTTGCTTTTACCCTTTAAATTCATCACTTTTAAAATATTTGATATAAATATAATAAATAAAACTGTTTATCATTGAACTCTATTTACTAAGTAAATAGTATAACAGAAATCATTCAACAGCAATTAATCATCTTATTCCCATTTTACCAAAAACAACACTAAATTAAGCCTAATTTTTAAAAGATTTTTCTGTAGCAAATTCTAAATCAAGGTTTTAAGAGTAAAAAATATAGCAATTATTTGATTTTGGGGTGCCTAAAGTATCTGTATTTGTGATATTATTAAAACAAGTGGCTAGAGGTGATCTTTTAAATATTTAAAAAAAGCAGGAGGTGTTATATCGGAATAGGAATAAAGAAAAGGTATAAAAAAAATAGAATTTATAATAATATTAAATTCAAGTGTTACAGTTATTTTATTTCAGATATATATAAAAGGGAATTTTTAAAATCATGAATCAGACAAATAAGACTTTAAATATATTTATTACTGCCGGTTCCGGCCTTTTAGGTAAAGCACTATTGGAAACTTGTCCAAATAAATACAAATTAAGCGCAACTTATTTTCCCAATAAGCCTGATAAATTTCCAAAAAGTATAAACTTTTTTTGAATTAAATATCACAAATAGGGATAAAGTTTTAAATTGTATAAGAAGAATAAAGCCTGATGTTATAATTCATACCGCAGCAATAGGGAATGTCGATTTCTGTGAAAAAAACAAAGATATATCATGGGCTACTAATGTAGATGGCACCAAAAATATAATAGAAGCAGCCAGGGAGTGTAATTCTGAAATTATACATATATCTTCAAACGCTGTATTTGATGGCAGTAATCCTCCTTATAAAGAAGAAGATGAGATTAATCCACTAAGTTATTATGGAGAAACCAAAGCTATTTGTGAAAGATTGGTCAGAAACTCCGGGCTTAAAAGCGTAATTATTAGAGCAATTTTAATGTATGGTTGGCATAATTCTTTAGAAAGGCAGAACGTGGCTGGTGCTGATTGTATTTCTAGATATGATTTTGCGTTAAAAATAGCAGAAATATTTGATCTGGATAAAAGCATGGTTACACATGTTCCTAATAGTTATTTTACGAGGATAGCCTCCAGACCTTATAATACTTGTTTTTGTACAGATAAAATGGAACATGGACTAGAAATCAAACCAACAGGTGTTGAAGAAGGCCTTAAAATTTTAAAATACGGGATAGCCAAATGAGAAAAGTGATAGTAATAGGCCCCAATTGGTATGGTAATAGTGTAGAAAATTGCCAGGAAGGTTTTAATAAAAATAACATAAAAAGTTATATTATAAAATATAGGCCTTTTCACTATTTTGAAGGCGGTTTTCCGCTTTATAATTTTATAAAATATTTGTTTTACAAATTATACTCAATATATTTTAACATAAAATTTATATTAGTATCGATTTTCATTAAACCTGATTTAATATTTGTTTTTAAAGGTGAAGTTATTTTAAAATATTCTATATTGCTATTGAAAAAGATTAAAATAAAAATAGTTGTTTGGTGGCAGGATAATCCATTAAAATATAATAATCTGTTGGATCAATATAGGATATATGATGAGTTTTTTATATTTGATATGAGTTATTCTGAAGAATTAATTAAGCATAATGTTAAAAATGTAACGTGGCTTCCTTGTGCTTTCAATAAATCCCTGTTAACAGTGCCAGATAAGAGTAATAAAATTAAAGATTTTGACATAATTTTTGCAGGTCTTGCATCTGATGAAAGGATATCTTTTTTTGAAAACATAGCAAAATTAGGGTTCAAAATAAAATTAATGGGTAACTCTTTTAAAAAATCAAAATTATTAAATGATAAAGCTACTCTATTACCGTACACAACTCCTAAAGAAATATTTAATCATTATAGTAACGCCAAATTAGGTATAAACATTAATCAAAAACAATCAATTACGGGCGTTAACTGCAGAACCTTTGAATTATGCGGTTTTGGAATGTTCCAACTGACAGATTTTCGAAAAGATCTTATTAGCCTTTATAATATAGGAGAAGAGTTAGTTGTATATGAAAATATGGAAGATCTTGCAAATAAAGTAGTATATTATCTCAAAAATGATGCGGCAAGAGAAAAAATAGCAGTTGCAGGTATGGCAAGAACATTAAAAGACCATACTTATCAAAGCAGGATGAAGTATGTAATAGAAAAATTAGGCTTAAGCTAAAGAAGAGATTTGTTTATCATATCAAACTATTATATATCGAAATATAATTGCTTATCATCTTATCAAGGGTAAATGATTGCTGAAATTTTTTTCTCGCTTCAATTCCCATATTTTTCCTGACATTATTATCTGAAAGCAATTTAAGAATAGCTCTTTGAAGAGCATCGCCATCACCTGGTGAGACTATTAAACCTGTTTTCTCATTTTCTATCTCTTCCGGTATTCCTGCGACATTTGTCCCTACAACTGGTATTCCAAGTGACATTGCCTCAAGTATTATATAAGGCAAATCCTCGTATTCTAAAGATGGGTTTAGCAAAAATAAACATAATCTGACGTATTTCATATAATCATCTCTATGCCCAAGAAATAAAATATTATCCCCTAGGCTATTTTTTAAAGCTATTTTTTTTATCTTCCCCAAAAGCGGGCCATCTCCAATCAATACCAACTTAATATTTTTATAATCAGGATAATTTAATATCAACTCATGCCATGCTGAAATAACATATCTATGACCTTTTCTCTCTTCAAATCTTGCAACCATGCACACATATCCGTCTTTTAGAACTTTTTCAATTTTATTGCACCCTTCAGACTGGCAATATCTGATGCCATGGTAAATATTTATTATTTTATTTATGTCAAATTTTCTTTTTTTAAATAAAGCAATTTTAGACGCTTTGGAACCGGTTATAAATTTAGTAACAGATCTTTTTACCAACCAATCTATTAATAAATCAGCAATTCTTTTTATAGGATTAGCTGTATTATTAACATTAAATAATATATATTTTTTGCCAGCAAGCTTAGCAGCAAAAGATGCAGCCCTGCAACTTAAGGCACCGGGATATCCCCCGTTATTTATATGTACCAAAGTCGAATTTTCCCGCACAAAAGCAAAATACAATACTACGGTTTCATAGAAGAATATGGCGAGCTTAAAAAACCATATACCGACAGAATACAGATATCTTATGAATTTAATAGATTTTTCATTTTTTAATTGCCGCTGTAAGTAAAAATTAAAAGTCTCGATATCAGGAAAAGAAAATCCTTTTATTCTTTTTGTATCAATACCAGGAAAAGATTTACGCATCCCTTCAAAATACTCACTACTAAACCTATAAAACAGCTTATAATCATATTTGGCACTAAATTCCTTTGATGTGATTACCTCAAATATAGGCTTTTCGCAGCCCCCAAAAATATAGCAATCGGTATAGAAGAGTATCTTTTTTTTTAACATTTTACTTTAAGTTTCTTTTCACCCATTCATAGGCCTTTTTTATTCCCTCGCAAATATCTGTATTTGGGTTCCAATCAATAAGTGATTTTATCTTTGTTGAATCTAATATGTTTAACCTAACATCTATATCCCTTTTGGGCAGATATTCCACATCCGGTTTTTTCCCAACAATATTTGAACAATTATTAATAATTTCATTAATGGAATAGCCTTCTCCGGTACCGATATTAAAAATATCATTTTTAAGCCTATCATCAATACCTTCAACAAAAGCCCTGGTAACATCATCAATATAAACATAGTCTCTAATTGTATCACCATCACCATAAATGCTTATTTTTTGGGATCTGATCAATTTTCCTAATACATTCGCTATCAAACCTTGTTGGCCATTAGAATTTTGGCCGGGCCCGTAAGCATTTGATATCCTATATATCAAATAGTCTATTCCGAATAATTTATTAAACATATATAGATATTTTTCTATCATCAATTTTGTAATGCCGTATGAACAGATAGGGTTAGTTTCTGCAGTTTCCTTTATTGGCAGCATCGTAGTTTCTCCGTAGACTGTACCTCCGGAAGATGGAAATATTATTTTTTCAACTTTGCTTTTAACAGCAGCTTTAAACAGAGATATAGAATAAGCAACATTCTGCGCAATATCCTCTTCCATTTTTTCGTATGACGTTCCAGGTAGACTTGAATATGCAAAATGGTAAAGTATATTTTGGCCTTCCAGTAAATCTTTTAAAGTATTTGAATCAAAATATGAAATTTTTTGAAATTTAACATTTTTAAATTTGCTTTTCTCAACAGGTGGTGCAATGTCTGCAATTGTTACTATATGCCCCGCATCTGAAAGTGCTTTTGATAAATTCATCCCTAAAAAACCGGAACCGCCTATAATAATGCAGTTTTTCATAAATTAACTCTTTTCAGTCATTTTATTATTCTAAGATAGAAAGACAATTCATCCATTGGTAATATGCTGCTTATATACGCTTCATAGAAATTCAGATATTTATTAGCAAAAGATTTTACAATACTTTTCATTATCCTTGATGAGATCTTCTCATTAAAAATTATTTTTTCAATATTAAAAGTTACGCTTGAATAAGGGAATAATTTATTATGGATATGCTGCGGATCAAAATAGGAAAATGACTGCGTCGTAAAAAAGTGTTTATGAGTAGGATCAATATATGCCCAATGTGCCCTGAAATAAGGAACATCTACTTTTATCAACCCCCCCGGTTTACCGATTCTATATAATTCTTCCATTACTTTTATAACATCATTAAGGTGTTCTATTACATTATCAGCATATATTTCATCAAATATTGAATCTTTAAAAGGGTAAGGAAAATCATTAAGGTCGTGTATGATGTCTGCGTTTGTTTTCGGATTTATATCGATACCAATAGAACCTTCTTTTTTTCTGTTCCCACAGCCTAAATCTAATATTTGTTTTTTTATCATATGAATAATTTATATTTTACTGAATACACATACTTTTTCATTAATTATTTTTTAATCGAGTAGACCGGGCCTTTTCAGTATTACTTACAGCTTATTTTAACTTAAGTTATTTTAGTATACAATGTTTTCGAGGGACTGGGTTCACTCCATAGTTCAAAACTTTTATAGTCAGAAATATTTCTTTGCTTATCCTATGATACAAAAATTATTTAATAATTTTCTTTAAAATTGAAATATCAAAATTAGGCTCAATATAGTCATTTAATACTGTATTATCTACTATTTCTTTATTTTTTAGAATTGAGATTAAATCCTGTTCGTTAATGGCAATCGGAATTCTTTTATCACTTCCGTCAAAGGGGGGAACTAAGGGAAAATCCGGCGAACTTATAGCATCCACATTAGGTGCATATACTAAATAATTAACTCCCCCAATAACTGATTCTAAGAAAACTGTCGATGCGGGCCCAATAACAATTGACGATTCTCTAATAGAATGAGACAGGGGAAGTGTATCGATAGTATAAAAAGAATTATCCATAAATTCTTTATACCACAAAGGCTTTTCACTAGGGTGCAGCCTCAGTCTTGCTCTCTTTATTCCTCTTTTTTTTAATATTTCCTCTATAGAATAGATATATCTTATTGAATATCCTCTTTCCTGATAACGAATTTTATCTCTAAGCTGAGCTCCACTATTACAACCTGAAAGTACAAGGACATTACTCATATCGAATTTAATTTTTTTTAATATATAATTTTTGTACAAAGGATGACCAACCACAAATATTTTTTCTTTTTTAAACCCTGAATTTAAAAAATTTTTTTTTATTTCCTCTCCCCAAACGAATAAATAATCACTTAGATTATCATTAAGGATACTATACACACTAGGTAGACCATGAAGAAAAATTATAGAAGGTTTATTGATTTTTTTTAATAACTTTATGCTTAAGTTTTCAAAAAAGGGTAAATCATAAGAAACAATTAACCCTTTTATGGAACTCTGCATTAAATATTTTTCTAATTTTATTGAAATATCATCTATTAATTCAAAAAAATCATTATTTAAAATATCACTCAAGCAAGATTCTGAGAGTTTATGCTTAAATAAAATTAAACCTATCAAGTTTGCATAATTTTTTAAAAATACATCACCTGTAGGAAAATTCCAGCAAGGTTTTTTAACATCATAACCGATTTTCTTTATCTCATTATTTAAATTAAAATAAGCACTACAAAGTATAACATTTTGATTTGCACCATTTTTATAAAACAAATTAGCTATCATAAAATACAAACTTTTAATTAATAATTTTAATAAATAATAATCCCTTGAATTTCTCTCCTGTGGTTTTATAAAATGTTTTCCAAAATAATAAATCCTCTTACTTATTTCATAAAATAATAAATCTTCGTAGTATGATTTGTCTTTATTAAAATAAAACAATATAACTTTCCTTTCCTAGCTGATATTTTTACAATATATTATTATATACTTATAAAATGATTTGTTGAATATCAAAAGATATTTGACTAACTGGAATGGAGTGAACCCACTCCAGGATGAATATTATTTAAAATCCTAAAAGAATATAAGAAAGTGAGAAAAAGTGATATAGGTGAATAAAAGATTGTGTTTAGGAACGGTTCAGTTTGGGCTTAATTATGGTATTAGTAATAAAAAAGGAAAACCTTTAAAAGAAGATGTTTTTGAAATGATGGATGTCACAATAGATAGAGGAATTAATTTTTTTAATACAGCGGCTGCATGCGGCAATGCAGAAAAGTTCTTAGGTGAGTATATAATTAATAGAAATTTAAAAAATAAAATTAGTATTATATCGAAGCTAATGCCTAATTTGATTGATGAAAGTTGTACAAACCCTCAAAACATTGTAGAAGATGAAATTAAAAAATCTTTGAAAAAAATAAATATAGATATCCTTGACGGTTATTTACTTCATACCCCTACTGATTTTTATAATCAAGGGATTATGGAAGGATTGGAGCATTGTAAAGAAAAAAGTTTGGTTAAAACATTGGAGTTTCAATATATGAGCTAGAGGATGCAATAAATGTAGTTAATTCAGGACTAGTTGATTACATACAAGTTCCATATAGTATTTTAGACCAAAGAATAAATAGCACAGATTTTTTTGAACAAGCACAAAAAAATAATGTAACAGTTTTTACAAGAAGTGCTTTTTTACAAGGTCTAATTATGATGGAAGATGGTGATATCCCAGATCATTTATCTTATGCTAGAAATTATTTAAAGATGTATAATGACATTATTAATGAATATGGAATTTCAAGATTAGAAGGAGCTATTCATTTTGTTTATGATAATAATAATATAGATTATTTAGTATTTGGGGTTGACAATAAAGAGCAACTAATTGAGGATATTTAAATAACTGAAAGTAAAAAAATTGATAGTGAATGTATAGACAAAATTAAAAAAAATTAAAAAAGTGTTGTTAAATTTTGAAAAAAGTATTATATTCCCAAGCCTTTGGTCAACAAAATAAACACCTGTGTTGGCAATCGCTTCAAATTGAAAAATCTTGCATTTATTTTATAATAAACACTTAATAAAATTTTTCTATAATAATCGAACCACAGCTAATAAATCTGCTTTCATTAATTTTTCAATAATTGAATACAACTCCCATACTGATATTTATTGCAGAATGAAATAGGACAGTATTGCAAAAGAAATTCCCCACTTCTGCAACAGTGAATTCCTCACTTTTGCAAATAGGCCATTGCAGGCACCAACAACAATAATATCGAGCATTTTTGCCCTTTTTAATCTCTCGATAAGCAATTCTAATAATGGTTTTTCGAATATTTTTTTCATCACTTTCCCGGGCAATCGAGATAAACTCATCCTTGCTTCTATGATGCCGACAATCTTTTTCATTTCTATTTACCTAAATTTTAAATTAATATTTTTATTGCAGTTCATGATTGGCGAAAAATTTTACACATGTGCTTGTGGATTGATTTAATAAAAAATACCATATAATTATACTATAGTTGAAGTAAATTCAGTTAATGCTTGATATATCTTCTTATTTCGGTTTCCGCTACCTTCAGCCAGTTCAATAATAGGCCATAGTTGTTTTGGCAAAGATAAATATAAGTTAAAAGTTTTCTTTAATCCTTCGACTTCCCTTGGTGTCATTACTGAAAGATGGAAAACAGACGCTTTGCTCATTGGGATAATTTTACCATTTTTTCTTTTATAATTAGTATTATTCTGTATTGAAATCTGGCTTCCATGAAAAGGGTAAAGAATATATACATTAGCAGACTGCACTTTTAGTTTTCTATTTAATTCTATTGTTTCAAAAACATTTTCTCTCGTTTCACCAGGTAAACCTATTAAGTTGAATGTTGAAATACGGATATCATATTCGTTAATAATTTTGAAAGATTTTTCCATCTGATCATTTGGAATATGCCGATTTAGAACTTTATACCTTATTTCTTCGTTGCCTGTCTCAATCCCAATAGACATTGCTACGCAACCCATCTCTTTCATAAGTTTTACCTTTTCTTCTGTAATTGTATCAGGTCTGACTGAGCACCCAAAAAGTATTTTTAAATCTTTAAGTTTTGTACTCAACTCTTTTAAATTTTTCAAAGGCTGGAGTAGGAATGTATCATCTCCGAACTTGAACCATGTTGCACCAAACTTTTTTTTAAGTTCAGTCAGATGTGCTACGGTGGTTTCAGGTTTATGGCATCTGAAATAACGACCACAATCCTTAAACAGTTCTCTAAGTGTCCGATTAACGCAATAAGTACATCCACAGGGGCACCCTCTGGAACTAATATAAAAGCTGCCTTTATAGACTTCACCCCTAAATGGCCTATAAAGATGTCTCGAATCGAATATTGACCAATCTGGGCAAGGCAAAGTATCTAAATCCACAAATGGACGAATGCTATTTTTATACACTTTGCCATTTGATTTTACCCATAAATTTTTTATATTTCTATAATCGTTGCCACTTTCTATAGCCTTGCACAGTTCAGGCAAAGCCTCTTCACCTTCCCCGATACATATCATGTCGATAGTTTGTTCAGACAATACTTCTTCAGGGCATAGTGTTGTATGCACACCGCCAAATATAATCGGACACTTTGCTTTTATTTTTTTAATCACTCTTAAGGCAAAATCATAGTTAGTCGTCATCGTCGAAACGGCTATTAAATCTGGTTTAAAGTTTTCGATCTTCTTCTGGAATTCTTTTTCTATATTCACTACTGGATCATCTTTAACCAAATCTTCCAATGTATATGGGGTTTTCTTGTATATTGCAGGTCCAGCCATTTTGTTATCATGCTCTGGATTGTAAGCTTCTGGTTTTAGAAATGTTGTATCAAATAATTCTACTTCATGTCCATCCTTTTTGAGAATAGCGCTCAATATAGAAATACTCTGTGGGATACCTATTTCCAAGTAATTCGCGGGATAAAAAAATAATACTTTCATTACATATCACCTGTTTTCTGAAATAAATTGTATTTTAAGGATATCCGGCATAATTTCAATATAATTCCTTTTTTCATATAGATATTGTTTTTTACCTAAACATTTTCCATGAATTTCGAATAAAGTCCAAAACATGGTTAATTTATTTTCCATTAGCATTCCTCATTAAATTTTAAATCGTTTGTATATAATGCAATATATTTTTTAAGTCTTTCAGTTTGGACGTCTTTGAAATAATCTAATGAGTAAAATTTTTCACCTCTGAAAAGAGGAACCGTAGAACCCCCAAATCCTCTTTTGAAAAAAGAAATTGTTCTATCTTTCTCAAATGGGAGATCAGACATTTGAGCGCTAAATTGTTGCAGACCTAATTCATAAGTTTGAAATCCATTTTGTTTAAGCCAACCAATAACTTTCCATTGTATTATATGTGAAGATGGAATAGAAGTTTCTACATCAGGGTCGTCGCTTGCTGAACTGTAGTACGCACCCTTTTTATATATATTTATGAGCGCAAAGTTAACAAAGTCTCCTTTATAACATGCACCACACAAAATTGCATTGCCTTTAAGAATCCATCCGTACATCATTTCAAAAGTACTCAATGGACGAGTAATTCTTCCTGCGGCTTTATGATGTAAAATTCTATATTGATCGAATATTTCTTTCTTTATGTTACTTTTATCAAAAATTTTTACTTCAAAGACTTTATCACCTCTACGAATATCGTATCTATGTCCTTTTCTCATTTCACTTTGAATCTGATTTAAATCTTTTGATAGATCCAATATTTGAGTATTGAGAGATGTATCAAGAAAGCCAAATTTCATTAGAAAATTATAATGAGGGGATTTGAAATAACTAGGAGTCAGTGGACTGAACTTGAGTAAACAACTTTTCACATTAAGTTCTAATGCGGTTTTGTCGATATGATCAAAAATAATTTTTAGAATTTTATCCCTTTGCTTCAAAGATAGACCATTTTTTAAAGCAGGCAAACTTCCATATGATCTATCAAATGAAAAAATATTATAATTTTTTTCATTATCATATATTGTATCGAGAATAAGAGGACAAATTGCAATTAGAATATTATCATTCATAATCATGAATGATTTCTGCTGGCTTTTAAGTTCTGGACGTAGATGAATAGTATATTCCAACCAATCTATTGTATGCCAAAACCAAGCATCATCACTTTGCATACAAAATTTATCCCAATCACCATACAATCTCTCTGATAGAGGAATTACTTCCATTGTTTAACCTTTATTTATCTGTACTATCTAAGCTTGGTGTTTACAGTTTAACTTCCTCCAAGCTTAAAATATTAAATATTATTTTATGGTGAAATGGATAAATAGTCACCACATTTATATAAAAGATCACAAGGTTTAGAAC
>JABMRD010000059.1 GCA_013202875.1 Actinomycetota bacterium | reverse complement strand
TCCTTTAACTTTTGGGCCTCCCTTTCGCTTATCGCCCATAACAATCTTTCCAGATTACTGGATACCAGGATATCCATCGAAGGAGAAATGGTCATAATTAATTCTCTTCGTTTATCATAAACTCCGGTCTCAAAAAAATCTGCCAGCACTTTATTTTCATTAGAAGCACAAATCAATTTATTCACCGGCAATCCCATCTCTTTAGCATAGTAAGCCGCCAGAATATCTCCAAAGTTACCGGTGGGAACAGTTATATTTATCTTTTCACCGTTCTTAATTTCGCCCTCACCTAACATTTTTAGATAAGCATAAAAGTAATATACTATTTGGGGAATCAGGCGGCCTATGTTTATAGAATTTGCCGAAGAAAAAATATAATTCTTCTCTCCCATCTTTTTGTTAAAGACCGGGTCTTCGAATATTTCTTTTACCCCTCTCTGGGCATCATCAAAATTACCCTCAATTGCTACAGCATAGGTATTATCTCCCGCCTGGGTGGTCATATGTCTTTCCTGTATTTTACTCACACCATCTTTAGGATAAAATACGATTATTTTCGTTCCCTCAACTCCAGTAAAACCTTCAAGTGCAGCTTTGCCTGTATCACCTGAGGTAGCAGTAAGTATGACTATTTCTTTATCTATGCTATTTTTATCTGCAGCTATTTTTAATAAATAAGGCAGTATGGATAAAGCCATATCCTTAAAGGCAAGCGTTGGTCCATGAAAAAGCTCAAGGAAAAAAGCACCGCCCTTTTCCACAAGTGGTGCAATTTGAGGACTGTCAAACTTCTTATCATAAGCTTTCATGATGCAATATTTGAGTTCTTCCTCCTTAAAGTCGGTAAGGAACTTACTCATTATATATAATGCAAGCTCCCCATAATCCATCCGGGAGAGGCTGTCCAGGGGCAGATCAATCTGCGGAACGGCTTCTGGAACATAAAGTCCTCCATCCGTAGCAATGCCTCTAACAATTGCCCGGGAGGATTCTATTCTGTTATCAGTTCCTCTGGTGCTCCTGTAAAATAATTTTGACACTTTTCTTCCCTTTAAAAGATAATAACTATCTGTTATTTAATATATCTGACTTATAAAAATAACAAGGATGTTTTTATCCGATACTGTGAACCTGTGATTAACTTAAATCTTCTACCCTGATTACGCTGAGCACTTTATTTACAACATCAAGCTTTGATATCTCACTTATTGATTTATATAAATTTTTGTTAACCACTTCATGGGTGATAAATATAAGCCTTGCGCTTTTTTCCTTGTCTGTCTGCTTCTGAATCATTGAATTGATACTCACTAAATTCCGGCCGAATACCTCCGCAATCCTGGCTAAAACCCCGGGCTTATCTACTACATCCATAAGAATATAGAACTTGCTTATGGTATCATCTATAGATTTGAACTTTTTATCCTCAAAACAGCTGCAGCCATAGATTATTCCCTTCTTCTTGCGATCAAAATTACGGGCAATTTTTATAATATCACCTACTACAGAGCTTGCTGTAGGTTTGTCTCCTGCACCTCTTCCGTAACTCATTATCTCGCCAACATAATTACCATAAACATAAACCGCATTAAATGTATCCTCGATCGAGGCCAGGATATGGCCCATGGGTATCAGGGCAGGATGAACCCTTACGCTTATCTGGCTATTTTCTTCAATTCCAATTGCCAGCAGCTTTATCCTGTAACCCATATCCAGCGCATTTTTTATATCATCAGATGAGACATCTGTGATTCCTTCCCTGTACACATCATTTAATGTAACACGTGAATTGAAAGCTATGGAACTTAAGATTGCCAGTTTGCAGGCTGCATCATAACCTTCAATATCTGATGATGGATTTACTTTCTCTGCATATCCAAGCTCCTGAGCTTTTTTCAGGGCATCATCAAATGACAAATTATTCTTCTCCATTCGAGTAAGGATATAATTTGTGGTTCCATTGACTATCCCAACAATCTTACTTATATTATTGGAAGCCAGAGATGATTTCAGAGGTCCTATAATTGGTATACCTCCGCCTACGCTTGCTTCAAAAAGTATATCTACGTTATTTCTTTCTGCTGCTGCCAGTAATTCCCCGCCCCTATTGGCAATGAGATCCTTATTGGCAGTTACCACATACTTTCCTGAACTTAATGCCTTATAAACATAATCGTATGCAGGATTTATACCACCGATAAGCTCCACCACAATATCAATACTCCCGTCCTGAAGGACATCATTAACATCACTGCTCACCTTGATATCTTTAAACTCCTTTATACAAGCCTTTATCTTTTTTAAGTCTTTTTCTGCAATTCTTTTAATATTAAGATTCTTTTTTATTTTCCTAGCCAGATAACTCTTCTGACCCTGGATAAGGGAAAAAACACCGCTGGCAATATATCCAAAGCCAAGTATTCCAATGTTAATATCTTCTATATTTTTATTTTCATTCTTCATATAATCTAACATCTCCCATCACTAAGTCTTTGTAAGTTTGCCTTTTTATCCAGACCCAGCTCTTTCCGTCTTCAACTGCAACCACTGCGCTCTTTGGCTGGCCATTATAATTGCTGGACAAAGCATAACAAAAAGCACCGGTAGCCGCTACCACTATAAAATCACCGCTGGATACCGGTGGCAATTTTATATCGTCAATTATCACATCTCCGCTCTCACAATGTTTACCTACTATGGAATAATGTTTTTTCATTCCATCTTCAGTATTTTTACAATCTTCCATCCTATTTGCAAGATATGCATCATATTTAGCCTGATACAGCATAGGCCTTATATTATCAGACATACCGCCATCTATTAAAATATAATTTTTTACTCCATTTATTTTTTTAACTACTCCAACTTTATACAGCGTCACCCCGGCATTTCCAATAATGGATCTGCCCGGCTCCAGATATAGCTTATCCAGACTGACATCAAACTTCTTTTGATATTTTCTTACTGCATCATAAACTATTCTTGCCAGATCTTCTATTTTAGGTGGCTTTTCTTCCGGTATATATTTAACCCCTAATCCTCCGCCTATATTTATCCGGGTTATTGACACTCCCAATTTATCTCTGACTTCTTTTATAAACTTCAGCATAACCTCTATCAACTTGTCATAGCATGATAGATTAAATATCTGTGAACCTATATGAGCGTGAATTCCTGTAAGCTCCAGATTCTTATACTGGCCGGCCTTCTTAACTTCTTCCAGAGCAACGTTATTATGAAGACTAAATCCGAATTTGGAGCCTATTTTCCCGGTCTGCATATATTCATGAGTATTGGCTTTAATCCCCGGGTTAATCCTTAACATAATTTTTTGCCTTATATTATTTTTTTGACATAATTTTCCAAGCGTTTCCAGCTCCGAAAAATTATCCACCATAAAATATCCGACTTTGCTTTTCAGTCCATACTGGATCTCTTCTACCGATTTGTTATTGCCGTGAAAATATATCCTACCGGCAGGAAAACCGCTTGCGAGTGCAATAAAAAGCTCTCCTCCTGTAGATACGTCCAGGCCCAGCCCTTCTCTGGCTATAAGCTCACACATCGCTGTACATATAAATGCCTTGGCAGCATAAATTATTCCAACATCCAGATCTGAAAAATTAAAATTCTCCCTGTAGCTCCGGCACTGATTTCTAATAGTGGCAATATCTAAAATATATAATGGAGTGTCATATTTTTCTCTTAATTTCAGAACATCATTTCCACCTATAACCAGGTGCCCGTTTTGGCCAACTTCTGAAGTAACTGGAAGTATCATTTTCTATCCTCTCTCTTATTCCTTAGACTCGAATATATAATAACCAAATTATAAAAATAATTAAATTATATAATTAAATACTAAACCGTATATATTCGTATTTTTTACATCTTCTCCGGGGCTTCGACGTTAAGCAGTTTTAAGGCATTCCTGAGCACTCTTCTGGTCAGCATAATTAAAATAAATCTATCCACATCTACCGTTGCCCCGTCTCCGTTATCATTTAGTACCCTAAAGTTATTATAGAAATAATGGAATTCAGTTGCCAGTCTGTATAAATACTGAGTTATTAGATGTGGAGCGTTAATCTTACAGCTATTGTAAACCACATCCGGATATAAGATCATTATTTTTGCCAGCTGCCTTTCATTTTCACTTTTAAACTCTATTTTTGATGTATCAACCATATCAAGATTATATTTATCTATATCTAAGTTGCCGGGACTGGTCCCCCTTATCTTTTTAATAATATTTTCAATCCTGGCATGCGCATACTGCACATAATAAACCGGGTTTTGATTTGATTTTTGTTTGGCAAGACTTACATCAAAGTCCATGGGTGTATCAAAGGAATTCATACTGAAAAAATACCTTGCCGCATCTTTCCCCACCTCTCTTATCAAATCTCTTAGAGTATAGAACTTACCTTTCCTCCTGGACATCTTCAAAGCCTGGCCTGATTTAAGTATTTTTACCAGCTGCCCTATTATTATGACAATCCTATCTTCCGCTAATCCAAGAGCTTTTCCAATTGCCCTTAACCTGCCTACATAACCATGATGGTCCGCTCCCAGAATATATAGTAGCCTGTCGTACCCTCTTTCTATCTTATTTATCAGATATAATATATCTGAAGCAAAGTAAGTGGGGTTCCCGTCTTTTCTTACCACCACTCTGTCTTTGTCATCCACATACCGTGAAGCCCTAAACCATAAAGCGTCATCCTTCCGGTAAACCACATCCTTATTTTTTAAATCATCAATTACTTTCTGGAAGTTTGAATTTTCATACAGCCAGCTTTCATAAAACCACTGGTCATACTCCACACCCATTGAAGTCAGAGTCTCACTGATATATGAGACCATTATCTTAATTATTTCTTTCTTAAAAGACTCTTTCTCTACATCTTTTTCCCTGTCTTTTTCAATTATAAACCTGTCATTATATTTGCTAACCAATCTCGCCACCGCTATGGACACCACTGCCTCCGGATATCCATCTTCAGGATAATCTGTATCCCTGCCAAAATGCCTTAAATAAATACACCTGGCGCAATCGCTAAATTTTTCCACCTGGGTTCCGTAATCGTTAACATAGTATTCTCTGAATACCTTATATCCGTTGGCATCGTAAATATTTGCCAGACTGTCCCCCAGCGCTCCCCACCTGCCGTGCCCTATATGAAGATCACCTGTGGGATTAGAGCTTACATACTCCAGTTGTACACTTACTCCCATACCGCTCTGGTTAAACCCGAATTTTTCCTTGCCGGTTACAATTTCTCTCAGGGCTTCTTTTATAAATTCATCCTTCAAATTAAAATTAATAAATCCTGGTTTTACTATATTCACATCTTTAATTTGATTCCATCCGGAAAATACTTCTTCTTTTAGCTTTTCAGCAATCTCTATAGGATTTTTCTTTAAAACCGGTGCAAGTACCATAGCAGCATTGGTTGAGAGATCGCCAAACTTCCTGTTCTTTGGTTCTTCAATGGTCAGATTGTCTAAATCGGATTTAACCTCCGCCAGCTCGCTTACATAATCCTGGATTTTTTGTTTTAATTCATTTATTACCAACAGTTTCCCTTTCACTGGAGCCGACGACCGGACTTGAACCGATAACCTGCTCATTACGAATGAGCTGCTCTACCAGTTGAGCTACATCGGCCAACCAACTGAATAAAAAGTAATTTTACCCCCCAGCATCATTTTTGTCTTTATCTGCAGATTTGGCCTCTTCGCCGTTATATCCTTTGATTTCTACTCTTTCATTAGTAACTTCAACTTCCGAAAGCGGGATAGATTTTCTGGTCTCACTGTCAAATTCCACAATTATAGATTTCTTTAAAGGTTCATACCCGCAGACCCCTCCACAGCCATAGCTGCATTTTACTTTTATTCCCCTCTTCGGTGCCTTTTCAATAAATTCCTTATATGAATCATACTCATACCTCAAACAGCACATAAGCCTTCCGCATATTCCTGATATTTTAAAAGGATTCAAGGAAAGATTCTGATCCCTGGCCATTTTTATCGAAATTGATTCAAAATCAATTAAAAAACTTTTACAGCACAGATTCATTCCGCATAGACCCAATCCCCCTATAATCTTTGCTTCATCCCTTACGCCGATCTGCCTGAGTTCTATCCTGATCTTAAAATGAGTAGCAAGTTCCTTTACCATTTCTCTGAAATCCACTCTTTTTCCCGAGGTAAAGTAAAATATCATCTTACTCTTATCAAACATCACGTGTACCTCTACCAGTTTCATTTTAAGATTGTATTTTTCAGTCAGCTCGCTAAATTTCTTAGATCCCTTTTCTTCCTTATCCCGGTTTAATTCATCAACTGAGAGATCGTAATAGGTAGCTTTTCTTATGACTCTATTTAATGGAGTGGTGGCATCGCTTTCACTGATATTCACCGGAGGCACGATCACTTCTCCAATTTCTCTGGCATCATCACTCATATGGCATATGACCTTATCTCCCGCTTCCATTTTAATCCCGGCAGGATCATAGTAATGAACAGTATCGTTTTTTTTAAACATTATTCCTACAATCAAAGACATAGCCTTCACCTCTTATCTGTATATATTCTGAAACTTAAGGAAAATATTATCCAGGGCTAACTCAGAATTAATAGAGTAGTTAAGATAACTTCTATTTCCTTCTATTACTTCCATCAGTTTAAAAATTTTATCTATTTTAATATTTTTAATGTTTTTACTTATAAATAAATAATTCTTTGAAAAATTCAAGCTTTTCTCTCCGGCTCCTAATTTTACCACAAGTATATCTTCAAGCCAGGCAGATATTATATCAAAAACCCTGCTTATGCCCAAATTATGAAACTTGTTTATTTTTCTCTTATGTTTTGATTTTAATATCTCAATATATTTATTTACATCACTTTTTCCAAAATCACTTTTTCTTATTTCAATAAACTCCTTCTCCAGATCTGTCTTAACTCCGGCTTTCATTTTTTTAAGTATTTCAACCAGTCTTAAAGTTAAATCCATAGAGGCAGTAGAAGCCCTGATTTGATTCTCCTGAAGCATTATTATGTTTTTAATCCCTTCATTCAGGTATTTCTCCATTACTTCAAAATTAGCTTTTCTCTGTGTATCTTCGTCAAATTTAAAATTCCAGTTGTAAACCAGGCATCTGGATACAACTGTAGGAAGTATTATTGATATATCCTCTGTAAGTAATATAAATATGCTATCATCATCAGGAGGATCTTCCAGAGTCTTCAGCAGCCTGTTGGCAGCTTCCTGATTCATAAGCCCGGACTCTTTAATAACACATATTTTTTTTCCAGGATTATAAGAGCTCAAGTTCATAAACTTCTGTAATCTTGCAATTTCCTCTATTCTTAATATATTTCCTTCAGGTTCCACAACTAAAATATTGGGATAAACACCTCTTTTTGTATTCCTGCAGATAATGCAATCTCCACATCCTTTATCAAGACAATTTATGGAAGCAGCAAATACCAGTGCAAGTTTACTTAGAAGCTCCATATTATTTCCACAGAACATATATGCATGTGAAATATTGTCACTTTCTATCGTTTTTGTAAGCAGCATTATATTTGACCGATTAACATTATCTTCGGTCAAAAAATCAATATTTTGAAGTATTTTCATTTTCTATTTTTTAAATACTCGCAAACTTTACTTTTTATTTCTTCAAAGATACTTTCAATGCTCTTTTCACCATCAATAACTACAATCCTGTCTTTATTTTTCCCGGCTATATCCAGATAACCTTTGTAAATCTTTTTTTTAAAGTTATCCTTTTCAAGCTCAATCCTATCTCTTTTCTTGCTTACAGTATCCATTCTTTTTTTGCCTCTGCTGACTTTAACCGACAGTAAAAAAGTTATATCAGGCACTATCCCGCCAGTAGCCCACAGGCTCATATCTAAAATCTTTTTCTCCCCCAGCCCTCTGGCTATGCCCTGATATACCACTGTTGAATCAAAAAACCTGTCGCATATCACAATCTTTCCTTCCCTCAAGGCAGGTACCATTACATCTGATACAAGTTCCGCCCTGGAGGCCAAAAAGAGAAGGGTTTCAGCCTTATGGGACATGTCCAGATTCCCCTTATCCAGAAGAATATTTCTAATCTTGCCGCCAATCTCAGTTCCGCCGGGTTCAATAGTTGTAACCACATCAAAACCCTTACTTTTAAGATAATTATTTAAAAGCTCTATCTGGGTAGTTTTTCCTGAGCCATCAAGACCTTCAAATGTTATAAATAAGCCCTTTTTCATTTAAAAAATACTTTTCATTATTTCTTTTATAATTGATTTAATAACTATATATATAAAATCTATTGTATATTATTACATTGCCATTATAATATGCTTCCAGTTCCACAGACAATACCTGGTATTTTAAAATCATTATCCATCCTGCTAATAATATGTGGTCAAAAATCATTAAATTTTGTGCCGTAAATTTGGTTAACTTCTCTTTATCTCTAATAATAGTTAGTTAAAAATCATACCTTTTTATATATTCTCCAAATAAAGTTACCCTCTTTAGTTCATCAGAATTTATGACAAATGGCTCAATATCCTTTACTAATTTATTAAAATCTGTACTTTCACATTTGGAAAGTAGTCTCTTTTTTAAATCTTCGGAATTATTTATATTTAACTTTTTCTTAAGATAATAATAATTTGGTTTTGTCCTTGAAAGAAGAAAAACTATATCAAAATAATCACGTCCTTTATCTCTTTTCCTATTAAATATAGTCCAAATCTTTTGAGATAACAGTATATCCAAAGGAGTTATTCTAATCTGGGTAAAAATATCAAACTTATTTAAAAGAACTTTCTCTGACTTGTAATCTATTCCTTGTGAAATAGTATCTATTTGAATTAATAATTTTTCATGGGGATAATCAGAAATATTATTCTCGTAAAGTATATTTAGTATTTTAAAATAACATCTGAATGATTCTTTAAAAGTGTTTCTTCTTTCCACTTTATAACCTTCCAGTTCCATCTCTCTTTCTATCTTTATAGAAAGATTTTCAAATTCTACCTGTGACAAATCAAAATTATTAAAGTCAATATCCTCTGAAAATCTGCTACTGTCATGTACAATTCTTAAAGCTGTTCCACCTATAAAAGATAATTTTATTGAGTATTTAGTTTTAAATATTTTTTCAAGAATTTTATACTGGAGATATTCTCTTAGAATATTTTTCTTATATAATCTTACCTTTTCGGGATATAATTTTTCTATCTCTTTTAATTCAAGCATTTTTTATAAACTCCAGTAAATTATTTATACATCTGGTTAAGCCCTTTTTATTGAATATTTCCAAGTAATCTTTAATAATTTTTAAATCTATCTGCTCAGATAAAGAACTGGTGTTAAATCTCATCTCATAAAAATCGTTAAAACTATCTTTTTTTGGATTGAAATAAAAATAATCTATTATACTTTTTTCTAGAGATGCCATTTTAAAATATCTGCCTTTAAATTCAATTAATTTATAACCAAAAAAAAATTCTTCTTTAATTTTCTTATATTTAAAACTTGTAAAGTTTCCTGCAGGCTTAAAGGTTTTTCTAGTCGTTATAGAGATAACAGAATATACTCCTTCAGGGATTATATTATAATACGAAAATGCTGATTCTAGTGATATGTAAGAAGGAGAATAAATTTTATTTGCAATTAAAAATAATATATTTTCTGATATTTCAAGATCAGAAAATATATAAAATCCTTTAATTACTTTTTTTATATATCCTTTATTTTGCCATTCATTTAATCTGGCTCTGTAAAAAGTTTCATCTATTTTTTTAATATCATTTATAGAAAATACTATAAAATCTTTTAATTCTTCCCTCAGATTTATATATCTCATTTCTAATTAATACTTTTATTAGTAACAATCAGAAATTCATTATATAATATTATTTTAACTAAAACAAATTTCAATTTATATAGAAGGTCAACCTTTAATAGAATTGAAAAAATTTTGGGTGTAAAAAAAAAGAGAAAAAGAGTAGGGTGCAGCAGACCTGTATTTATGCCAACATAAAGATCAACAGTTCCAGCCTTCTGTTTTAACAATAATGTCACCATCGGTGAAATCTTCGGGGACCATAGCTTTTATCTGAACTGATTCAGATGGAAATAGTGAGACACAGTTATCGCAACCAATTGATGAGTTGGGGAAATTAACCGCAAAAGCACTTTTTAATGAAATGAAATAAAAACAAAAAAGAAAGAAAATACAAAAGTAGTTGTTGAACCAAAAATAATTATAAGGAAATCAACAAGAGCTTTGTAGCATCTTCTTATTTACTGC
>JABMRD010000058.1 GCA_013202875.1 Actinomycetota bacterium | reverse complement strand
TCTATATGATCACTGGTGATATTTAATATTACACTAATATGAGGTTTGAAGTCGTATATTCTCTCCAATTGAAAACTGCTAACCTCTATGACTCTGATTAAATTTTCTCGCGAATTGCTGTCGTACTTATTTTCTGTATCTATGGTTTCAATCAACGGCAGACCGGCATTTCCACAGACTATACAATTATTTCCGGAATCATCAAGAATTTTCCCAATCAGAGTCACCACTGTTGTTTTACCATTAGTCCCTGTTACAGCAATGGTCCTGCCCTGTTCTTCTTTACTTAACAATTTCCATGCAAGCTCTAATTCACTCCAGACAGGAATTTTATTTTCCTGGGCAAGTTTAATTACCGGCATATTATCCGGAACACCGGGACTGATTATTATTAGATCAATTTCTTCAATGACCTCTTTTCCTTCTAATGTATCTTTACCTAATATTATATTTAAATTATTACGACCGATGTCCCGGTACTTGCTAAATGCGCCTTCCAGATTCAGGTCAGGATTACTATCAATTCCAGTTATAGAGCAGCAAAAGTTGAGTATCTTTTCTATCACAGAAATTCCTGTCCTTCCAAGACCAACTACCAGTAAATTTTTATCTTTAATCAGATTAAATTTTTTTTCCATTCTTTTAATCTATAAACTTTAAGTAATAAATAAAAAATCCTACTCCTGCAAATAAGACACATACCAGCCAGAACCTTATAATAACTTTTATCTCCAGCCATCCAAGAAGTTCAAAATGATGATGAATCGGAGCCATTTTAAATACTCTTTTCTTAAAAACCTTAAACCAGAAAACCTGAATAATCACCGATAACGTTTCAATAACAAAAAGTCCCCCAATTACAATTAGTAAAATTTCCTGTTTTAAAATTATAGCAACTGCTGCAACCAGTCCCCCCAGTCCCAATGAGCCAGTATCACCCATAAAAATTTCAGCCGGGGCTGTGTTCCACCATAAAAATCCTATGCATGCAGCCAGCGTTCCTCCACTAACTACCGCTATATCTATTCCGTAAGAAACACCAAATATAGACCATTCTAAAAAGGCAATGAAACAGAATACAGCCAGAACAATAGATGAAGTTCCGGCTGCCAGGCCATCAAGACCATCGGTTAAATTAACCGCATTGGTAGTACTGATTATAATCAATACCACAATAATGTAATACCAATTTCCCAGCTCAACCTTTATATCGGTAAAAGGTATGCCTATACAAGTGCTGGCCTTGAGTATGTATTCATAAAATAATATAAAATATAAACATACTATAGCCAGAAGAGAAATCTTTACCCATCCCCTTATACCAAGAGATCTCTGTTTTTTAAGCGCCATATAATCATCAATAAACCCTATCAGGCTGCATAACAATAATATGGAAAGAACAAATATGCCTTCTATACTGTAAACCTCATCCCACCGGTAATATTTAATCAGACTCACTATAATAAATGCAGTTATGGAAGACAGAACAAATATTATTCCCCCCATAGTTGGTGTTCCTGTCTTAACAGAATGTGTTTTTGGACCATCAATACGGATCTTTTCTCCAATTTTTTTATTTTTTTGAAATTTTATAAATAGAGGTGTTGTCAGAAGTGATATTACACCTCCAATTATAATTGATAAAAATATCCAGGTCATATATTAGTTTCCGCCTATATTAAATTAATAATATCTTCCATTTTATTTGCTCTTGAGCCTTTTACTAAAATTAAATCTTTGGGTTTGAGCAAATTGTTTATTTCTCTGCCCAGCTCTTCCTTATCTTTAAAATAAAAACATAGATCTCTATTTTTATTAAAATTACCAGTATTCCTATAACCCTCAAATATATTCTCCGCAAGACCGCCTAAAGCTATCAAGACATCTACCTTTTTTTCAGACAGATACTTCCCGATTTCCCTGTGAAACTTAAATGAATCATTACCCAGTTCCAGCATATCTCCTAATATGGCTACACTTCTCATATTTTTCTTTTCTGAAATTAAAACCAGTGTATCAATAGCACTTCTAACCGATACAGGACTGGCATTATAGCAATCATCTATAATTATTTTATCTTTTTTCCTTATAATTTCCATTCTGGAACCGGAAGTAGCTGCGCTTTCAATTCCTGCTTTAATCAACTCTTTATTGATATTTAAAGATAAGCATATAGCTGCCGCACAACAGGCATTATATATATTATGATAGCCAGGAATATTCAAGCATATATCTATAATTTTCTTACTGCCTTTATAGAAATTAAAAGTAAATCTTCCCATCTCGTCCATATTTTTTTCAATAAAATTAAATGCAATATTATTATTTCTTCCGAATTTTATGATCCTACAATTAACTTTCTTTTCTATCAAATCAGTATACATGTCATCATTATTTAAAAATAAGATTCCATTATTTTTGTAAAGAATTTCTGCTATTTCGGCTTTTGTTATGGCTATTTCCCGCAAGTCTTTAAAAAAAGCCATATGTGATTCCCCTACAGCGGTAATAGCTCCTATATCTAAATTACATATACGAGAAAGCATTCCTATCTGACCTTTTCCCCTCATACCCAGTTCAGCAATAAAAAAATCCGTCTGGCTGTCAATTTCCAAAATCGATTTTGATACCCCAATTTCAGTATTATAGTTCCCGGGGGTAAATTCAACTTTATACTCTTTGCTTAATATATTTACCAGAAAATTTTTAGTTGTAGTTTTACCCAAACTCCCGGTTATACCGATTACAGTTGGATTAAATTTACGTATATAACCATAGGCAATATTTTCTAAAAAAGTTAAATTATTATCTGACTGCAGGATTATTAGATTATTAAAATTTTCAGTTTTAAGACTGTTTTTCCATAAATTTAATTCTTCTTTATATGCTGATTCAAATACAAAACCGCCAGCGCCTTTTTTTAAAGCTGATCCTATAAAATCGTGGCCATTATAATTTTCGCCCACCAGAGGAATAAAAAAATCCCCTTTTTCTATGGTTCTGGAATCAGTCGATATGTTGCAAACATATTTCTTGATATTTCCTGAAATCAAACTACAATTTGTCCAGGATATTATATTTTCAACTTTTATTTTTTCTTTCATTTTTTTGAGCAGCCCATTCCTTTACTACTTCCCGATCGCAAAATGGTATTCTGTAATCTTCGAACTCCTGGTAATTTTCATGACCTTTCCCAGCAATAAGAACTACATCATTTTTCCGCGCCATTTCAAGAGCCTTAAATATTGCTTTTTCCCTGTCAGTTTCTTTAATATATTCTTTACTGCCAGACTCAATCAGACCTTCCTCTATCATGCTTATTATAGAATACGGTCTTTCAGTTCTTGGATTATCAGAGGTTATCACCGTAAAATCAGCCTGCCGCCCTGAAATAAGGCCCATGATTTTTCTTTTCCCCTTATCACGGTCACCACCGCATCCAAAAACTGATATAATTCTACCTCCCGGTTTTAATATTTTCTTTATAGTCGCCAGTACATTTTCCAGACCATCCGGTGTATGTGCATAATCTACTATTACCGTTGACTTTTTATAAGAATCTATTTTTTCAAATCTACCCCCAACCACATACAAAGACTTTATACCTCTCTGAATAGAGCTGTTTTTTATACCCATATCAATGCAGACACCTGCAGCTGCCAGGATATTATAGATATTGAAGTATCCGCATAATGGCGATGAGATATTTAACTTTTTACCATCTGAAGTATTTACATCCATTTCAATTCCTGAAATGGAGTTTTTAATATTACTTGCCCATACACTTGCCCTGTCTGACTTAAGTGAATAAGATATTCTTTCCAAATCAGTGGATTTAAAAATTCTTTTTCCATAATTATTATCTATATTAATAACCGCTTTTTCCCCTCCATATACATACCTGTATTTCTTTAAAAATAATTTCTTTTTTACATTAAAATAACTGGCCATATCTTTATGATAGTCCAGATGATCCCGGGAAAGATTGGTAAATACAAAATAATTAAATTTAAGATAGTCAACCCGGTGTAAATCTATTGAATGAGAGGATACTTCCATACAGACAGTGTCTACTTTTTTTTGTCTGCTTCTTTTAAAAAAGTCATTCAAATCAAGAGATTCAGGAGTAGTACGATCAAAAAAAGTTTTTTCGCCCTCTAAAAACGACTCAACAGTAGTAATAAGCGAGGTTTTCATTCCTTCAATATTTAAAATAGAATCTATCAGATAGCATGTAGTTGTCTTCCCATTGGTTCCCGTGACCCCGATTAATTTAAATGACTTGCTTGGATCCTGATAAAAGTTCCTGCATAAAACCGGTAATACCTCTCTGGTATTATTGACTATGACCTGGGTTATATGAGAAGGAATTTCTAACTTTCTCTGGACTATCAATGCAACAGCCCCGCTGGAAACTGCTTCTTCTGTAAAATTATGCCCATTACGCTTGAAGCCCTCAATAGCTACAAATAAACTGCTGCCCATTGCATTTTTAGAATTTATGGAAATATTTCTGATATCCATATCAGTACTTCCATAAATTTTTTTATACTTTATATCTTTCAGTAATTCCTGCAACCTCATTTTTATAACCGCCAGTATTAAAGTTATCTTATTCTATGAAATTAATATCATATTTTTTACAGCGTTATATATTAATGCCTGCTTATCAGTCACTGACAGACCTTTAACATCGTTAAAGAAAACTCCATTATATCCCTGAAAACAGGAGCTGCAACAGTTGAACCCCAGCCAACCGGTGGTTCATCCACAACTACAATTATTGCAATTTCAGGATCCTCGTAGGGTGCAAAACCAATAAAAGAGACTATCTGCCGCCCCTCACTATAACCAGGTCCATTTTTGTTGACCTTTTCAGCAGTACCGGTTTTTCCACAAACCTTTACCCCATCTATCTGCGCTCTTGTTCCTGTTCCCCCCTCCACTACAGCAAGCATCATGTCTTTTAGTGCATCTGCCGTCTCCTGGCTGAGAATTCTATTTCCTTCCTCTATTTGCTTATTTTCATTTTCTTCATTTTCCAATAATTTCACTTCCTTTACAATAGAAGGAGTAACCAGATAGCCCCCGTTAGCAACAGCGCAAACAGCCCTCAGTAGTTGAAGCGGAGTCACTGAAATATTCTGCCCTATAGCCAGTGCTCCTATTGTTGATGCAGGCCAGGTCTTATACTCATAAAAAAGTCCTTTTTCTTCGCCCGGCAACTCTATTCCTGTAATCTCACCAAATCCAAATTTTTTTATACTTTCCCAGAACGTTTTTTCTCCCATGCTCAGGGCAATAGTAACAGCTCCAACATTACAGGAATACTTTATTATTTCTTCGGTAGTATAGCTGATATTATAAGTCCTGGATATCTCCCTAATCACTCTATCGCCAACTTTAATTGAAGGAGCTAAGTCAAATAACTGGTCTCTCCCAACTGTATTATTTTCTATTGCCGATGCAACATTAATTATCTTAAAAGTGGACCCTGGCTCATAAGTAAAGGATATACCTGATATCTTATACAGTTCCGGATCGGCTTCATGATAATTATTCAAATCAAAACCAGGATAAGCTGCCATCGAATATATTTCACCGGTTTTGGGATTCATAACTATGGAAATTGCACTCAAGGCACCAAATTCTGAGACAACTTCTTCCAGTTTTTCCTGTGCGAAATATTGAATCCGGGAATCAATAGTAAGAACCACATCTTTACCATCAACAGATTCTATGTAGGTATTATTTTCTCCCGGGATTATATTGCCAAAAACATCTTTTTCGGCAATTGCTTTACCATCAATTCCCCTCAAGACTTTTTCATACTGCAGTTCAATTCCGGCCAGTCCATTATTATCCACCCCGGTAAACCCGATTACTGAAGCAGCAATATCATTTAGAGGATAATATCTTCTGGCTTCATTTTGAAAATATATACCCGGGAGATTATATTCCGCAATTTTTTCAGCTTTTTCTTGAGAAACTTTTCTTTGTATATATACAAACCCTAAATCTTTATTGTCCAGCTTTTCCTTTACATTCTCTACGTCCAGCTCCAATATTTCTGCTAAAATTTTCGATTCATATTCAGAATCAACAACTAGCTTTGGATTCGCATATACAGTCCTTTCATTCAAGCTTATTGCAAGTTCAAATCCATTTCTATCCAGTATTTTACCCCTTTTTGAATCGAGAACGAATTCACCTATTTGTTGAAACTTTGCATAACCTTTAAACTCTGAAGCATTTAAATACTGGATAAAAACTAACCTATAGATTATTAATAAAAAAGTTATTGAAAATAAAATAAACAGGAAATATATTCTTTTCCTGTTTATTTTGATATTATTACTATTTCTAAGCATTTTTTAAACTAACATAATAATCAGGGAATAAAAAATGTCAATACACTTTCTGATACCACAAGTATTATATCCTGAATATAATAAATTGTTCCCAAGAAACTATCATAATTTTTAACTACAGTAGGTGTATTTTTAGATATGTAATTATAAATCTTTTCGCTATTCTCAAGCCTGCTATCTGAAATCTCCACTATTCTGAAATCACGGGCCATATCCATGTTTAAATCATTCTTAGCAGCTTCAATAATTCTTGATGGTGATTTTAGCTCTGATATTTTAAGCAGCAGACGGTCACTCCTTTCTTCTTCTAAAGAAATCATCTCATTAATTTCATATATACTTTTTTGATAATTTATACTCTGTATCTTAAGTCCAATATTTAAGAGAATACCCAGACAGGTAAAAAGTATAACTATAATAAATATATAAAACAGCCCACTATTGCTGTACACTATATTTTCCCTATCCTCTCTTATATCTGGTTTCTTCACCAGATATAAGAGAGGATAAGATCTTCTTTTATAAATTTCTTGTTCTTCTGCTAATCTTAAGTTCATTTTAAAAAATTAATAAATACCTTTTTAATAAAATACTAATTTACAATTTTTCCAAAACCCTTAACCTGGCGTTCTTTGAACGCGGATTTGAGCTAATTTCTTCAAATCCAGGCCTAACCACCTTTTTAGTAATAATCTCAGCTCTTTTCTCCATACCACACTTGCATACTGGAAAATCTGGAGGACAGGTACATCTACCCTCATATTCTAAAAAACTACTTTTTACCATTCTATCCTCCAGAGAATGATAGGATATTATCACCATTCTTCCACCACTTTTTAACATTTTAAAACCATCTTCAATTGCCATTTTTAAATTATCTAATTCTTTGTTTACTTCCATCCGGATTGCCTGGAATATCCTTTTTGCCGGATGACCTCTTCTATCATATTTAAATTTTTGAGGTATAGAATCTTTTATAATCTCCACCAGTTCTCCTGTAGTTTTTATATCCCCGGTCTTCCTATGATTTACTATATTTTTTGCAATTGACTTGGACCATCTTTCCTCTCCATACTTCTGGAAAATCTCTGTTAATTTTCCTTCAGAGTATTCATTCACCACGTCAAATGCACTTATGTAATCACCATCCCCAAATCTCATATCTAATTTTTCATTTTTGAGATAACTAAACCCTCTTTTTGATTTCTCTATCAGAAAAGAGGATAATCCGAGATCAAGCAACATTCCGTCTATACTTTTAATATTTATTCTCTTTAAAATTTTTTTAATGTTTGCAAAGTTATCATTTACCAAAACTATATTTTCAGAAAAATCTTTTAATTTACTGGCGGCGGTGCTTTTAGTCTGACAATAAAGATCAACTCCGATTACTTTGCCTGTGGGGGCAATGGCTTTAATTATTTCTATAGTATGACCAGCACCGCCAAGTGTTCCATCAAAAATGATATTACCCTGCTTTAAATTTAAATAATGCAAAACCTCCTTTAAAAGAACCGGTACATGAATTTCTTTTAAATCCATTTATAACACCCTTTAAAACCGTAACTGTTCAAAAGCATTTTTGTCTTCCATAAATTGAGAATCTGCCTGATCGTAATATTTTGGCCAGATTTCCTTGGCCCATATTTCGGCCCTTTCCGAGACACCTACCATAACAATTTCTTTCTTAAGCCCGGCATATTCTATTAATTTTTGGGGTATTTTAATTCTTCCCTGCTGATCCATTGCTTCTTCACTGGCAGAAGAGAAAAACCACCGGGAAAATCTCTGGATGTTTCTTTCAGCAACCTTGTTGGACCTTATTTTATCTTCCAGTTTATTCCAATTTTCTTTTGAATATAAAAAAAGGCATCTCTCATCATATGCCCTTGATACCACTATGCCCTTTATTAAATCTTCTCTAAATTTAGAAGGGATGAAAATTCTTCCTTTATTATCAATTGTCCGGTAATACTCACCTAAAAACATCTTTTACTCCATTTTTTCCCCATATAAAGGGAATTTACTTCATTTACTCTCCACTTTCCCCCACATTACAGCAATAAGATATCACATTATTATTAATTTGTAAACTATTATTTAAAAAGATATGAAGGCAATTATGATTATTTGATTTAGTATTTATTTAATAGTAATATATAACTATATATAGTTACTTCTTCTATATTTTATTTAAAGTTACACTATATATAGTTAAGATAAACAATACTCCAATTACGTGCCGGTAAGCTAATAAATAACTAAAAATTTTATTTTAAAAAAAATTATTTATTTTCTTTTTCTAAATCCAGTTCTCCTGTAACAAGTTTTCCATCCTCAGATCTGGTTAGCTCCTCTATCTTTCCCTCGGCTTCATTTAATTTTTTAAGACAATTAGAAGAAAGTTTAATGCCCATTCCAAATTTTTCCATTGATTCTTCCAGTGATATATTTTCATCTTCAAGCTCTTTAACAATTTCTTCTAATTTTGTGATAGACTCCTCAAAACTCATTTTTTCAATTTTCATTTTTAAACCCTATTTCTAATTTTTTATATATTTTCTTTAATATCCTTGCATTAAGTATTCCATTCCTTAGCATTATTCTAACATTTTGATTGACTTTTACCTCATCTATGCTTTTAATATTTTTATCCTCTTTCTCTTTATATATTATAGCAAAACCACGCTCCAGTATAGCAACAGGATTTTTTTCCTTTAAGTTCTCTAATATAAACTTCAATCTACTTTTTTTAAGGGTAAGATAGTTTTTTATATCTGAAATTATTCTGATATCCATATTCTTAATTGCCATTTTATAAATATAAATCCTTTTAAATATATTTTTCTCATCTATCAGCTTACGATAACCGGATAATATTTCCCCCTTTGTTCTGATAAGTCTTTCCATATTCTCTATCGATTTGATGTGGAGTTCACCAGCAGTCTGGTTAAATTTATTTAATATAGTCTCCGGTTTTATGAAAATTCTTCTACTGGTTAAGAAATTAAATTCTTTTTTAAGTATGGAAATTTTCGATTTAATTAAATTTTTAATCTTTTTACTGGTTTCTTTTAAATTTTCTACTGCTTCTGTTTTATTTAATATGACTATCTCTCCAGCAACTGAAGGTGTGGCAGCACGTTTATCTGCCACGAAATCTGCAATAGTATAATCTGTTTCATGTCCAACTGCCGAAATTAAAGGCACAGAACAGTCAAATATTTTTTCAGCCAGCTTTTCAGTATTAAATGCCCACAGATCTTCCAGTGAACCTCCTCCTCTGGCTAATATTATTACATCTACCCCATACTGGCACAGATCATCTATTGCCTCGCAAATTTCATCACTTGAGGTAATCCCCTGGACATTAACATCTCTTATTATAAGATGGAAATTTTTAAATCTACGCTCCAGGACTGAAATGATATCTCTTATTACTGCACCACCAATAGAAGTTGCTATGCCTATTTCCTTTGGAAGAATGGGAACATTTTTTTTATGTATACAGTCGAAATATCCTTTTTTCTCTAATTTTTCTTTTAATTGTTCAAATGCTAAAATCAGAGAACCTTTGCCTACAGGTCTGGCATCCAGAGCAACTATCTGATATTCTCCCCTTTTTTCATAAACAGAAACATAACCATTTATTAAAATATGCAGACCTTCTTCTATGTTAAAAAGTAAATTTTTATTATTATTATGAAACATAACCACCCTGATCTTGGAATTTTCATCCTTCAAATCAAAGTACATATGCTTCTTGTCGTGGAAATAGAAATTGCTTACTTCTCCTTCTAACCATATATCTAAGTAATTTGATTCAAGATTTTTTCTTATTTCAAGATTAAGCTCACGAACAGTGTAGATTTTTGGTTTTAAGGTTTTATTACCTTCCATTTATTGTTTACTGCAGATTCCAGTAAATAATCATTATTTGCGTTCTGTTCTCTTCCAGGCCTTTAATTAAGACATTAACAACCTTATCTTTTTCTTCGCTGGAATATGTAAATTTGGAAATGGGGATATTTTCGCTCTCTGATTCAAGAAATTCTTCTTCAACTTTTTCCGAGCTTTCTTCAAATATTACAGATCTTCTCCAGATTGATTGAACCTTTTTATTCTTATAATATTCCTCTACCTCTTTAGAGTCTTCCATCACTTCTAAAAATATGTAAAATAAATTTTCATCATCTTCCACTTTCTTTGCTTCTTTGATCTCAGAACCCGGATAACAACAAAAACTACCAAGTACGTCTACAAAATCTTCATTCTCTAAAAGGTCATTATATTCTTCCTCTGAAATATTTTCAGAGTCACTACTAACTTCCTCTACAGTTTCAGTACCCTGGGTTATTTTACTTTCCTGGGTATTATCAGAATTAAAACACGAACTAGTAACTATTGGTACCAGTAAAAAACAAATAATTAAAGACATAACATATATTTTTTTTACTTTCATATTTAATCTAACCTAATAATATAAATTAATTATGGATATCTTGACTTTTATTATATCAATATTTCCCGGGATTTAGTTATTTTTTTTATCTGATACACTGCTGGTTTCTTTTTTACCTGAGGATTTGGTTTTGGATTTTTTATTATCTTTTTCTTTATTTGTTGAAACACTGGTATTATTAAAATTCCCTGAACTGGATTTATAATCCGTAGTATAAAACCCGGATCCCTTAAAAATTATCCCAACAGGCGAAAATACTCTATTAGCGTTAGAATCACAATAAATACATTTTATATTGCCATCACCGCCAATTTTTTGAAACTTATCAAAAATTCTCCCACAGTTTTCACATTTATAGCTATATATAGGCATGTATTTATTTCCTCCTTAAAAAATCATTTAAGAAATATATATCAATTAAAGATTTTAGTCAAATATTTTAAAGTAACCTATAGCCAATATCAAAAATAACTTTTATAATAACCTGAAATTGTTAAATCTCGCATTCTGACAATTAAATGAAGAAAATAAATATAATTATTTTAATTATTTGCACCATAATTCTGATAATAGTTTCAATAACCGTTATGCAAAAGAGGCCGGATATTGAAAGTATCTACTTAAGTTCTGACAGAGACTCTAGTTTTGACAAATTAAAGCAAAACAACAATTATTATTTTGACAGCCAGAATCTAGATATCTATCTTATAATAGAAGTAAAGCACCTTACCACCGAAGATGAAATAAAAGTCCAATGGGAAAAAATTGAAAATAGTTCCTACAAAATAATTCAGAAAAATATTGTAAACCCGGAACAAAAGGGTTCGGGAAAGATTATAATTTCATTAGTTAAAAAAAATGATATGTATCCTCCTGGAAACTATAATGTAAGAATTTATTTAAATGGAGTCAGTAAAATTTCTAAAAAATTCTACATCTCAGCTAAAATCTAATTTACTTTTGTATATTCAGATCCTACTTTACTGAATTCGCTTTTTACCCTTTGAAATATTAATTCCAATATCCCATTTACCACATTATCAAGATTATAGTTTTCAATAATTCTAACATTTTTCTCTTTTGCTAATTTTTCTATATAATTCTGAATCATCATGATTTTATCCAGATGCTTTATATATTTATCCATCGGCCTCGAACCCTGGGTCTCAACAGTTCTCTTGGTGAAATGTTCTTTATGAATATTTTTATCAGGTACTGATATAACTATCTGCTGAACTATAGCCCTGGACGAATACTCGTTAAGATTAAGGTAACCCGGTACTACATGCGCCCCTTCTATAATAGTATCTGATTTTTCCAGAATATTTCTTTCTATTATTGCTTCTATTCCAACATTCACTGTTAATACCTGTTCCCTAAAACCTAAAATAACCGGTTCTGCTCCGGAAGGCGGAAAAGTTAAATTTTTGTATGCATTATAAGAAGAGCCTTTAAGAGAGCTGATTAATTTCTCAGGTACTGAAGCTCTCATAACTTCTCTTATAGCATCTGTTGAAGCTACTCTGGTTATATTTAATCTATTAGCCAGTATAGTGGCTATGGTTGACTTTCCTACACCAGTTGATCCACCGATAAGTATTATAATTGGTTTTTCGAGTTTGCCAACAGATTGCCAGAGCAAGTACCTCTCAGCATATTCTAAGCTAACCTTATCTTTTATAAACCTGAATGCCAGCGCTCTTAATTCACCAAGAGAAAGAGAATATATTTTATTTTTTAAAAAATAATCCTGGATTTCAAGCGCAATTTTATGAGCAGTTATGATATCCAGACCAGTTACCGAAATAGATGAAGCAAGTATTCCTTTGGAAAAGGGCAGACCACCTTTTTTATCGGAAATTATTATTACCCTGGAGCTTGCTGCTTCTTTATTTCTTAAATCCATATTAATCTTTCTCCTTTGAGAATATATTTTTTAATTCCTTTTCTAGCAGCTTATTGCCGCCTATTACAATAGGAATATTATTCATATATATTATTTCTTTTTTATGCTTAAAAGCATAATCTGTTAAAACATCCACTGATGCTGCCTTTAATTCTGTCAGTATTGTGTCATAACCCCCATTTTTTTCCAGGTCCTTTCTAAGTTCTTCTCTATTTCCCAGATTAAAACTCATCTTGATAACACTGCAGTTAAAATTGTTCTCTACGTAATTCTTAATTATAGGTTCAATAATTTTACTGGCGGTCATAGCTATAAAAACCTTTTTACCGCTAATATCGGATAAAGGCTCCGGCCTAAAAACCGTTTTTATAATTCTGGCTTTCGGATTGATCTTTTTTATTTCTCTTTCTAAAAAATTTATCTTGTCCCGATCTGCCAACGGTTCCTCACACATTGTAATTATTATTAAATCCGCAGATAATAATCTATAAATTCCCAAATAACCAATTATACCTTCCCAACTCTGGCCAGCACCTATTACACATATACTCGCATCTGTTTCCACATCCGGGATAGAAGCACCGCTTCCTTCTATTATTATCAGGTCAGGATTTAATTTTACAGCAATATCTATACCTTGTTTTATATTAGTCATAAAAATCTTACCTCCAAAACCTCCTCCGCATCTTCTGCAGCCAACAGTGGTAATCTTGCTGGTAAGGGCATCTTCTATATAATCTGAGCTCGCATGCATACCCTTATTACTGATACTCAGGAGATATTCAGGAGTAATATCTATTTTATCACCTCTAATAATCTTGGGACTTCTAGGTCCTCCTCTACCCATAGCAACAACACAAACATTAACATTTTGCCGGACGTATATTTTAGATATATAAGAACTAACTGCAGTTTTGCCAATCCTTTTTCCTGTTCCAATAATGGATAGAGTGGGTTTGCTGCAGTGTATCTCTTCTTTCTCGTAAGAAAATAAAAAGTCAGGACCCATGTAACTGCATTTATTTGCAAGACAAAAAGAAGCTATTTTCATTCTAACTATATAATTTACTACGGGCTCATCACTTAAATCATAAACAATATCAGGCTTAAAATATTCAAGTGCTGCTTTAAAATCTATATCAATATCTTTAATTGTATAAACTTCTTCGCCAAAAAAATCTTCTAGATTATTTATCACCAATTTCTCAGTTCCGCCAAGAAAAATAATACCCTTAAAATTGCCAGGATAGATTTTCTTGAGCATCGCTACCGCATCATAGGTTACCTGTGGATAATGCTCGCCGTCTACTAATACAATTAGACTTTTACCCTTATTGTTTTTTCTCTTTAATAAACTTATCACTGAGTTTACTCTTTTTATCTTTTCTTTTTATACCTAAAATTTTTTCAATTCTATCAAAAGGCGACCTTCTATATATATCAATTTCTTTCTCCCTGACATATATAATATTATAACTGGGTTCAATCTTTCCTCTTAATCTAAGACAGGAAACTGCTCCGGCAGTAACTACCAGCATATCCTCTATTCTCCACAGGTAGGGCACATGTTTATGCCCGCATAGCACCATATCCACCCCGGCATCAACCACTGTTTCAAGAACATCACCGGCATCATTTACAATATTCCTCTCCCTGCCTGTGTTGGGAACTGGTACCAGGTGATGATGCATGGTAAAAATCTTAAAATTTCTATTATCGCATTTACTGAACTCATTCTTGATCCATTCATAATGTTCCCGACCTATTTGTCCATTATCCAGATCCGGTTCACTTGAATCAGCTGCAACAATAGTTACATTATTACTACTAAAAGAAATATACCTGCTTCCAAAGATATCTTCAAAATGCAGGTATCCCACATTCCTGGAATCATGATTACCTAATTGAACCAGCAGATTTTTACATTTTATAGGGGAGAGATAATTTTTTACAGTGTCATATTCCATCCTGAAGCCATTGGCAGTTAGATCTCCTGTTATAATTACCATATCAGGGTTAAGTTCATTTACTTCATCAATACATCTGGTAAGAAGACTGGGCACGAAATGTTTTTCGCCAACATGGATATCGGAGATCTGAACTATTACTGTTTCTTTAGTATTTTCTTCCATTACTTTCCCTTTCAAGTATTATATATAAATACCGATATACGTATTATCTAGTTTAAATATCTCTCTTACTTTTTAAAAGAAATTATACCATGAAAATTTTATACTTCTTTATTAAAATTAAACTCACAAACTTGTTTTTTGCTTCGTCAGCTAAAAATGAACCAAGTTCTCTCCCACCAGCTATATACGCCATTGGCAACAACGTTTGTTTAAAAATACATCCCCTGCCTTTAAAGAAAATTCCATTTATAGTTTTTTCAGTAATAACTCTTATATCAAATATGGCTATTCTATAATCCTCTTTTTAATTAAATCCTTATACCATATTGCGCTGTCCTTTAATATCCTCTCTTGCGTTTCATAATCTACAAAAACAACTCCGAATCTCTTTGAGTAACCATTTGCCCATTCAAAATTATCCATTAAAGACCATAAAAAGTACCCTCTTATGTCTGCTCCTTTACTATTCAGCTCAACCACTTTTTTTAAATGTTTTCTAAGATAGTCTATACGTTTATTATCATTTACCTTCCCATCCTTAGATACCCTATCATTAAAAGCAGCGCCATTTTCTGTGATGTAAATTGGTATTCTGGTGTACTCTTTTCTCAGTCTTATTATAATATCATATAGAGATTCCGGTACTATTTCCCAATCCATTTCGGTTCTCTTAAAAATTCCGTGCGTCTTTTTGAATTTCAACTCTGAATCCTGCGAAAATTCAATCAAATCACGTGAATAATAATTTACCCCTAAAAAATCATTATTAATTGATATCTTTTGTAAATCCCCATCCTTTACGAAATCAAAACAACCTATAAATTCTTTATAAACTTCTTTCATATCTTCAGGATATAAAGCTCTAAAAACAGGGTCTAAAAACCACCTATTGGACAGCCCATCAAATCTAAAAGCCGCTTCTACATCCTCTTTAGAACTGGACGCAGGATAGGAAGGCGTTAGATTAAGTGTTATCCCAATTTTACTGTCTTTAAAATTAAATTTTCTAAATTCTTCTACTGCTGCTCCATGAGATAATAAAATATGATGCGCAGCTATTAGAGCTTCCCTTAAATTCTTATGTCCGGGCGCATGAAAGCCTTCATAATAACTGAAAAACGACGAGCAGAGCGGCTCGTTATGGGTTATCCATAACTTTACTGAATCATTAAGCTCTTCAAATACCTTTAAAGCATATTCTTTAAACCATTTTACCGAATCTCTATTCAACCACCCGCCCATTTCATAGGCCCATACCGGTAAGTCCCAGTGATACAGAGTAACCACTGGCTTTATACCTTTCTCATTTAGCTCATTTATCAGTTTTTTATAAAATTCCATTCCTTTTGGATTATACTTGTCCTTTTCCGGAAAAATTCTGGACCATGAAATTGAAAATCTATATGCATTTATACCAATCCCTGCCATTAACTCTACATCTTCTTTATACCTATGATAATGGTCGCATGCAATATCCCCATTGTGACCCCCGTATACCTTCCCTGGTGTTTTACAGAATACATCCCAGGTGGATGGACTCCTGCCATCCTCGGCAGCTGCTCCCTCAATTTGATAGGATGCCGTTGCAGCACCAAAAATAAAATTTTCTTTGAATTTTTTTGTCATTTTGCCTCCATTTTATTGCTGCTTTTATTTTTTAATATACATATTCCTTATGAAGAAAGCTAAACCTCTGTATTATACACAGATAAGATTAAAAGATTTATGGAAAGAAGTAAAGATAACGAATTGTTTTATTTAAAAAGTATTCCAAATCGTATCGTTGCCTATTGTGTTAATGTTATAGCTAAATATAAAAATATTTGCTCTAAAGGATAGAATTTATAATAGTATCGATCGTTTTTTCCACGTACAACCGGGCTGAAACCCTGAAACTCAATTTAAAATCTTTGCAGGATTAGAATTTCAACCGTGTGCAGTAATTTGAAGTAATTATAATGGATTATGATTCTAAAGACAATATGAAAGAGATCATCCCTGTTATTGTTCAGCGATATTGCTGTCCCATAGGGCTAGCGTATCTTTTGCTTATTCTTGCCAAAGGCGTGAACAGAGACAATGTCCCGAAGGGTAGCTGGTTTATGGCATCATAGGAAAACTGTGTTATCCTAAGTTGACTTATAATTTTATACCTCTTATTAATTTTCGTGACTCATAACTACGGAATTTTGTTTTACTTTTAGGTTAATGATATTGAAAGTTAGACCGCATATAATTTTATATTTGGATTAGTATTATATAGCTGCATCCAGTATACTAAATCTTTATCCTTATCTTTATAGCAAATGACTTGATAAACTTTATCGTCTACATCCTGTATCATTTCTATTTCATCAATATCCGGCCTGATTAATGTAATATATAAATTGTTAATCTTATTAACTGGTCTATCATCAAGGCAGCGAAGAGCATTTTCAAATTTAATAAAACAATCCAGCCAGACAAATCGTATACCTTTTTGTTCCTTTGCAGCTCTTTTAACAGGATCAAAAAAGTCTAAAAAAATACCCTGCAGCTGTACCGGTATTTCGGGATGCTTACTTATAAAGTAATTGAAATTTCTATTCCATTCAGTGTATCTTTTATCATCAAAAAAATTCTCATGGTATTGATGTATCACTTCGATATTCGGATTATAGACAATCTTGACACCATTTTTATATAGTCTATAAGCAAATTCAGTATCTTCCAAACCCCAACCCCTAAAATTATCATCAAAGCCGCCAAATTTATCAATTACTTTTTTACTGGTTGAAATATTATTTGAAAAAACTAAATGCCAGCTGCCTTTAACAATAGACATATTATGAGAAAAAATTTGAAAAACATAATCCCTGGAATCATCACCAAAATCTATTTTATTTGTAATTAGTTGTTGTTCCGGATTGTAAGGTATAGTTCTTCTCATACTTTTTCTTGTTCCAAACTGTAAAATGTCGTTATTATTCCCAAATTTATCAAACGGGTATAAGTGTTCTTCAAGAAAATCAGGGGAAACAATTTGATCGCAATCCAAAAAAACTAAAATCTCACCTTTGGACTTCTTGATACCCCTATTTCTTGCAAGAGCGGCACACGATTTTGAGTCTCTATGAAAGTAATTATAATTAACATTGAAATCCAACTTCAATGCCTTAATTTTATGTTCGATATTCTCATTTGAACCATCATCAATAATTACTATTTCATATTCATCTTTGTTTATTGTTTGTAATTGGAATGATTTTAATGTATTTAATAATAAATCTTCTCTATTATAATATGGAATAATCACACTAATTCTCATTCTAACTCCCATCTTAATAAAGTTTATAAATCAAAATAATAAAATTAATAAATTCTTCCAGGGTATTAAATTAAGATCCAGTTCCTGTCCAGGAGTTGACACCCTTCTTCCATACCAGGTAAGCAAGAACAAATAGGAGGATTCCAGCCACCGGAGATAAATATGCCAGTATATTAGTCTCCGTAGGCCTTAAGAAGAACTTGGAAGGGTAAAAGGCGACAAAACCTATGGGGATAATATAGGTAAATAGAAGCTTAAAAAAACTATTAAAAATAGTTATTGGGTATTTGGAATACTCTCCGAACTTGAAAACAAAAATTAACACCGAAGAAGCTTCACCGGTCCAAAAGCACGTAGAAGACGCCATAATCATAAGAGAAATCATAATCAAGGAAGAACTGAAAAGAAGGGTAAGGAGTAAAATAAATTTCGGAAATGTCCAGGTAATACCCAGTTTAAAGGATGCATAAATAAATGCAGCGATTCCAAGTGCAAGTTTGGTAAATCCTTTGATATCAAAAACTTCTGACATGTAATAAAACATCATATTAAGAGGTCTAAAATAATATTTGATAAATGTCCCCTGTCTAATATGACTACTTAAATGCCAGATATTGTCAAAGAAAAGTTGAGATGGAGTAATTGCCAGTAGGGAAAAAGCGTAAATAAAGATAAGTTCGTTATAACTCCATCCAACCAGTTTGGAGATAGAATGAAAGATAACCCAGAGTGAAAAAAAACCGGCGCCGCTCTCAAGCAGGATTCCAATCGAACTGATAAAAAAATCAGCCCGGTATTGCATACGTGCCTTAATATATTGAGATACAATTAAGGTGTAGAGTCTGGGATAATATAGGAATCTTTTCACTATTATCCTCCATTTACCGTAACTACTTTTATAGCTCTGGAATAATAAAATCTATTCAAAGCGTAAAGTGCAATAGCCCAGGATAACTGTATCCCTAAGAATTTTAGATACTCATATATAGACATATCTTTTGATATGAGTATTGTCAATGGAATATGATATATTGCCTGAAAAGGTAGAAATCCAACAATTTTTCTAAGAATCTCCGGGAAAAAATTTATCGGGATAAGGGCACCCGAGAGAAGCAGGACAATTGTGTCCTTTGCGATACTAATTCCCCATATCGATTCTGTATAAAAGGAAGTAAGACCGATTATATAGTCTATGTTAAAGCTGATAAAAAAAGCTAACACCATAGGTAGAAGGAAAAGCATCAGGTTGCTTACCGTAATCACCCCGGGCTGGAAAATAAAAATAATAATAAAAAGAGCGGGGAGAGTTACAGTAATGAAATTATAGAAAACAAATCCAATAGCATTACACATCTCTAGCAATTGAATGTCCATGGGTTTGATGAGGTTCATAACAATTATTCCATTAATAATCTGATAGGACATACCCCAATCGGTCCATGTTTTGAACAGGCAGAATATGGATATAGCCAAAGCCAGGTATATAAAAGTTTGATTAAAGGTCATTCCATTTATAGAGCCGCCGCTTCCTTTATAGATTGCCCTCCAGAGAAAATAAATTATTATAATGTAGAATACATTACTTAACGAGGTGAAAAAAAAATGGAATCTGTATATTATACTGGACATGAAACTGTTTCTGATTATCATGAGATACTTTTTCATACCAGTTCTCCTTCATATATCTTCCGCACCACATCCTCTGTTTCTATTTCTTCAATCTTTAAGTCTTTTATCGGATACTCCTTCATAATATAGTTTAAGACATCCTGCAGTTTTACCTCATCCTGGTTGATTGTAAGGCTTATCCACCCATCATCGTCTTTTCTTACTGGAATGGGGAGTTTGCAGGGGAATTTTTCTCCAATTGTTTTAGATAATACCTCAATAGATGAACCTTCGAACTGCTCCAGCTCCACTTTCAGGGTTCTATAGGCGCCGAAAATCCGGTTAAACTTTAGAATATCACCATCATAGATAATGGATCCTTTGTCAATAAGAATCAGCCTTCTGCAAAGAGCTTCCACACTGCCAGTGTCATGGGATGTTAAAATAATTGTGGTTTTTTTAACTTTATTCAAATCCTTTATTAATGTTTGAACCTTGTTCTTTACAGAAACATCAAGGCCTATTGTGGGCTCGTCAAAAAAAATGATTTTAGGATTATGCAAAAATGAAGCTACAATATCGCAAAGCATTCTCTGTCCCAAAGAGAGCTTTCGAACAGGTATGGGGTAGAGAGCTTTCAGATTAAACAGCTCATTAAATAGTTTCATATTTTCGTTGTAGATGTGCGGTTCTATTTTATAAATCTCTTTTAAGATTTTAAATGACTCAATTACGGGTATCTCCCACCAAAGCTGTGTTCTCTGTCCAAATACCACCCCAATATTTTTTACATATTTTTTTCTATCTTTATAGGGAATATATCCATTTATAAAAATACTTCCGGATGTTGGTTCTAATACACCACTCATCATCTTAATTGTAGTAGATTTACCAGCTCCATTGGGCCCGAGAAATCCTATAATCTCTCCTTCTTGTACTTTAAAAGAAATATTATCTACAGCTTTAATGATTTTGTAATCTCTGGAAAAAAGATCTTTAAAGGCACCGATAAATCCTTCACTCCTTTTTAGTATTTTAAAATGTTTGCTCAAACTCTCTATTTTTACAATGTTCATTGTCGTTTTGTATAACCTATAATGTTTATTTGAATATATCCTATAATTTATCTTTAATTCCCCTTACAACTTTTGAAAAACATATGTTTCCATTTTTCATCTTAAGTAAGGGTGAGGTAAATATCTGAACCGTATAATTTTATTAGCTCCATTTGGTCCAGCGTAGCACTCTTATTTTCAAACACGTCAAAGGGATGATAATCCTCATATTCATAATCCCACGCAAAGGAAACTCTTTCTTTTTTAGATACCGTTGATATTCTCTTATATGGATTCCAGCTATCATCCTCCGGATAATACGTTCTCATCAATTGTACGCCATCGTGAATCCCTTTAAATTGAAAAAACACATAATCTAGCGGAACAAACTCTCCCCTTTCACTTCCATTAGCCAAAATTAATTGACATTTATTTCTTTTTAGCGATTCTTTGTAAATCTTCATTTTTCTACCTATCTTAACGAAAATCCCTAATTCGATTAATTGAGATTTTTATAAGAATCATCAACATTAAGATATTTTTTAAAGTATTAAGAACTTCCGCTACCGATTGCCGACACATGGACATGACAGTTTGAAAGTAAAAAATAATCTGTAAAACTTATAATCTTTTAAAAAATCCGCTCTATGCCCATATTAGTATGATATTTACGTAAGAAATCCATTATAGAAAATTTTAACTATTGATGTCAAGTAGGCGAATTGCTTTATTTAAAAAGTATTCCAAATCGTATCGTTGCCTCAACGAAAAAAGTACCTGAAATTATTTAAATAATTTCAGATAAATTCCATAATTTATAAAAAGAATATTTTTAGACAGACTCTACTTTCTGGTAAACCCTGATCCAATCTATATACATTTTTTGGGGGAATACTGTAGATTGCGAGGGACTGCCCGGCCAGTTGCCTCCTATGGCACAATTCAAAATTATAAAGAAACTATCATGCAGCTCAGATTGATGTTCATGGGTAATATTTTCAGCATGATATTGTTTACCATCAAGAAACCATCGTATAGCTCCTTTATCCCATTCTATACTAAAAATATGATAATCATCTGCAAAAATCCCACTTGAAAGAGTTGTATTTCCGCCTGTATATGTCCAGCCATCTTTATCCCAGTGTATTGTACCATGACATATACTATCATTTGAACCTCCGCCAATCATTTCCATAACATCGATCTCTCCGCAGTAGGGCCAGTTTATAGTATTAATGGATTCTCCCAGCATCCAGAAGGCGGGCCATATTCCCTTTCCCTGCGGAAGCTTTATTCTCGCCTCTATCTTTCCATAAGCCCAGGACTGTTTATCCTCTGTTTTTATCCTCGCAGATGTATATTCACTATCTTCATAGTTTTCTTTTCGGGCTTCGATTACAAGGATATTATCCTCTATTCTGACATTCTCAGGTCTGTCGGTGTAGTATTGAAGTTCGTTATTTCCCCAGCCATTATTTCCTGTTCCTATATTAAAACTCCAATCATCCAGATTGATCTCAGTTCCATCAAACTCATCATTCCATATAAGTACCCACTCACCCTGTGCAGGTTCAGGAATATCTTCAGAAATAACTTCTTCCTCCGGAACAGAAGAAGGTTCCTCACCGGGAGTTTTCTGCCATACAAAGACATTGTCAATATAAACATCACTATCGCTTCTTCCGAAGTCAATTAAAAATCTTCCCTCAAGATCAGATTCGTGAGTCATAACGAACTCATAGGTATAAGTTTGCATATCGGTTGTAATTTCAAACACCCCTTCCTCTGAATATTCAGTCCATGGCTCGGAATTCTTTCCTACCTGACTTTCAATCCTCCTCGGCTCTACAGCTCTAGCGTCAAAAGACACAACGTATTTAGCTCCCTTTTTAATTAAACGATTTAATTGTCTTAACTGCACATGCCAGCGTTCATTTCCTCCATTTATAACATCAACAAATAATTCTCCGTCAGTTACCTCAATTATGGCATCTCCATCACCACCTAAAAAGAGATCCCAATCTCCTAAATCAGGATTGCTGAAATCACCATTTACAATAATATTTTTAGGGAGTTCATTATTTCCAGAATCTTCCTCTGCGGAAGATGGCGTTATAGTTTCATCCTCCTTAATAACTGTTTCTGAAGCACATCCAGTAATAACAAGAAAAATGAAAATTAGAAAAATATATATTTTAAAACCTATCTTTTTACTCATAATTTGACTTACACCTTTTTTAATTATTTCTTTCTGTTAATCTATATCTAATATATTCTATAAGAAACATTATTCAATATATACTTCTACATTGTGAGTTTTATTATCTTTTAAAATAGGAATGATATTTGAACCAAGTTCTTCTTTATCCAGGATTATTCTGGGTACTCCTTTAGAAATTCCTTTTGGTTTTTTTACCTCAATTATATATTTGACTCCTCTGAACATTCTTTCTACCTTATAACCAGTCCAGCTGCTCGGCAGACATGGGTCTATTAACAAGCCCTCATAATCAGGCTTAATTCCTAAAATTGCCTGAGAAATATTTACAAAACTCCAGGCTGCTGTACCGGTGAGCCAAGAATTTTTTGCCTCACCATAAGTTGGAGCATCCCTGCCGGCAATCATCTGAGCATAACAATATGGTTCACAGCGATAGATTTCTATAAGGTTCTCTTTGGTGCTTGGACAGATACGCAAATAATAATCAAAGGCTTTATCACCATTTCCCAGAATAGTTTCAGCCATAGATATCCACGGATTATTATGACAGAATATTCCGGCATTTTCCTTATATCCCGGTGGATAGGAAGAAATTTCTCCTAAATTCAGATAATAGCGCGAATATGCAGGTTGGAGCAGGACTATTCCATTAGGAGTTGATAGATGTTTCTCTACACTATCCAAAGATTTGCGAGCCATTCCATTTTCCAGGCCAACACCACCTATAATACACCAGCCCTGAGGTTCAATAAATATCTTTCCTTCCCCACATTCTTTAGAACCTACCTTTTTTCCATAATAATCATAGGCTCTCAGGAACCATTCTCCATCCCAGCCATACACCTCCACTGCTTCTCTGACAAGTTCATATCCCTTCTGTATTTCATCAATTTTTTCTTTAGCACCAATATGTTGTAAGAGCGCGACCAGTTCACGGCAAGCATATAGAAACAGCCCTGCAATCATAACTGATTCTGCTACTCCGCCTGGTCTATCCCCGTATGTCTGAAAACTTTCTCCAGGTTGCTTTGAGAAACAATTCAGATTCAGACAATCATTCCAGTCAGCATGCCCTATAAGAGGAAGGTTATGCGGTCCCAGGTTTTTAAGGGTATATTCTACAGATAGGTAAAGATGCTCAAGAAGAGTATCTCTGCTATCAGGAACATCTGAATAACCAGCCGCCTCATTCAGAATTGAAAAATCTCCGGTTTCTTTAATATATGCACAGGCTGAAACTATAAGCCATAATGGGTCGTCATTAAATCCCCCACCCACATCCTTATTGCCTTCCTTTGTAAGCGGCTGATATTGATGGTAGCAACTCCCATCAGAAAGTTGAACAGCAGCAATATCCAGGATTCTCTGTCGTGCACGTTCTGGGACCATATGCACAAAACCAAGTAAATCCTGGTTGGAATCCCGGAATCCCAGTCCACGTCCAATACCTGATTCATAAAAGGAGGCAGAGCGGGACAAGTTAAAAGTTACCATACACTGGTACTGGTTCCATATATTAACCATACGTTCTACATGCTCATTATCTATTTCCACCCTATATCTACCAAGTAATTTTTCCCAATACAACCTTAATTCACTAAACGCTCTATCTATGTCTTCAGAACTTTTATAAACTTTCATCTTAGCCCATAATGATTCTTTATTTATAACATTAGGGGCTGAGAATTTTTCATCCTCTTTGTTCTCCATATAACCCAATATAAAATGAAGATTTTTCTTTTTTCCCGGGCTTAAAGTAATATTAACCTGATGAACACCAACCGGAGACCAACCATTTGAAATGGAGTTAGTACACTTTCCGGTAGTAACTGCCTTAGGATTTCTAAAATCATTATAAATACCGATAAAAGCATCACGGCTGGTATCAAACCCATCTATTTTTTGGCTGCAAGTGAAGTATGCGTAATGATTTCGCCGCTCTCTATATTCAGTTTTGTGAAAAACAGTCTCATTGTCTACTTCTACCTCTCCGGTATTAAGATTACGCTGAAAGTTGGTCATATCATCCATAGCATCCCAGAGACAAAACTCTACAAATGAGAAAAGAGTTATTTCTTTCTCCTGTTTTGTATTATTGGCCAACATAATACTCCATATCTCCATGTTTTCTCCAAGGGGTACAAAATAGGTCACCTCCGCCTCAACTCCATTTTTTTGACCCCTTATAACCGTATAGCCCAGACCATGCCGGCAGGAGTATTCGTCCAACAATGTTTGGCTTGGCTTCCAACCCGGGTTCCAGTATGTATCACCATCCTTGATATACAAATAACGGCCGCCTGTATCCACAGGAATATTATTGTATCTATAGCGAGTTATACGACGCAGCCGTGCGTCCAGGTAGAAACTGTAACCCCCGGCTGTATTAGAAATAATACCAAAGTATTTCTCGCAACCTAAATAGTTTATCCAGGGTAGAGGAGTGTCTGGCCTCTTAATAATATACTCTTTATCTACATCATTAAAATAACCATATGTATTCATTATTATTCCCTATATTAGAAATCTAGTATTTTTTATTTTCAGGAAGATAAAACCTAGAATCTACCTCACGATGGTTAAGACAAACTTTTAGTTTATTAAGGTAGAGCAGGTTTTATAAATTTATATATAAGATTTCTCTGTATCTTTATCAAATAGGTGTATTTTGTCAATATCTACATATAAGGTTACCTTCTCACCACTCCTTAATATGGATCTGGGGTTTACCCGGGCTGTTATCAGTACCCCCTTAATATCGACATATACATAGATCTCTGCACCCATAGGCTCTGTAACTTCAACATTTGCAGTAATTGTACTATTCGCAGGGATATTCTGTACAAAATCACTATCTTCTAAATCTTCGGGTCTGATTCCTATTACTATTTCTTTTCCTATGAGATTATTATCTTTAATTATTTTCCTAACCTTATCAGTTGTGTTAAGTTCAAATATGCCGCCCTTTAATGTTATCCGGTCAGTTATAGTAGCATCCAGTAAATTCATTGCGGGACTTCCTATAAATCCAGCTACAAACATATTATTTGGATGATCATATACTTCCTGGGGTTTACCAGTCTGCTGCACTATTCCATCTTTCATAATAATTATCTTATTTGCCATGGTCATAGCCTCGGTCTGGTCATGGGTTACATATATTATAGTAGCCTTAAGTCTCTCGTGAAGTTTTGCAATTTCTGTTCTCATCTGGACTCTGAGTTTTGCATCAAGATTGGATAGCGGCTCATCCATTAAAAATACTTTAGGGTTTCTTACAATTGCCCTTCCTAAAGCAACTCTCTGTCTTTGTCCTCCGGAAAGCTGTTTTGGTTTTCTCTTCAAAAGGTCTTCAATTTTTAAAATTTTTGCCGCTTCATGTACCATTTTATCAATTTCCAGTTTTGGCGTTCTTCGCAGTTTTAATCCAAATGCCATGTTGTTATAGACATTAAAATGAGGGTAGAGAGCATAGTTCTGGAAAACCATTGCTATATCCCTGTCCTTTGGAGCAACGCCATTGACTAACCTGTCTCCGATGTAAACTTCACCTTTCGTTTCCTCTTCCAGTCCTGCAATCATACGCAACACTGTAGTTTTTCCACAACCTGATGGTCCTACCAGAACTGCGAATTCCCTGTCTTCAACGGTGCTGTTCATATTATTAACAGCAACCACTTCTTCAAATTTTTTTGTTAGATTCTTTAGAATAACCTTCGCCATTTTCTCTCCCTTATTAATTTAATTGTTAATCAATAAGTGAAATTATAAAATAAAAAATGATTATTTTCTATAGAAAGATATATAATTCATACCATACCGATCTCTACTGTCCTTACTCCATTCTTTAGTCCAGTTTTAAAGTTAGTATCTAAGCCATTTGAGGGTCCCCCGAAAAATAGTCCAGTTAAAATGTCAGTAATCTGGCTATCCAGCTCCCTTGGACAGGATCGTTCTCCCTTAAATTCACATTTTTGGGAAGCAGCCAGTCCGGGAATCCGCCGAAGTCCCATTCGGCACAAATATATGGGCCGGGTTTAATGATCACATACATTCCCAGTTTAGACGCAATTTTAATATATCGATCCAGATCCCTGTCGCCGTCCCAGCGGAATTCCCCTTCTTTTTCTTCATGGAAATTCCAGGGAATATAGGTGACAACCGTATTCAATCCGGCCTGTTTCATTTTCAGAAAGCGGTCTTCCCAGAGTTCATGGGGAACGCGAAAATAATGGAACTCACCGCCATATAAAAATTCGCGCTTTCCATTGATAATCATACTTCTTCCGTCAAAACTAATAATATCCTTCTTCTCCATTCGATTTAACTCCTTAATAAATAGAATTTATTTAAAATACACTGTGATTTCAGACACTTTTCTTTCCCGTATAAGATGAGCATACGGCTCGGGAACAAAGTCATTAAACTCTACAATTTTTCCATCATTCAATTTTATTTCATACTTTGATGGTTTAACCCCAGTATCACCGAACGTGTTCTTGTTTAAAGCATTGATATAAGTAACCAGAATCTTTCCATGGAGCATGAATTTCAACGCGCCTTTCTTTAAGGTTTCTTCTTTCAATACTCCTTCAGGAGAATAATAGCTGATTTTTTCATCCTTTTTCAAGAAATATTCCTTCTTCAGAACCGGTTTCACCTGGAAGCAAAGCTTATTGCTTTTATCTACAAAGTATGGTTTATCACCAATAAACATAAGGATCCACATATGCATAAATTCCGCCGTAGAACCGGACAAACGGGCATAAAAACCATTGCCATGAATGCCTTTATCAGGATGGACGCTGCTTGCTATAAACGAAGAATTTTCAAATATGCTTCTTCCATAAACTTCTGGTTTTAAGTACGGTACCAGCGCGTTTCCAATATTCTCAAAATAGTCTTCATAAAGCCCGGATTTTATCAATTCTAAAAGATACTTATATTCCATATGCAGCCAGATAGACTGGTTCTCCAGCCATCCAGGCGTAAAAGACTATGCTTCATACTGCACTTCTCCCTTACGATTGAGTTTTTACTAAATTTTTGTACCCTGCGGTTCATATAGATATTCATCTCTGTCTGTAATTCTGTAAAAAGTAATCTTTCCTTCATTTCTCAT
>JABMRD010000057.1 GCA_013202875.1 Actinomycetota bacterium | reverse complement strand
ATAATTATCGCTTACCAGTCTTAATTCATCTTCTTTACTGACATCATATATTCTGCCTTTCCAGTACACACCCATTCCAATTTTAGCATTGAATACTGAATTTATGGCTATTAATATAAGATATATCATAGAAATAGGATGTAATATTATATCAACAGCTTTGCATTTGAATCTTAGGGAAAGAATCGTTTTAGTAATTAAAATAATGATTATCTGCAGAATTATGAGTTCTATTAATACCAGCGACCAGTCAAAAAGTATTCCAATAGGAAGCATTAAAAATGGGAATAAAAATATTGCAGCTACTAAAATAATAGCTATTGATATCATATAGATTTTATAATCAAAAACAGCAAATAAAACTTTTGAATATCCCTCAACTATCTCTCTAAAATTCCTGTACATCCGGCAATAAACATTGCTGCGGCCATCAAAAATCATAAATTTATATCCAAAACTTTTTACCCGCTTCGATATCTTTATATCCTCCAGCATTTTACCTTTTATAGACTTATGACCTCCAATTTTTTTATAAACCTCTTTCTTAAAAAGCATAAACTGGCCTATCGCGGTACAGAATAGAGCAGTTTTTATTTTCCTTATAAGATAAAGTGGCATTAAGCTTAAAATTATATAATGGCCAAACGGGACCATCATTCTCTCATGGAAGGTAACCATTATCTCTTTTGGAAATACCGATAGTGCATCCAGATTATATTTCAGGAGGCAGGCAACTGCACCAGATATAGAGTTTGGAAAGTGAAGGGTATCCGCATCAGTAAATATGAGATAATCTCCTCTGGCATGTTTTGACAGCTGCCAGCAAGCATAGGATTTACCCAGCCATCCTTTTTTAAGCGGTTCTCCACTGTATAGTTTTATCCTTGGATCTTTTTGGGAAAGCTCTAATACTATCCTTGCGGTATCGTCTGTGGAGTTATCATCAAGTACAAGTATTTCTATATTTTTATAATCCTGTTTTGTAAGGGATATAATACATCTTTTTATGTTCTTTTCTTCATTTCTTGCCGGAATGAGTATAGACATAAGCGGATTTTGAGCCAGTACGCTTTCGGGCAGCTTAAATCTGGATGTATCCTTAAACAGGATATTGTTTATTAAAAAGTTTACGAGTATGAACAGAAGAATTACGGTTATTATATACTGGTATAATAAAAATATATCCATATTTTTAATTTAAAAAAGTAGTTGGGGTTATTATACCACAACTAAAACTCATAAGACCATTTTCATTAAGGTTTTGGCATTCTCCACTGCATAACCCTCTGCATCATTATTAAAATAGACGTAATTTTCAATATTTTTTTTCAAATTTTTTTTAATCAATACAGCAATTTTTTTAAGTTCATTCTCTGAATAACAAGAACAGTAGAGACCTTTAGGACCATGCATTCTTATATAACAAAAATCTCCTGTAATTTTTTCTTTATAAGGAAATTTAGGAGAACTTGAAATTACAACAGCACATTTAAACTCTTCCAGTAAATTATATATATCTTTTATAAACCAGCTCCTGTCTCTGAATTCAAAGGCAAATCTATAATCTTTTGGGAGTATTTCTAAAAAATTTTTAAGCCTGGATTTGTCTTCCTTTAGATTGGGAGGCAGCTGAAATAAAAATGGACCCAATTTTTCCCCAAGCCCTTTTGCTGCTGTAAGTAGTTTGTCAAGTGCTTCTCTGCAGTCTGTAAGTCTTTTAATATGAGTTATATATCTGGAAACCTTTACCGAAAAAAGAAAATCCCCGGATGTATTTTTTCCCCAGTTGACAAAAGTCTTTAATTTAGGCAAATGATAAAAACTGCTGTTTACCTCTACAGTATTAAACTCTTTAGAATAATAATTCAACCACCTGTTATTTTTTAAATCAGCAGGATAAAATTTCCCAGTCCAGTGATTATAGCTCCATCCGGAAGTACCGATATAAACTAAAGAATTATTCATTTCATGCAGTTTTCACTTATATATTCTTTTCATCTCTTCAAGAGTCCTCGGCTTGTAATCCCCTGCATGACCGGCAGTTCCGAAATCAATCATTTTCCCCTTAACTATCTGGTAAACTGCTTCTCTTGCAGCTCCAAAATATGTCCTGGGATCAAAAGCACCCGGATTCTCACCCAGATATTTCCTGATGGCACCTGTCATTGCCAGTCTTCCGTCAGTATCCACATTTATTTTCCTGATTCCCCTTTTTATGCCTTCCTTGATGCTCTCCATGGGAACACCCATTGTCTTTTCCAGTCTGCCGCCGTATTTATTTATAATCTCAATCAGCTCTTGCGGCACTGAAGATGAGCCATGCATAACAAGAGGAACCCCTGGAATTTTTTCGACAACCTTGTTTATTATATCCATAGCAAGAGTTGGTTTTACCTTAAATTTATATGCCCCATGGCTGGTCCCAATGGCAAGGGCAAGTGCATCCACACCGGTCAGTTTTATAAACTTAACTGCCTCATCCGGGTCAGTCAGCATCACTTTTCCGGAACCGACACCATCTTCTATCCCGCCAAGTGTCCCAAGCTCACCTTCAACAGTCACACCAAACTCATGCGCGTAATCAACAACTTCTTTTGTTACCCTAACATTTTCTTCAAAAGTTGTAGGAGTCTTGGAATCTTCCTTAAGCGAGCCATCAATCATAACTGATGTAAAGCCCAGTTCTATAGCCTCCTTGCAGGTCTCCAGGCTGTTTCCATGGTCAAGATGGAGTACAATAGGAATATCAGGATTATCCTCAACAGCAGCAGCAGCAAGATATTTTATATAAGCCATATTTGTATATTTTAGCGCTCCCCTGCTTGCCTGAATAATCACCGGTGATCTGGTTT
>JABMRD010000056.1 GCA_013202875.1 Actinomycetota bacterium | reverse complement strand
GCTCAAGACCTGAAGGAAAAATTAATAGAAGATTTCCCTTTCGTTGATATTGTTTTTGGTACACATAATATTCCCGAACTTCCTGAATTAATTAAAAAGCGTATTTTAACCAACAGGAGTATTTGTTCTATTAAGGATAATGGGGTTGATCCTGACCTTTTTAAAGTCAAAAGGGAGTATAATTTTAAGGCATTTGTCCCCATAACTATTGGGTGTGACAATTATTGTTCATATTGCATAGTTCCTTTTGTAAGGGGAAGGGAAAAATCTGTAGAACCGGGAAAAATCATAAAAAATATTAAAGAACTGGTGTCCCGGGGAGTAATAGAAGTAACACTTCTCGGCCAGAATGTTAATTCTTATGGAAAGGATTTGAATGAGGGGCGCACATTCCCTGAATTGCTGGGGAAAGTATCAGATATAAAGGGACTTAAAAGAATCAGGTTTATGACTTCACATCCTAAAGATTTTTCTAATAGCCTCATTGATATTATTAAGGACAGAGATAATATTGTGAAACATATTCATCTTCCTCTGCAGGCAGGTTCAAATAAGATTTTAAAGAAAATGAACAGGAATTACACAAGAGAGGATTACCTTAACATAATAGAAAATATAAGAGAAGAAATTCCTGATTGTTCTATTACTACTGATATTATAGTCGGTTTTCCAGGAGAAGAAAGGGAAGATTTTCTTGAGACCCTGGGTATGGTTAGAGAAGTCAGATTCAACAGGGCGTTTACGTTTATGTATTCGCCCAGGGAAGGAACCAGAGCATCAAAGATAAAAGACTATATTTTGTCAGAAGAAAAGAAGAAATGGTTTAATGAATTACTTGAGACCCAAAACAGGATTTCTTATAGAGAAAATAAAAAATTTGCTGGTAAAAAGTTTGAAGTATTGGTTGAAGGTAGAAGTAAAAAAGGCGCCAACTTATTGGAAGGCAGAATGGAAAATAATACTATAGTAAATTTTAATGGTGAAGAAAAACTTATTGGAAGTTTTGTACGGGTAAAGATTAACAGAGTAAAATCTTTTTATTTAATGGGAAAAATATATATTTAAAATATGTGTAATATTATTTCTAACTTATTATAAAAATGAAAACTGTGACTTAGCTGCAGCTTATAGTAGATAGTGTAAATTTTATAGGTTTTTATAGTGCTATGATATAATTTTATTAAGGAGAATTAAATAGATTAGGAAAACAATGGACAAAAACTATTATTCTTTAAACGTAAAAGAAGTTTTAAAATCACTAAAAACTTCTGAAAAAGGATTAACAGAAAATGAATCCAGAGAGAGATTGGAAAAATATGGAATTAATGAGATAGAAAAGAGAAAAAGTATCACACCACTTCAAATATTCATCAGGCAGTTTACTTCGTTTATTGTTATTATCCTTATAGTTGCTATTTTAATATCTTTACTAATAGGGGAAAGACTGGATGCTGTTGTTATCTCAATCATAGTAATTCTTAATGGAATATTTGGATTTATCCAGGAATATAAGGCAGAGAAAGCTATTGAAGCATTAAGAAAACTAACTGCATTAAAAGCAAAAGTTATAAGAGCCGGAAAAGAAATAGCGATAGATTCCAGAGAGTTGGTCCCTGGCGATATAATCCTGTTAGAGACTGGAAGCAAGGTTCCTGCTGATGCAAGGCTGGTTCAGATTGCTGTACTGCAAGTAGATGAAGCATCGCTAACAGGTGAATCAGTACAATCAAAAAAAATTACTGGGCCCATTAAAGAAGATACATCAGTAATTGATCAGGAGAATATGGTTTTTATGGGGACAATTGTAACGAAAGGCCATGCAAGGGCAGTTATAACAAATACAGGCATGGATACAGAATTGGGCAAAATCGCTGAATTGGTTCAAGAGGTAAAGGAAAAACTTACACCATTGCAAGAAAAGTTAAAGCAGTTTAGTAAATGGCTTGGCTTTGTTACTATTGGAATTTGCGCTGTTGTTTTTGGAGTTGGTGTTTTAAGAGAATATTTAGCAAAAACTTTTTTCGAGATAAGTTATATAAGCGAAATGTTTTTGATCGCAGTTGCTTTAGCTGTTGCTGCTATTCCGGAAGGCTTACCTGCAATTGTTACAATTTCTTTGGCTCTGGGTGTCAGGAAAATGGCCAAACGAAATGCCTTGATCAGGCAGCTTCCCGCTGTTGAAACCCTTGGCTGTACTGATGTAATTTGTTCTGATAAAACTGGTACTCTAACAAAAAACGAAATGACAGTCACAGAAATTTATACCAATAATACCTTAATTAAAATTACTGGCGAAGGCTATACGCCAAAAGGTGATTTTATCCATGCAGGCAGTGAACAACCAGACACCAGAAATATTGAATTACTATTAAAGATTGGCGCTTTATGCAATGACTCCCGATTGAATCATAATGAAAAATGGGAAATATTTGGAGATCCAACTGAAGGAGCGCTGCTTGTTTCTGCTGAAAAATTAGGTTTGGAAAAGACTAAATTAGAAAAAAACTTTCCAAGAATAGATGAGATTCCATTTGATTCTGAAAGAAAATGTATGACAACGATCCATAAGATTAATAATGAAAATATTGCTTATATTAAAGGGGCACCTGATGTAATCATAAATAAGTGTAAATATCTTTACATTGACGGTAAAGTAAATAGATTAACCGAAGAAGATAAAAAAAGAATTCTAAAGATTAATCATTATATGGCTAAGAAAGCCTTAAGAGTTTTAGGCTTTGCTTATAAATCACTTCCCGGGAGTTATAATCCAGTTTCAGAAGAGCTGGAAAATGATTTAATATTTGTCGGGCTGCAGGCTATGTTTGACCCGCCAAGAGAGAAAGTTAAAGAAGCTATCGCAAAATGCAAAACTGCAGGTATTAATACTGTTATAATAACCGGAGATCATAAATTTACTGCGGTTGCAATAGCAAAAGAGCTTGATTTATTTAAAGAAGGTAATATAGCATTAAGTGGAGATGAATTAGATAAATTAAGTGATGACGAGCTAAATAGAATTGTAGAAGATATCAAAATATATGCAAGAGTAAGTCCAGAGCACAAAGTAAGAGTATTAGATGCCTTAAAAAAGAAAGGATACACTGTAGCTATGACAGGTGATGGTGTAAACGATGCTCCTGCTTTAAAGAAAGCTGATATTGGAATTGCAATGGGTATCACAGGTACAGATGTTGCCAGGGAAGCTTCTGATATGGTGCTAGCTGACGACAATTTTTTTTCAATTGTAAATGCAGTAGAAGAAGGAAGAGGTATTTACAGTAGTATTAAACAATTTGTGCAGTATACACTCTCTTCTAATCTAGGAGAAATACTTGTTATTTTCATGGCAATCCTTATGGGTTGGCCTCTTCCATTAATAGCAATTCAAATACTCTGGGTAAATTTATTGACGGATGGCTTGCCTGGATTAGCACTCGGATTGGATCCTTTTAGTAAAGATGTTATGAAAAAACCACCAAGAAAGAGAGAAGAGAAAATAATATCCAGGGATGTTGTCCGGAATATCTTGATAGTTGGTTTTGTAATGATGGTGGGAACATTGTTTTTGTTTTATAGTTATGGTGTTGAGAGTATCAAGGCAAAATCAATAGCTTTTACTACACTGGTTATGTTTCAATTATTCAATGTGCTGACATACAGAGCGAAAAATTTTAAAATCAATTTCAAAACAAGTAAATATTTAATAGGTTCTGTAATTATTACAATATTGATGCAGCTTGTAGTGCTTTATACACCTTTAAATGTTGCTTTTAAAACAGTACCTATTGGATTGCTTGATTGGGTTAAAATACTCTTAGTGACTTGTTTATTATACATAATATTGGAATCAAGGAAAATGTTTTCAAATTATTGGAAAAGAAGAACACATTTGAGTGTTAAGTTGTAAGATTATCAAATCAATTAAAATATTCCCTTAAAAAATCAGTCAATTTAATTTGATGAGGAAATTAAGATGGATTTAATGAAAGAATTATATTTAAGATTGAAAGAAGATAAGCAGAGTAACAATATAAATATTAATAATTTAGTAGAAAATATAATCATAAATAAAAAAGTGATTACTATCTGTGGGCCAACGTGTGCCGGAAAAACAAAAATTGCGATAAATTTAGCCACTGTACTGAAAACGGATATTATTTCGGTGGATTCTATGCAGATTTACAAAGGTATGGATATAGGTACAGATAAGTATGACACCGAAAAATATAATTTAAAGCAACACATGATCAGCATTTTTAATCCTGATCATTATGTAACAGTGGTTGAATTTAGAGACATTTGTAGAAAGATTATTGAAGATGAATTCTTTTTAAAGGATAAAATTCCTGTACTGGTTGGAGGATCCGGTCTATACATAAGAGGAGTAATAGATGACTTAGACTTTACTCAGGGAAGAGATATAACAATTAGAGACAGATTAAAAGAAGATATAAAAAAATATGGCCTTTCGGTATATTATGAGAAGTTAAAAAAAATAGATTCTACTTATTGTAAAAAAATAAGTGAAAATGACCAGAGAAGAATAATAAGAGCACTGGAAGTTTATGAGATTACAGGAAAACCTTTTTCATTTTTTCAAAATAAATGGAGAAGCAGAGAATCTATTTATAACAATTCTATTTTTGGTATAGAGATTGATCGACCGGAGCTATATAAGAATATAGAGGAAAGAGTAAATAGAATGTTCAGCAGGGGATTGGTAAAAGAAGTAAAGAGCTTGATTGAAAAAGGATATAAAGACTGTAACAGCGTACTTCAGGCAGTTGGCTACAAAGAAGTTGTAAAGTACATAAATGGGGAAATAAATCTTCATGAATGTGTAGAGGAGGTTAAGAGAAATACCAGAAGACTGGCTAAAAAACAGATGACCTGGTTTAGGGCTGACCCTGGAATAAAATGGATAAGAACTGATAGTTATGGTAATATTATAGACCTAATAATGGATATTCTTAGTATAATTAATAATAGTGTTGTTGTTAATTAGGCCGATAATGACATTTCTAGTCAAAGGAATGAGATGAAAAAAATTAAATTTTCAAAGTTTAACGGGCAGGGCAATGATTTTATAATAATTAATGCAGCTAACGGTAGACTGGATTTATCTAAAATACAAATAATTAAAATGTGCAATAAAAATTATGGTATTGGAGCAGATGGTCTGATACTGGTCAGGCCATCGGAAGTATCTGATTTAAAAATGGAATATTATAATTATGATGGTTCAATTGCAGAAATGTGTGGAAATGGTATAAGATGCATGGCAAGATTTGCCTATGAAAACAATCTAATAAAAAGTAAAAATATCAGTATTGAAACTCTTGCAGGTATTAAAAAAACATCAATTGATATTAGAGATAATGAAGTAGTAAATATAAAAGTCGACATGGGAGTACCTGAGTTTAGGCCGGAAAATATTCCTGTAAATATAAAAAATAAGACTGAGATTTTTAACCATAAAATATCTATAGACTCAAAAGAATTTTTTATTAACTGTGTCTCAATGGGGAATCCTCATTGTGTTATATTTCTTCAAGAAGGCGAAGATATAAGCACTATTCCATTAAGTAAATGGGGTTTTGAATTGGAGAATTATAATATTTTTCCAAATAAAACCAATGTAGAGTTTGTTCAAATTAAAAATGATATAGAACTAAATATGAGGGTATGGGAAAGGGGAGTAGGCGAGACCCTGGCATGCGGTACGGGAGCATGCGCTGCAGTGGTATGTGCAATTAAATTAAAAAAAGTTAAAGGCAATAATATTACTGTCAATTTAATGGGTGGAAAATTAAATGTAATATGGGATCCTTCTTTTCAGGATGTCTTTCTGGAGGGTATGGTAGGTCATAATTTTGATGGCGAATACTTTATATAAAAAATAACTTTCAAATAGATGAAGAGAGGAAAGTAATGCAATTTGAAGAGTCTGAAAGATTAAAAATGATACCCCCATATTTATTTGCTGAAATTGATAAAATTATAAACAGGAAAAAAGAAGAAGGATTAGATGTAATAAGCCTCGGTATAGGTGATCCTGATATTCCAACATCAAATGATATTATCGAAGTTCTTTGCAGGGAAGCTAATAATCCTGAAAATCACAGATACCCTTCAAGTTATGGTTTAAAGATTTTCAATGAAGCTGTATCCAGATTTTATTATGAAAGGTTTAATGTAACACTTAATCCGGATAGGGAAGTTATACCACTTATGGGTTCAAAAGAAGGTATAGCAAGCATAGCGTACACTTTTATAAATCCTGGTGATTATGCAATAATAACCAGCCCTTCTTATTTAGTATATAAAATCGGTACAATGTTTGCCGGTGGTATACCCTATACGATACCTCTGGAAGAAAAAAATAATTTCTTATTCAATATAAATGACATTGATCCGGAGATAGCACAGAAAGCAAAAATTTTGTATATTAACTATCCCAACAATCCAACGTCAGCAGTCTGTGATATAAACTTTTTTGAAAAAATAGTAGATTTTGCAGAAAAAAATAAAATCATAATCTGCCATGATAATGCTTATTCAGATACTTACCTGGGTAATAATAAGCCAATGAGTTTCTTAAATGCCGGTGGTGCAAAGGATGTAGGAATAGAGTTAAATTCACTTTCGAAGACATTCAATATGACAGGATGGAGAATTGGATATGCAGTTGGTAATGAGGAAATAATCAGGAGTCTTGGTAAATATAAGACTAATGTGGATTCTGGTGTTTTTAATGCTATTCAATATGCTGCTGTAAAAGCTCTGGATAATTACAGGGAACATACTGAATATAATAATAAAATTTATAATAAGAGAAGAGAAATGGTTAAAAAAGCACTGGATGACATCGGAATTGATTATTATGATTCTAATGCTACCATATATGTATGGGCAAAAGTTCCTCAGGGATTTACTTCCAAATCATTTTCTAAAATGATACTTGACAGGGCAAATGTAGTGGTAACTCCGGGCAGCGAATTTGGAGAGTACGGGGAAGGTTTTTTTAGGATTTCACTGACTATAACTGACAGTAGATTGGAGGAAGCTTTAAACAGGATAAGAAATGTATTATAAAGTAGCAATAGTAACAATATAATTTATGATAAGAGAAAAAGTTCTTTTAGTTTTTATTAATTTTGAAAACTTTAAAAATAATACTACAAAAAAGCAGCGATACCTCAAGACCGTCAATGAAAATGTGGAAGAATTAAAAAATTTAACTACCAGTGCCGGTGCTGATGTTGAAGAAATATTGTGCCATAAACAAGATAAGCCAAATACTAAATATCTCATAAGCACCGGAAGATTAGAGGAAATTAAAAATATTGTAGACAATAAGGAAATAGAATTAGTTATTTTTGATAATGAAATTACCCCCACGCAGCAGAGAAATCTTCAATTAAAACTCGATACCAAAGTCCTGGATAGAATTGCACTGATTCTGGATATTTTTGCACAGAGAGCACATAGCAGGGAAGGCAAGCTACAGGTAGAACTGGCACAGTTGAACTATCTTCTTCCGAGATTAATTGGTAAAGGAATTGAACTTTCAAGATTGGGTGGTGGAATTGGAACCAGGGGTCCCGGAGAGACTAAATTGGAAGTAGATAGAAGAAAAATAAGAAAGAGAATCAGTCTCCTTGATAAGAAAATATACCAGATAAGCGTACAGAGAGATACACAGAGAAAAAAGAGAGAAGAAAAAAACATATTTCAGATAGCATTGGTAGGATATACCAATAGCGGTAAATCTACGTTACTTAATGCTACCACTGATTCAGATGCTTATGTTGAAAACAGACTTTTTTCTACCCTTGACTCAACTACACGGAAATTAAAAATATATCCAAATTCTGAAGTCTTGATTTCAGATACAGTCGGATTTATTGAAAAATTACCACATCAGTTGATAGCATCTTTTAAATCCACCTTAGAAGAAGTTAAAAGAACAGATCTATTACTGCTTGTTGTTGATATAAACAATACTAATTTTGAGAATAATATTTACAGTGTGAAAGAAGTTCTAAAAGAAATTGGTGTATGGCAAAAACCTGTGGTATTGGTTTTTAACAAAATTGATAAATTAAGCAGTGGGGAACTTAATAGTTTAAAAATAAAATATAAAAATTCAGTGTTTGTATCTGCTTTAAAAAGAAGGGGACTGCCTGAACTGTACTTAAGAATAAAAAAAATAATTGAAAGGCATTATTTAAATATAATTGTAAAAATTCCCTATAATGAAAATAAAATCATGTCTTTTATTTATAGTAACTGCCAGGTTTTAAGGCGTAGAGATTTAGAGGATAGTACTATATTAAATTTAAATGTGAATTCAAAATATTGTTCTATGTTATCCAGATATATATACAGAGGAAGGGAGAGCAGGGAAGCTCATATTGGCTAAAAATATTTTCTAATTACCCCTATTACTTTTCCAAGTATTTTAACGTCATTTACAACTAGGGGTTCCATATAATCATTTTCGGACATTAATTTTATATTTTTATCAGTTTTAAAAAATCTTTTAACTGTAGCTTCGTCTTCCAGTAAAGCTACGATTATTTCACCGTTTATGGCATTATTCTGTTTCCTTACAATAATATAATCCCTGTCCAGTATACCCGCATTAACCATACTGTCTCCTCTTACATGAAGAATAAACACTTCTTTTTTTCCTTTTACAAAATCCGATGTAAGCGGGAAATAATCTTTAATGTTTTCATCTGCTAAAATTGGCCTACCGGCTGCTATATTTCCAACTACAGGAACGTAGACAAGATTATTAAAACCACGGTCAATTATTTCATCTTTTTGCTCAACCATTAGGGAAATTGCACGTGATTTGGATTGATTTCTTTTTATGTATCCTTTTTCTTCAAGTTTTTTTAAATGGGAATGAACTGTTGCTGAGGAGCTTAAACCAACTGCGCTGGCTATTTCTCTTATAGATGGCGGGTATCCAGATTCTTTAATTTTTTTACTGATAAACTTTAATATTTTTTCTTGTCTGGAGCTGATATTATTATCCATAGCTTATCTAAAAATATAATAAAAATAAATATATATTTTCTTAAATGACATAGCACTTTAACAAAAAGGCAAACCTATGGCAAACATAGGTTTGCCTTTTTGTTAAGTTATTTATATTTAATTAATCTTCTTCTTTCTTAATCCAGGTCATCATTTTTCTCAGCTCTTTTCCCACTTTTTCTATAAGATGATTTTCTTCCCTTTTCTTTATTGAATTATAAACCGGTCTGCCGGCTTTATTTTCAAGTATCCATTCTCTGGCAAAAGCACCGCTTTGAATATCTTTCAGTATCTTTTTCATATTTTTCCTGGTCTCACTTGTAATAACCTTTTTTCCTTTTACCATGTCACCATATTCTGCAGTATCACTAATAGAATATCTCATCCCGGATATTCCACCTTCATATATTAAATCTACTATTAATTTTAACTCGCTCAGCACCTCAAAATATGCTATTTCCGGTTGATATCCGGCGCATACAAGAGTATCAAATCCGGCTCTGATAAGTTCGGTTGTCCCTCCACAAAGTACGGCTTGTTCCCCAAATAGATCTGTTTCTGTTTCTTCTTTAAATGTAGTAGTAATTATTCCAACTCTTCCAGCTCCAAGGGCTTTTGCATACGCCAGGCAATAGGCCTCGGCTTTTTTTGAATAATCCTGATAGACTGCAATAATTGCCGGAACTCCGCTATTTTCCTTATACATTCTTCTCACAATATGACCGGGTCCCTTAGGGGCGATCATAATAACATCAATATCTTCTCCAGGAATAATTTGATTAAAATGAATATTAAAACCATGAGCAAAACAGAGTATATTTCCTTTATCAAGGTTTGGTTCTATATATTTGTAATAGATACTTTTCTGTAGAGTATCCGGTGCCAAAAGCATTATAACATCAGCCATTTTTGAGGCATTGTCAGCAGTGTAGACTTCAAATCCTTTTTCCTTTGCCATATCCCAGGGTTTACTATCCTCCAGTTCTCCTACAATTACATCCATTCCACTGTCCCTTAAATTTTGTGCGTGTGCATGTCCCTGGCTTCCATATCCAATTATAGCAATCTTCTTTCCCTTCAGGATATTCATATTAATATCTTTATCATAATGAATTTCTGCCATTATTCCTCCTTTAATTTTATTAAATATTTATTACATAAAAATAGTTATAGCCAGACAGGGGACTGTATAAATTTATTCGTTTTCTATTCTAACAAATAACTAAAAAAAGTTATATAAGATTTAGATGGTATTTAAAAAAAAATTAATAAATTTTTAATTTTTTATTGACACTTATTCAAGGATACTTTTGATTTTAAAACAACAAAGCTTTATTATTATATTTACTTAAAAGATCATTTTTAAAAATTGTTTAGAAGATAATTAATTGAAACCAATAAAAATAAAAATACTTGACAGGTCAATTCCGGTACCTGAATATGCCCATGCCGGAGATGCAGGTCTGGATTTATATAGTTCTATAAATTGTGAATTAAGACCCTTTGAAAGGAAAAAGATACCTACAGGCATTAAAATTTCTATACCACAGGGTTATGCCGGTTTTATTCAGCCCAGATCAGGACTTGCGGCCAAAAATGGCATAAGTATTGTAAATACTCCGGGTCTTATTGATTCCGGATATAGAGGAGAGATTTGCGCTATACTTATAAATCTTGATCCGAAAAATGTTTTTAAAGTTAAAAAAGGTGATAAGATCTGTCAACTTGTGATCCAGAAAGTTGAAGAAGTTAAGTTAGAAATAGTTGAAGATTTGGGCGAGACCAGCAGGGGAGAAGGCGGTTTCGGAAGTACCGGTAAATAGAATCTAGCTAATTGATAACAACACTTTTAATATAAAATCTTTAAAAGATGAAATTTTATGAGGTTTTTATATAATATTGTAACTTCCGATAATCTATATTATGTAAACTTGATTAGCTTTTAACAAAATATTGGTTAATATTTATTTTAAGATGATTTATTGAAATGATTTAATTACTTTGGCCGGGTTCCCCGCTACCATGCAATTACCAGGAAAGGATTCTAAAATTAATGAGTGTGCCCCAATAGTAGCATTGTTTCCAATTTTAACCGGTCCTAATACTGTAACATTAGTATATAGAATTACATTATCTCCAATTTCAGGATAACCTGGCTCACCATGATGAAATATAGAATGACCAAGACCGCCCAGAGTAACATTAGAAAAGATACTTACGTTATTTCCAATCTTTACTCCCCTACCGATAACAACACCTGCAGGATGCCATAATCTACATCCAGAACCGATTTCAGCGCCAGGATCGATTTCTGATCCATTAAAGAAAAAGTTTAATCTGCTGCAGAACTCTGCTAAAAGCCTTAATTTTAATTTATAAAGTTTACGATAAAACCTGTAAAAAATTAAAGCCTGAACTCCGGGTTTAACCAGGATTATTCTGATAGCTCCCCAGACAGTTGGCCTACCCTTAATTGTTCCATACTTGCTGAATAGATTTCTTATATCACCTTTTAAATTACCGTTACCAGTCATTTTTATGATAAGGATATTTTATAATTAATAAATATTAGCAGTTATAAATAAAATAAAGAAAATTACTCAGAAACTTCATAATTCTATAAAGGTTTTTATTTATTTAAATATTTAAACAATAAGCTATTATAATCTTTTTTATAGAATAATTTTATATTTATATACGGATATAATTCTTTTAACTTTTTTATCTTATAATTTTTCTTTGTAACTAATTTCTGATTAAGAGTTGTGAGCTCTATATACAAATCTAAATCAGGCAGATAAAAATCTGGAGTAAAGCTAACCATAGGATTACCTTCCCTATCAAAATGTAGTGTAAAAGTTTTAGGTTCATATTCCCATTTTATTCTATAGAAATCTAATATCTTAGAGAATTCCTTTTCACTATTATGTGCAAATTTTATATTCTCAGAATTTTTAAATCTTTTATCAAGCCTATTATTTTTATTTAAATTTTCTCTTATTTCCAATAAATTTTTAACCATAGAGTTTTAAAATCAACCTCCAATTATTCATATATTATAATTTCTTTAACTTTTTCCTTAATTACATCCTTTTTATTATTTTTAATTAAATATCTTTCTATATCCCCGTTTAGATTAGAGTACACTTTCCCAAGAGCGATTCCAAAAACACCCTGGCCGCTCTTCAATGTATCTATTATTGCTTTATCAGAATTACAAGCATAAACAGTATTCCCATCAGATAGCAGTGTTACTTTTAAAAACTCATCATCGCTACTATTATTGCTATCATCATACTGTTCAAGGTATCTTTTTGTTTTTCTTAGTTTTTGTAAGCTTATCCCGGCTTCCATTAATTTTTTAATAACCTTTAATTTCATTAAATCATTAAAACCATACATCCTTCTGGTTCCATAACCACCTGCTCTATTTATAGAAGGCTTTATAAAATCGGTCCTATCATAATAATCAAGCTGCTTGTAAGTAATCCCGATTATCTTACAAACTTCTTTAGAACTATAAAATTTTTTTATTATGTCACTTTTCATATTAAACTATATATTTACCATGTTATAATTTTAATTACATCATTGTAATTACATTAATGTAATTTTAAGATTTAAGCTTATTAAAGTCAATAGAAAAATACAATACTGTCATAGCAAAGTAGAAATG
>JABMRD010000055.1 GCA_013202875.1 Actinomycetota bacterium | reverse complement strand
TTGTTTTACTTGTAGTGGGAATTTTAGGTCTTTTCCCTTCAATAGGCTGGGCTCATGTGGAATTGTGGCGTGCAATATTAGAAATAGTTGTAGGTGGCCTGGTATTATTAATAGGTGTAAGAACACATTAAAGTTTTTGATATTTCTGTCCTGATTTAAAAATTAAATAAGAAATAGGAAAAAATAAGTATTATATTAATTATTAAGCAATAAAAATATTAAAGGAGAGTACTCAAATGAAACACTTATCAGCACCAAAAAATTTAACCTGGTGGATAGCGCTGATCCTTGCAGTTTTGGGAATTATTTTTCATTTTGTAAGTTTTTCGCCCTTATCTCAATTTTCCTTCTGGATGGTAGCAGCATCGGCAATTTTACTTCTCATTGCTACAAGATTTAAAGATATCTGATAATAGAACTCTTAAATCTTTTAATATTATTAAAAATTGAAATTGCTCTTGGAATCTTGGTTCTAGTAATAGGTTTTATGAGTTTATAAATAAGGAAGTTTTTTCTATTCTGTCTTTAGCTTGGGTATTTCTATTCAGCTAAGAAGAGGGCATTTCTAATTGGTTATGACAGTTTATTTGATTAATGTTTATCATAATTTGAGATTATATATAAATTATTAAGATGAAGGGAGATCTTATGAGTAAGGTTATATTAATTATTGTCGGAGTAATTATAGCTATAATGGGAATTCTTACACTTTTTCCCGCTATGACCATGGGTTTGTGGTTATCTATAGTTCTAATAGGGGTAGGAATTGTAAGCATGATTTTAGGGTTTCTGGATAAAAACAAAAGTGTAACAAAGGAAAAAGTAAAAGAGATTAAAAAAGAGGAACAGGTAGAAAATAAAATATAGTAACTAATTAAAGTAAGAAACCAATTAGGTAAATCTAGATCTACTTAATCGATTATTGAATAAATCTAATAGAATTAATTTTATTTTTAGAACAGATTTTTAAAACTGATTAATTGCTTCAAGAAAAGGTTCGAAATTTCAATACTTGGGGCAGCCAGGTTAAATAAACATGCGGCTCTACACCAAAAAACGAGGCAATTAATTCTACTAATATAAAACTTTTACTCTCAATTAGTAGTTTTTAAAGTTTCTAAATTCTTATACACCACCAGATATCAATTTAAACTGTTATATTTACCAGTAATATATTAAATAAATTGATGTTTTTATGTTATTATCTTACAATTATATAAATAAAAATCAGGAGGTATTGGGCTTTTGCAATATATAAAATTTCCAAAACTAAACATAAAAATATCAAGGTTCGGTATGGGATGTATGAGATTCCCAAAGAAAAAGAACAGTGTTGGTAAAAGCATAACAGATGAGCTTGAAAGTATTAAAATGATACAGTATACAGTAGAAAATGGAGTAAATTATTTTGATACGGCATATGTTTATAAAGATAGTGAAACAATTCTTGGCAAAGCCTTAAATGGAGGTTTGAGAGAGAAAGTATTTATAGCAACAAAGTCTCCAGTAAGTATGGTGGAAAAACCAGAGAACTTTGATATCTATTTGGATGAGCAATTAAAAAGACTTCAGACCGAATATATCGATTTTTATCTGTTTCACGGACTTAACAAGGATTCCTGGAAAAAAGCAAAAAAGTTAAAGCTTCTTGATAAACTAGATAATGCTAAAAAAGAGGGAAAGATAATATACAGAGCATTTTCATTTCACGATGACTTGAAACTCTTTAAAGAGATAATAGATTCATATAGCTGGGACATGTGTCAGATTCAGCTTAACTTTATGGGAGAATACTTTCAAGCAGGAGTGGAGGGATTAAAATATGCTGCATCCAAGGGCATTGGAGCAGTTATTATGGAACCGCTGCTCGGAGGACTTTTAGGGGAAAATGTCCCACTGGATATAGTAGAAAAATGGGACAGTTCAGGGATAAAAAGAACCCCGGCTGAATGGGCATTCAGGTGGCTTGCCAATTTCCCGGAAGCGACGATAATCCTTAGCGGGGTTAGCACTATGGAACAGTTAAAGGAAGATATTAATATATTTGAGAAGGCATTTTCAAACTCAATGACAGAAAAGGAAGCACAGACTTTTAAAGAGGTAAAAAAACTTTACGAAAGAAAACTGAAGGTAAGATGCACAGGATGTTCTTATTGCATGCCTTGCCCATCCGGGGTAAATATTCCTGGAGTCTTATGGCAATATAATAGTGCATTTATGAGTGATCCTGAAATCTTGAAAGAAGGATACAAGTCTTGGTTTTGTAACAATAAAATGGATGCTTCTCTATGTATTGAGTGCGGACAGTGTGAGGAAACCTGCCCTCAACACATAACTGTAATAGATAAACTTAAAGCGGCACATAAATATTTAATGTCCGGGTAGGCTTCTTTTATAAAAGTATAATAATTTTCTAACATCAGTCTCAATACGCTTTTTGTTTATTGTTTAAATAAATCTATTATCTTATTAATTGCTTTTAAAAATTGGTTCGAAATTTCACTACTCGGGGCAGCCAATAAGAACCTAATAGCAGAGCGGTGTAATATATATATAAATATAAGGCTCGAGCATGATATAAATTAAATAGTGATATTAATTGATTATTAAAAATTTTACTTTAAAATTGTCCTTATATTTTAAGAAAGGGGAGTTATATAAATGAAGATATTGATTGCTTATGCTACAAGGTTTGGGACTACGGAAAAATGTGCTGGTATGCTTGCAGAGATATTAAGGGAAAAAAATCTTGAAGTTGAACTAGTAGATCTTAAAAAGAACATAAGAGTAAAACCGGAAAATTATGATCTGGTAATAGTAGGAGGGTCTTTTCTTGCTTTCAGAATGAATGCTTTTGTGAAGAAGTTTGTAAAAAGAAATTTAAATATCCTTTTAAATACAAAAATAGGTATCTTCATGTGTGGAGCAGATGAAAACTGGAAAGATGAGATAAAAAAGGGTTTTCCTGAGGAACTCCTTGATAAAGCAGTGGCTAAAGGTTACTTTGGTTATGAAATGAATTGGGATAAGATGAATCCAATAGTCAGAAATATGATGCAAAAAGCGTCAAAAACTACAGAACCTGTATCAAAGATAAATACCGAAAATATAAGAAAGTTTGCAGAAGAAATTGCAGAAGCTTTATCTTAAAGGACTTAAAAATCTCTTAAAATAATTAACTCTTTTAAAAAATGGTTCGAAATTTCGCAACCCGGGGCAGCCACTTGCTATAAATGGGTTCAGGAATATGCAATATGCACCCTTCACCAATTAACGGGGCAATCCATTCTAGCAACATAATGTTAGGTTTGTTACAATAAAATTCATTAAGATAATCTGAAACTTAAACCACTATTAACCTTTGACATTAATAACGCAATACGTTAACATAATCACATGATAATTTCTTTTCGGGATAAAGAAACTGAAAAAATTTGGAAACAACAATATTCCAGGAAATTGCCTAAAGATATCCAAAGAATTGGGCTAAGAAAGTTAATAATTATAAATAGAGCAAAAGATTTAAATGATTTAAATATTCCACCGGGAAATAAACTTGAACAATTAACTGGAAGCAGACAAGGACAATTTAGTATTAGAATAAACAGCAAATGGCGAATATGCTTTTATTGGGAAAATGGAATTGCCAGTTTTGTTGAAATAACTGATTATCATTAGGAGGAAAAAGTTATGGAAAAAATAATTAATATTACACCAGGTGAAATTCTTTTAGAAGAATTTCTTAAGCCTTTAAAAATTAGTGCTTACAGATTATCTAAGGATACAGGAATGCCTGCTACACGTATATCTCAAATTCTTAAAGGAAATCGCAGAATAACGGCTGATACTGCTTTAAGATTATCCAAATACTTTAGTAACTCTGCAGATTTTTGGATGGGGATCCAGGACGAATTTGATTTAAGAGAGGAAGCACAAAGAATTAGGGCTGAATTAAATAGAATTCCAAAAGCCACTAGTCTACATTGTTTGCAAGACTAATCAGGCTTTAAATATTTCTATTAAGCAGTTTGAATTTATATTTAAATGTTTTTTTAAATTAATTATTTCTTTTAAAATCTGGTTCGAAATTTCACTACTCGGGGGCACCATTTTGATATTTTACTTCTTTTTGGTTTTTTCTGTGGACTCAATTTTAGGAGATGTCTTTTTACTGGTTTTACTCTCTTTCTTGATGGCGGCTGGTTTCCCAGGTTTACTTTCTTTTTGGGGGACTGCCTCTTTTTTTATTGAGGTAATTTTTTTTAAGATTTTTACAGCAGAATCCAGGTCCTCTCTGTATTTGGTATTATCCAAAGGATTAAAAAACCTTTTACCCCGATGGTATTTGGTATCGGAAAATGTCAGTTTTTTAAAATCATTTATGTCCTGAATGAAATCAGGGGCGAGGTTTCTTAGAAGATTTATGGTACTGGCATGCCAGTTTTTAAACCTGAAATCTTTGCTGCTCAGGTTTCTAATTAATTTAACTTCATTTAATTTTTTTTCGATTTTTTCAAGCAATTCTTTCATTGTCTTCTATGTTCTCATATAATCAATTTAAGAAACATTTTATCATATTCTTTATTTATTATGAATTTTATTAATCAAATTATTTTGTATCTTTAGAAACTTCCGTAAAACTACAAATCAAGAATAAAAAATGATAATATTATCTATGATTAAAGTATTTATATTTAACAATCAACAGGAGATGCTATGAAAATTGAAAGCACGGCTTTTAAAGATAATGAGTTGATCCCACCAAAATATACCTGTGATGGGGAAAATATTAATCCTCCTTTGGTGATAAGCGATGTCCCGGAAAATGCAAAAAGCCTGGTGCTGGTTGTTGACGATCCTGATGCCTCCAGAGGAACCTGGGTTCACTGGACTGTCTGGAACATAAGTCCGCATATTAAAGAAATATCGGAAAATAGCTGCCCACAGAATTCAGTAGAAGGGATGACTGATTCTGGTAGATCAGGATATAGCGGCCCCTGTCCTCCTTATGGAACTCATCGTTATTTCTTCAAGCTTTTTGCACTTAATACAACTCTGGATCTTGATACTTCGGTGAAAGCAGCGGATATTGAAAAGAAGATAGAAGAGAATATTCTGGTAAAAACACAGTTAGTTGGATTATACAGACGTCAGTAATTCATGATGTTATATATTTTTTAATTATTCCAATAATTTTGGGAATCTTTCTCTCTATTTTGCTGGATAACTTCATAGAAAGAGTAAGGTTATTATCCATATCATCATTTTTATAGATATTGACTCCGATCAGGTATCCATCAATCTTTGTCCTGCAGGTTAAATAGAATAAATTTAATACATCTATAAGTGCAGTTTGATGAAAGGAAATAAAATCCCCACCCGGGTATTCGGAATCGGCAAGATCATAGAAGTCGCTTAAAGGTATCAGATACAGATCTCCCTTATGGGAAGTATTTTTTTTGTTCTTGTTATCTGAAATGCTGCCGGTGGTTTTACCGGAAATAGCCACTGGTATTCTTATGGCATCGATGATTATAAATTTACAATTTATATAAGTTTCAAAAACAGGAAATAATCTAAAGCCTGCTGTTGAACCGTCTATTACCAGTATACTGGAAGGAAGATTTTCTTCCTGCAGCTTCTTTATGGTATGCACTCCTATACCTTCGTCTCCAAGGAGAATGTTGCCAACGCCAAGCACTACGGTTTTAATGTTTTCTGGATTTTTCACTGAATTTATTTTAAATTTTTAACTACTGCTGGTATATGTTTTTCCCATCCGAGAGCTTGAATATGGACTCCGGCGCAATATGACTTGGTTTCTTCTATAAGCCTGGATGCAATCTCAATACACATAGAAACCTTATCCATGGTTCCTTCCATCTTTTTAACCAAAGGTTCGGGAACGAAAACACCTGGTATAAATTTATTCATGTAATTGGCCATTCTCTCGGATTTTAAAAGAATTATACCGGCAAGGATTGGAACATCAATATTTTCCTTATGGACTCTTTCCATAAATCTTTTAAAAACTTCAGCATCAAATATTGCCTGGGTCTGGAAGAACTGAGCTCCCTGGTCTATCTTTTTCTTCATCTTTATAATCTGAAGCTCGTAAGACGCTTCTGTATCTGCGCCTGGATTTACCACAGCACCTTTAAAGAAGGAAGGTTTTTGGGTCAGTTCTTTTCCTGCAAGATCCTTTCCCTCTTCCAGATTCTTAATTGTCCATAGCAATTGGACAGAATCAATATCGAATACAGGCTCAGCCTGAGGATGATCACCAATAGTAGTGTAGTCACCGGTGAGGGCAAGAACATTTCTTATTCCCATAACATAAGCACTAAGGAGGTCGGATTGAAGGGCAAGCCTATTCCTATCCCTGCAGGTAACTTGAAATATAGGATCAAGCCCCCACTCTTTTAAAAGGTGGCAGGTAGTAAGTGAGCCGAGTCTCATTACCGAGCTCTGGAGGTCGGTTACATTTATTCCATCTGCAACATCCTTTAAATATCCTGCTGCTTCTTTTATCTCTTCAACTTCAGCACCTTTTGGGGGTCCGATTTCACAGGTTACTGCAAACTTACCACTTCTGAGATTTTTTTCAAATTTTGATTTTTTTATTGATTCCATAATTATACTATATCCTCCTCATCTAACGCCCATAATCTGGTTTTTCTCAAAGCTGCTGATGGTAATATTTTTGCATAATCTCTTGGCGGTATAAATTTATTTAATATATCCAATTTACCTATTCTTTTTAGACTATTGTAAATAAGTTCCCATCCGCAATCTCTTTCCGGGTCTACTTCACACTTTCCATTACTCTGACCAGCGCAGGCACCATTTTCCAGCTTTTTGGGACAGGCAGTATAAGGACATATTCCACCGGTGTAGTCCAATATGCAATTGCCACAGGTGTCGCATCTTTCAGTACCCTGCCACATACCAGTTATACCGCCAAAGGTTATGGTATTTAAGGCGGGGTAACAGACTTTATCTATAACTGCGGATGTTGCCTGGATACCAAGACCACATGAGAAGACCAAAACAGAATCTGCATTTTTTATCTCATTCATTCTTGGTTTTATTCTGGAGCGTATAAGTGCTTTCTGGCAGAGAAAATCTATTTCTAAAATACCGGTGACAGTTTTTCCTTCTTTTTCCAGTTTACTCTTCATATCGGTAAGCACTGCTTTTCCACCGGTATCGGCACCTTCAGGGCAACCACTGCAGCCCATAATGAATATTTTTTTCTCTTCTTTAAGTTTTTCCAGTAATTCTTCTGCTGGTTTAAATTCCGTTAATATCATTGGACCTCCTAAAAAATAATATAAAACTTTCAGACTACTTTGTATTTACCTATTAAATTTCCCTTTGGTGTTACAAGATGCACTGCACAGGCAGTACATGGGTCAAAGCTTCTTATTACTCTTAAAATCTCGATTGGGCTTTGACTTTCTTTAATTTTAAGGCCGATCAATGCCTGCTCATATGGGCCCGGCTGTCCGTCTTTATCTTTTGGTGATGCATTCCAGGCAGTTGGGGTAATTACCTGATAATTTGAAATCCTGCCGTCTTTTACGTTTAACCAGTGCCCCAGAGCACCTCTTGGCGCTGCGCATAGACCTATTCCTTTTCCATCTGCAGGAGGGTCATATTCAACTGTAGTAGGTTCTCCGATTTTTAATTCCCGGGCCCAGTCTAACAGCTGGTCAGTTATTATATTTGCTGAAAGCACCCTGCCCAGATGTCTTCCTGCTACTGAATACATATTGGAGATGTTTCCTCCGATTTCTGATATGGCGTCCTCAACCATATTTTTAATATAAGGGTCTCTCTTACTCAGATAGGTTGATAGGACATTCGCAACAGGGCCAACCTCATAAACTTCACCATTGTATCTTGGAGACTTCACCCATGAGTAACCTTCTTTTTTATCTGCTGCTGGTTCAGTCTTTCCTTCTCCGGGGTATAGAGGTTCAGAGTCTTTGTACCAGCTGTGAGTTACATCTTCGGTTATATTATTTATATTGATTTCGCTGTACTTATCAATATTATTTACCAGCCCTCCTGTAAAAAGAGTATCATTATAACTTCCGTTAGATTTGGTTCTATATGAATTATATGCCAGCAAGTTCTGGCAGCCTTTTCCAATTTCAAGATATTCGCTGTATGTTTTGGCTACTGCTATAACATCAGGAAGATAATAATTTTTAACAAAATCTACAATCTCTTCCAGTCTCCACATAAATTCAGTTATCCTATCAGCTGTGAGCTGTTGAGATACACCACCGGCTACAATTGCAGCATCGTGGGGCCACTTACCGCCGAAAATTGTAGCTGCCTGCTGAGCTTTCCTGTAAATATCCAGGGCTTTGATATAATGGCTTACCACCGCATTTGTGGTTTCTGCATCAAATTTATAATCTATTTCATCTCTCGGTAGAAATGGTTTGGAATATCCCTGCCGGAGAAAATACTTTAAGGTGTTCAAGTCCTTATCACTGCCATTGTATTCCAATACTCTTGCAGGGTCTACATAATCCAATCCACTTAAAATATAGAAGTGAAGGATATGGTCACAAACACTTCTGGTGCCCAGAATTAAGTTTCTCATCAAAATCCCGTTTTCGGGAATTTTATTGGTAAGACCGGCATAATCATCTACTGCATTAACTGATGCTGTAGCATGGGGTTCCGGACATACCCCGCATATTCTCTGAGTAATCATAACTGCATCTCTGGGATCTCTGCCTTTTAGCATAATTTCTATGCCTCTAAACATGGTCCCGCTAATGTTAGCGTCTTTTACTTCGCCATTGTCTACTATTGCTTCGACTTTTAAGTGGCCCTCTATTCTTGTTATGGGGTGTATTACAATTTTTTTCACGATTTCACCTTTCTAAATAATTATTTTTTTTTGGATTTTAACCTTTTTTTCATTTGCAGGTACTTCCAGGTCAATGATCCTTTCATAAAAGTCTCCCACAAAATCAGGATATTCGGGTGAGGTGCAGCCATTACATGGAGCTCCACTTCCAATAACCCAATTGGTTCTGCCATTCCATTGTCTTTTAGGGCAATCTGCATAAGTTATGGACCCTTTGCACCCTAACTCGTAAAGGCAGCCTTCATCCCCTAGCTTCCTGGCAAATTTACCTTCATCGAAATAAGCTCTGTTGGGACAGTTTTCATGAATCAACTTTCCATAATATGTTTTAGGTCTTCTGAAGTCATCTAACTGTATATTTTCCAGACCTTTTGTGAGAACTTCTTCAATAGTCCCAAATAACCAGTCAGGATGGGGAGGACAGCCGGGTACGTTTATAAGCGGTGTTTTAATCTTATTGGTCAGAAAGATGTCTCCGACGCCCTGTGCTCCAGTTGGATTTGGGTTTCCGGCAGCAATTCCTCCAAATGCTGCGCAGGTTCCCAGAGCTATTACCAGCAGTGCATTTGGTGCCAGTTTTAATGTTTCTTCCAGTATGGTAGACTTTCTGCCGTCCTTTTCTCCCGTAATGCAATAGATACCGTTATCATTGGTTGGAATAGCGCCATCAATAATTAAAACATACCCTTTTTCTTTTGCTGTGTTTTCAAGTATCTCCATTGCAAGATTTCCACTTGCAGTCATAATGTTAGGATGGAATATAAACTCGAGCTTAAAACCCGGAATTATATCCTGGAGTAATACATTTTTAATTGACGGATATTCGGAACAAAGTGTTGATGTGGCACAACCGGTGCAATTTTGCCCTTGAATATTAATCACTGGTATGACAGTACTTTTTTTTGTATTCATATTGGCTCCTTTGAAATATGATTTTGCTTATAGCTTTTACCTTTAGTTGCCTGGTGTATATGGTGTATAGATAGGATAATAATTTTAGGATGATTATTAAGATTAGAAAGACTTATATTTTCCATATATTCAGGTTTAAGCATTGATTATAAAATTTTATAAGAAATAATCTGTTTTATTTTAAACAAAATGATGTTTATTTTCAATTGAATTAAGTCTGCATTTAGAAATATCTCATCTTTATATTTATAAGGGAATATATTTTTTTTAATTAACTGATAAAATATATGGTATGCAATATGTAAATTTCCTATGGGAACAATAATTGACAATTTATTTTAAGGGTTTATAAAAACAGATTATAGGATCGGAATGATTTGCAATGAACTTAAAAAGGATAGGTAAGAAATACAGATATATCGACCACCTCTCTGATATTGGCATTGAGTTTTATGGAAATAAACTGGAGGAGTTATTTGAAAATGCAGGGGTGGGTATGTTTTCTATTATGTGTGACTTAGAATTGGTCGAACCTCAGGAGAAAAGGAATATAAAAATAAGCCAGAAGGATACATGCTATGAGGATTTGCTGGTATTATGGCTGGAGAGATTATTGTACTTATATGAAGTTGATGATGTTTTATTTTCTGAATTTAAAGTTGGTGGAATTCATAAAAAGGGCCGGAATCTCGTGCTGACTGCTGAAATTTCCGGAGAAAAAATAGATCTGAACAAGCATAAAATAAAGATAGCTATTAAAGCGCCGACTTATCATATGCTTGAAATAAAAAGAGATGACAGGTATTGTGATTGGAAAGGCAGGATTATTTTCGATGTGTGATAAAGGAGGGATTTACTATAATGGATTATAAGATTAACAAAATAAACGATTATAAATGGGAAATAGAGAAGGATGAAAAATATGGTATGAGGGTTCCGGGGATAATTTTTGCCGACCGGCAGTTACTTGACCATGCAGCCAGCGAAAAGACTATTGATCAGGTGATAAATGTTGCAACTCTTCCGGGTATATTAAAGGCTTCTTACGCTATGCCTGATATACATTATGGATATGGGTTCCCTATCGGCGGAGTGGCTGCTTTTGATGAGGATAATGGAGTAATCTCTCCCGGCGGTGTTGGTTTTGATATATCCTGTGGAGTAAGAACCCTGCGGACCAATTTAAATATCGGGGACATTAAAGACAGGCTGCAAGATATAATGAGTATTTTATCCTTCAATATACCAAGGGGAGTGGGCAGCAAGGGTAAAATCAGGTTATCCAAAAATCAGCTAATGCAGCTGCTAAAAGAAGGTGTTGACTGGGCCGTTAGAAATGGTTATGGGTGGGAAGAAGATAAATATTTCGTAGAAGAGAATGGCTATATGGCGGGCGCCAATACTGATTTTGTCAGCAGTCTTGCTATGGATAGAGGAATTGGCCAGATAGGAACCCTTGGGTCCGGGAATCATTTTTTAGAGATCCAGGCAGTAGACGAGATATATGATACTGTAGCGGCAGAGTCTATGGGTCTGGAAAAAGATCAGATAATCATAATGATACATTGCGGCTCCCGGGGATTTGGCCATCAGGTATGCAGTGATTATATCAAAGTAATGCAGCAGTCTGTCATAAAGTATGGAATAAAATTGGCGGATAGGCAGCTAGCCTGTGCTCCTGTTTCTTCTCCTGAGGGCAAAAGATATTATGGAGCTATGGCCTGTGCTGTTAATTATGCCATAGTAAACAGGCATTGCCTTGCTCACTGGGTAAGAACAACATTTGAAAGATTTTTTGGAAAATCTTCAGAGAAATTAGGTCTGGGCACCATTTATGATGTATCCCATAACATAGCCAAGATTGAGCAGCATAATGTTGATGGTAAATTGAAGAAAGTCTGTGTTCATAGAAAAGGTGCTACCAGATCCTATCCTCCAGGGCACAAAGATATTCCTGATAAATATAAGAGTATAGGCCAGCCGGTAATAATTCCGGGAGACATGGGCAGGTATTCATACATACTGCTGGGAACCGAGAAAGCAATGAGCGAGAGTTTTGGTTCTACCTGTCATGGCGCGGGAAGACTTATGAGCAGAACGAAAGCAAAGAAAAATATAAATGGGAGTGAACTTAAAAAGGAGCTTTTTAATAAAGGAATTATAGTAATGGCTGGAAGTATGTCCGGGCTGGCAGAAGAAGCTCCTCAGGCTTATAAGGATGTAACCAGGGTGGTGGATGTGACTCACTACGCCGGGATATCAAAAAAAGCAGTAAGGCTCAGACCTCTTGGAGTTTTAAAGGGTTGATCGGTATTTAAAAACTTCCGGAACAATATCCCTGGAGATTTATTCTGCCATAGTATTCGGGCAAAAAGATTTAGAAAACAGCTAAATAAACAAATCCGCAATCTCACGGTTTAGTTTGCTCACAATAATGCCAATTAAACCAGGATCGGTATGAGCTCCAATAACAGGTGTCCTTACCCCATTGTGTGTCAAGGAACGGTTTTTTGACACGAGTTCAATCTCTATTTTAAGCACTCCTGACATGCTTTATTTGATTTTTACAAACAGGTAAAAATCAAAAGTATCAATTATCAATTTGTCGGATTGATTGTTTCCGCTTATATTATTTATCAGAAACTTAACGCTTACCTTGTCATTCTGATCTGTAAAAGTCATATCAGCAGCAGTCAAAGTGTTGGGGTCGGCTGTGTTGGGG
>JABMRD010000054.1 GCA_013202875.1 Actinomycetota bacterium | reverse complement strand
GGCAAAATAGAACTTCTTGAAGCAGACTTAACTGACAGGCAAAGGATTTTCAGTATTATAAAAAAATTCAAACCGCAGCAGGTCTATCATCTTGCAGCGCAGAGTTCGGTTAGTTATTCATGGGAGAATCCTGTAGAAACTTTCAGGATTAATGTTTTTGGAGGAATAAATATCCTGGAGGGCCTTAAGAATTTTTGTCCCTGCTGCAAGATTCTTATGGTATGTACTGCTGAAGAATATGGAGAAATTGATAATGAAGATAAAGCGATTGATGAAAATTTCAGGATTTATCCTCAAAATCCATATGCTATCAGTAAATCAGCTCTGGATTTTTTCTCTTCTGTTTATTATGGTGCATACAAACTCCCGGTATATATAAGCAGGTCATTCAACCATATTGGCCCGGGCCAGTCAGAAAGATTTGTTGTTTCAGATTTTGCCAGGCAGATAGCTCTGATAGAGAACGGCAGTCAGCACCCGGTAATAAGTGCTGGCAATCTCCAGTCTCAGCGGGATTTTTTAGACGTGCGGGATGCAGTTAAAGCATACAATTATATAATAAATAAGGGAAGTGAGGGCCAGGTCTATAATGTTTGTTCAGGCCAAAAGCAGAAGATTTCAGATTTGCTTGATATTCTTGTATCATTAAGCACAAGGTCAGATATTAAAGTGAAGGTTGACAGGAGCAAATTAAGGGCAATTGATGTTAAAATTATGTATGGAGATAACAGCAAATTAAAGGCCCGGACTGGCTGGGCTTCTGAGTATTCTATCAAAACATCACTTAAGGATACACTCAATTACTGGAGGCAGAATGCTGGATTACATATCTAAATTAAAGGTGAAAAGGAGTTAGATTGAAAGCAGTAATATTAGTTGGTGGAGAGGGAACAAGATTACGTCCAATTACCTTTTTAAATCCAAAACCAATGCTGCCGCTTATAAATAAACCTTTCATGGAAAATTTTATTTTCTGGCTTAAATCTCACGGGATTAAAGATATAATCTTTTCTACCGGCCACCTTCCGGAAAATTTTAAAAATTATTTTGGAGATGGCAGTAAGTTTGGATTAAAACTGACCTATGTTAAGGAAGAAAAACCGCTTGGTACATGCGGAGGAGTAAAAAATGTAAAGAAATATTTAGGCGGCGAATGTTTTATGGTATTCAATGGTGATATTCTTTCTTCACTGGATTTGACTGATATGATAGTTTTTCATAAAAGGAAAAAAGCAGATATAACTATATCGCTGACTTCTGTTGAAGATCCTACATCTTATGGACTGGTACCTATCGATAGTGAGGGAAAGGTTAAGCAGTTTCTGGAGAAGCCAAACCAGGAAGAAATTACTACTAATTTAATTAATGCAGGGATGTATATTATCGAACCGCATGTGATGAAGTTAGCGCCGGAAGGTGAAAATTATTCTTTCGAAAGAGGACTTTTCCCCAGGGCATTACGTGAAGGATGTAAGATTTATGGATATGTTTCAGACTCCTACTGGCTGGATGTCGGAACTCCGCAAAAGTATCTGGAGGCTCATTATGATATTTTAAATAAGAAGGTAAATTTTAAATTTCCATATAAAGAAGTGCTGGAAAATATATATATAGGGAAGGGTTCAAAGTATTTTAAAAATAATTTTGTCTCCGGACCGGTTGTTATTGGTGAGAGAACCGAGATAGAGAAAGGTGCTAAAATAATGCCGCTTACGGTAATTGGGAATGACTGTTTTATATCCGGGGGAGCTGAAATTTCTGAAAGCATAATTTTTAACAATTGCAAAATTGGGAAGAATTGCCTTATAAAAAAATCTGTAATTTCAAATAATGCAGTGATTGGCCGGAATGTAAGGGTAGAAGGTTACTCTGTCATTGGAGATAACAGTAAAATTGAAAAGAATAATGTTTTAAAGGATGGCATTAAGATTAATGTAAATTCCAGTATCCCTGAGGGGCAAATTACTTTTTAAACTTTAATTTATATAATAAAACTCTTTTTGAAAAATTTTAAGAGAGGAGGCAACAGTGAGAGCACTTGTTACTGGAATTACCGGTCAGGACGGGTCCTATCTGGCTGAGTTCTTACTGGACAAGGGATATGAAGTTTATGGGATGGTAAGGCGGTCATCAGTTGAGAACTTTAACAGAATAGAGCATATAAGGGATAAGCTGAAGTTTGTCCAGGCTGACCTTTTGGACCAGTTATCTATAATAGATGCAATAAAAGAATCTAGACCTGATGAGATATACAACCTTGGTGCCATGTCATTTGTACCTACATCCTGGAAGCAGCCGGTGCTCACCGGTGAATTTACAGGATTGGGAGTAACCAGGGTGCTGGAAGCGGCGAGGCATATGAATAAGAATGTAAAATTTTACCAGGCTTCCAGTTCGGAGATGTTTGGGAAAGTGAGAGAGATTCCCCAGAATGAGAAAACCCCGTTTTATCCCCGCAGTCCTTACGGAGTGGCAAAGGTTTACGGTCATTATATGACTGTAAATTATAGGGAGAGTTATGATATGTTTGCCTGCAGCGGTATACTTTTTAACCATGAATCCCCAAGAAGGGGTCTGGAATTTGTTACCAAAAAAGTGACTTATAGTGCAGCTAAAATAAAATTGGGGTTAGCTGATAGCCTCTATCTGGGAAATTTAGATGCAAAAAGGGATTGGGGATATGCAGAAGATTATATTGAAGCAATGTGGCTGATGCTTCAACAGGATACCCCGGAAGATTATGTTATAAGTACAGGAGAGGCACATTCAGTAGAAGAGTGGGTTAAGGCTTCTTTCCAGTGCCTGGATCTTGACTGGGGGAAGTATGTAAAAATCGATAAAAGTTTTATCCGTCCTGTTGATGTGGATCTTCTGGTGGGAGATTCCTCCAAAGCTGAAAAAAAACTGGGGTGGAAAACAAAGGTTAGTTTTAACGAGCTGGTAAAAATTATGGTTGAATACGATTATAATTATTTAAAAAAACAAATGTAATAATTGGTTACCTGAGGAAGTTATACTTATGGAAAAAACAATGATAAAATTCGGAACTGATGGCTGGAGAGATATAATAGCTGACCAGTTCACTTTCGAAAAAGTAAAAGCCGTCTCACAGGGGGTGAGCAATTACCTTAAGAAAAAAGTAGGAGATAGCAGGGAACCACGTGTGGTATTAGGGTATGATACCAGATTTCTCTCCGAAAGGTTCGCTCAAGCAGCTGCGGAAATCTTTAGGCTAAACGATATTAACGTCTACTTTTCTGACCGGATTATTCCAACACCTATTCTTTCTTATGCTGTGCTTGAAAGGAAAGCTGACCTGGGGATTATGATTACTGCAAGTCATAACCCTTATTATTATAATGGTTATAAAATTAAAGACTCTTTTGGCGGCTCGGCTCCTATGGACATAATAATGAAGATCGAAGATGAAATCAGTGAAGTATTTAAAAATACTTCAAATTACAGGGATTTTTTATATTCTAAGAGGAGTAACGGCAACAATATTAAAAAAGTCGATTTTATATCCGGCTACCGGAAAAATATTCTCGGTCAGGTAAATAGGGATGTTATAAAAGATTTTGACTTTGGTCTGCTTCTGGAGCCGATGTATGGAGCAGCACGGGGTATATATAGAAGCATTATCGAAACATTCAATCCTAAAAATCTTACGGAAATACATTCAGCTCTAAATCCGGCTTTTGGAGGTATAAACCCAGAGCCTATTGGAGATAATCTTGCTGAAGCTGAAAGTATCCTTAAGGATAAGAAATGTAAATTGGCTATTTGTCTGGACGGCGATGGGGATAGAATTGCCCTCCTGGGAGAGAGTGGGAATTATATTAGCGCACATCATATTTACGCTATAGTTTTATGGTATTTGGCCACTAGAAAGAAAATGAAAGGTAAGGTGGTGAAGTCAGTAAATCTTTCCTCTATAGTGGATAAAATATGTTCGAAATATAATCTGGAGCTTATTACCACTCCAGTAGGGTTCAAATACATAGCAGAAGAAATTTTAAAAGGCGGGGTTATCATAGGCGGTGAAGAAAGTGGAGGTCTCTGGGCAGGAGGAGATTTACCGGAAAGAGACGGGATGCTTATAGGCTTAAAACTTTTAGAAATAATATGCAGTACAGGTATGACCGTAAACCAGATATTAGAAGAGATTTATAATGAATTTGGATATTTTGTATTTAAGCGCATTGATTATGAAATTGATTTGCGCCGGAAGGAAAGTTTAAAAGCTCTTCTTGAAAAAGGTATCCCTGATATTTTAAAGAAAGCCGGTGCCCGAAGGGTTATT
>JABMRD010000053.1 GCA_013202875.1 Actinomycetota bacterium | reverse complement strand
GGTACACCTGAAGAAACCAATACATACAACAATGGCGTTATTGATGTTCCTGCCAAGCCGTCTGCAGTTGTTACTGTAGACCAGAGCAATGTACAGGCTGCTATTGTTGACTCCGGTTATTGGGATGCTAGCGAATTTACCGGATTGGAATAAAAAAATAAAAGCTAGTTAAAACAGGAATAGTGATGGGTCAGTCCATCACTATTCCTATATAATGTCTGAGTCTACTGCGAAAAAGGAGTGTCACCCGGAGCGAAGCGAAAGGTTTCTTAATTATTGAGGGTATGCTTTAATTAGGTCAGAAGTACAAAATTTTTTTTTAAGTGCAGTAATAACTTTTTATATTTTTTAGAGAAAGGAAGGAAACCCATGATAGAAGCCACACCTATTGTGGAAATGCGGAACATCAAGAAGAACTTTGGTGGTGTACGGGCATTGTGCGGGGTAGACCTTGTACTAAAACGAAATGAAGTATTGGGATTGGTGGGCGACAACGCCGCAGGAAAATCTACACTGATGAAGATTCTCAGTGGGGCATACATCCCTGATGGAGGAGAGATATTCATCGAAGGCAAGAAGACACATATTGCAAGTCCCTCGGATGCGCGTCGGATTGGCATCGAGATGGTGTATCAGGACCTGGCCCTTGCTGACAACCTCGACGTGGCCGCCAATGTTTTTTTGGGACGTGAGGCAGCGAGCAAAAAACTAGGTCCGATCAGTGTGATGGACAAACATTACATGGAGCAAGAGACAAAACGCCTGCTGGATCGTCTCAAGATTGATATCTCTTCTGTACGTTCTATAGTAGAGAGGCTGTCCGGTGGCCAGCGCCAGGCGATAGCAATTGTTCGCGCTACAGCTTTCAACAACAAGGTCACCATCATGGACGAACCCACGGCAGCTCTGAGCGTGGCGGCTATTAGAAAAGTAATCGATTTGATAAATGAACTAAAGGCACAGGGCAATTCAATTATCATCATCAGTCACCGATTGGAAGATATTTACGAGGTGAGCGACCGGATGATAGTGCTGCGCCAGGGGCGTAAGGTCCGTGAATGTCCCGTTATCGGTAAACTTGATGAGTTCCGGGAGCAGGTAGTGGCCTACATAATCGGCGCCCGTGATGACTTTGCCGAAAGGGGTGTTGACTGATGGGTACAAGAAGATCCGGGATATTGTTTATCAAGGAGGCAAAGGAAATGTTGCTGAATAATATCCGTGAATTCGGTATGTATATTGTCTTGTTCGTTATAATAATAATATTTACCATCACAACGAAAGGCGCTTTTATTTCTTCTAGAAACATAAGCAACCTGCTAAATCAGGGAGGCTATATAGCGGTATTGGCGGTCGGTATGACACTAGTCATTATCATTCGTCATATAGATCTGTCGGTTGGTTATCTCTCAGGTTTTCTCGGCGCGGTAGCAGCAATCGCTATGGTAAGCTGGCACCTGCCTGTATATATTGCCATACCGCTTGTCCTACTTTTCGGAGCTATAGCAGGGCTTGCCCCTGGTTTCCTGGTAGCGAAGATGGGTATCCCTGCCTTTGTGGCAACTCTTGCCGGATGGTTGGGCTACAGGGGAGCATTGCAGCTTGCAACTATGAGGACTGGTACGATAATTATTCCAAATGCTGCCTTCAACGCCATAAGCAACGGCTATATACCTGACATTCCTGGCATTAGTATTTTACCAGGAGTACATAAATTAACTCTTATCCTCGGGGTTCTGGTCATTCTACTTTTCATCATAAATTCAATCAAGGACCGCAGAAAGACACAGTCCTACAACTTTAAAGTATTGCCGGTGGAAATGTTCATCCTTAAATTGGTATTCGTGTCAGTCGTGGTCGGCTGTATCGCCTGGGTGCTTTCAGGATACAGAGGTCTCTCATGGACTGCGGTAATCATATTGGGTGTGATTTTAATCTATAATTTCATTATGACACAGACGTTTCTTGGTAGACATATTTATGCTGTCGGTGGAAATCCGGAGGCGGCTGAGTTAAGCGGTATCAGTGTAAAGAAAATAACCTATGTGGTTTTTAGTTCGATGGGTATGCTTGCCGGTCTGTCGGGCATCATGTTCGCGTCCCGCTTGCAATCCGCTACAACTACGGCAGGACAACTTTTTGAATTGGATGCAATAGCGGCGGCTTTTGTCGGCGGTGCATCAGCAACCGGCGGTGTCGGCAAGGTCACAGGGTCGATCATCGGTGCGTTTGTTATGATGTCACTGACAAATGGCATGAACCTTATGGGCATAGATATATCATACCAGTATATCGTCAGAGCCGCTGTGCTTGCAGGTGCTGTTATATTTGATGTAGCAACCCGTAATAGAAAAAAATAATATTTCAATTTTATCTGCAGCTACTTTTTGCATGGGTTACTGGCGGGCTCTCTCAAAGGCTAATAAAACGGGGCCTGGTTTCTTGAGAAACCAGGCCTCAATTTTATTTTTTATTTTTATTTCCACTGGAACTACTTTCCTGTCAGATTCCAGAATAAAATCAACTTCATCTTTCTGAGGTGTTCTTAAAAAAACGTCGTCCTAAAGTGATTAATAAATTATTTTAACTCTGGCAGGTGCAGAGTATCTGTATGGTTTCTTATAATGATTCAATCTCCCATGCTTGATAGGACGATATTTTCTTTGGTAAGGAGGCGGGAAAGGTAATTTTTCCCAGATTTTTTATTTTTAATGCTTGTAACATCAATTTTTTTTAAAAACCAACAAAATAATAACTTTTTCCGTTTATATCTATGTAAGGATAAAAATATTTTAAAAAGGAGCACATAATGATTAAAAAAATTATCATAGGAATAATAATCACAGCTGTTCTTTCTCTTGGTGCTGCAGGGTCTATTTATGCCTACCGGATAGAGCAGCCAAAATTAAATACTGCCGTTTTAACCACAAATGATAAAAATGATAGCAGCGTTTCCAGCGTGGAAAACAAATATCAGTATGATAATGCTTACGGTAAAACTGAAAAAAATGGTAATTGTGAAACTGAAAACAATTGTTACTCCTGGCAGTATAATTACAATCACGAAAATAAAAACTGTAATGAGGATAATTGTTTCAACTATAATTATAATTATGAGCATAATTATAATTACCAAGACGCCAATGGTGAGTGTGGCGGCGATACTTCTCGTAATCAAAACCGAACCAGTAATGAGAACAATGGATACAAAAATATAAAAAATAATGGGAGGTAAATAAAAATAAGACTTAAAACAAAATCAAAAATCATAGTGGATATACTATTACTGCTTGCAGGTTTACTGAGTGCAATAACAGGAATAATACTGCTGCTGAGCCTATCCGGTCCCGGAACTAATAGAGGACTAAAAACAGCTGAATCCATATTCGGTCTTACCGGCAGAAGTTCACTAAAACTTTTACATAACTGGGGTTCGATTATATTGGTATTGCTAGTCATTTTCCACCTTATATTAAACTGGCCTACCATAGTCTGCTATATTAAAAATATATCCAGGACAGCAAGAAACCAAAGCTGTGAAAATTAAAATAGAATTAGTATATAATTAATGTTTGCAGGTTCTTTGCAAGAAATTTAAAAATACGGCAGCAAGTGTTAAATGGCAAACATTAATTTATGCCTGAAAAATTTTAAAAAGAGCGGCGATAATATATGGTTTGAAAAAATCTATGTCCAGTTCTTACCCAGAATATACAGGTTCTTTTACTTAAAGTTATTTGACAAACAGCTATCAGAAGACCTGACCAGTGAAGTGTTTATAAGGGTATATAAAAACTTACAGAAAATTAACTTAAATGCAAAAACTTTCCAGGCGTGGATTTATAAAATTGCATCTAATTTACTGATGGACCACTATAGAAGAAAAACCAGGTATGCAAAAGAAGAACCTCTTGAAGAAACAGCCGATGACTTGATTGGAAATGATATGCTGCTGAAAAATAGTTCCATATTAAAAAAAGAATTGGGTTTTGAAAACTTTAAACTCATAGATGCTATGGGTAAACTGACAAAACTTCAGAAAGATATAATCATCTTGAAATTTGTGGAAGATTTTGACTATGAAACCATAGCAAACATTTTCGGGAAAAACCAATCCACAATCAGGGGAATATTATTCAGGGCTATAACAAAACTAAAAAATGAAATTAAAAATAATAAATAAAAAATATATAAATAATAATATGAATGAGAAAACTGAAAAAATATTTGGTAAATGCTTAAAATTAATAAGCAGGGGTTACAGTATAAAATATTGCCTTAAAAAATATAGTAGATATAAGGATACGCTGGAAGAATATTTTAAAACAATAAAATATCTGGAGAACCTAAAAAATATAAAGCCAAAAGACATAAATATCAAAAGCAGCCTTAATAAAATCTATAGTTCTGCCAAAAATAGCGCGGAACCGGATATGGGTAAAACTAAAAGCAAAACTTCCGCTCCTGGCTCCGGTAGAAGAGTTTCTCTCTTAAAGCCTGCCATAGTATTTATAACAGTTTTAGTAGTAACAATTCTCTCTTTCGCAGGAACAGTTTATGCTTCCCAGGATAGTCTGCCGGGAGAAAATCTTTACCCGGTTAAAAGGACAGCAGAAAGCATACAGTTATTTTTCTATCCTGAATCAAAAAAAGGACAGCTTCATTCCAAATTATTAAACAATAGGATATATGAAGCCGATATGTTAATGGAAGCTGGCCAGGATAGCGGTATAGAATTAATTGAAGAACTTCTGCTTGAAATTGACGAAGAATATTATCAATGCAAAAAATATAATTTTTTTGAAGCCGGAGATGAAGAAGAAACAGTCACCACAATTAATAATATAAAGAATAAATACCGTAATAAATACGGACAGCATAACCAGGATACAGAAGAGCATAGTGGATATAATGAGGATGCTGGAAATAAAGAAAATATGAGCAATGAAGAAAATATGGGAGAAAATGAAAGAAACCAGAATAGAAAAGCCAACGGAAAGTAGGTATTAGAACCTGTAGGTCAAATAAATTTTATATCCCTGTATCATATTGATCCTCTCTTGCAACTTTTTAACCGGAACCTAAATTTTAATAGATGGCTAACACTACTATATCAGCTGGCGCTTATTAAATGGTAAAGTTATAAATCTCCAAATTGTTTTTGCTTTTGTCAACCAGACTATATGTGCATCGTTTTTAATATTTGAAAGCATTTTAGGAATGAAGAACTTAGCTACTGTTTCAGGCTTATCGGCAAGGATATTAAATATAAATCTAAAACTCTTATCCTTTATTACAGGAGACTCATCACCCTCAGGTGTTTTAGTG
>JABMRD010000052.1 GCA_013202875.1 Actinomycetota bacterium | reverse complement strand
TGGTTACTATATATGGGAAGAGAACAGTAAGGTATTTGTAGAGTGGAGCACAGACCGTAAAGATTCGAAATTTGATGGCAGGATTTTAACCGATGGTAAAATAACCGGATATAAGTTAAAAGAGTGGGAACAAGAAAATGACGTAATTAAAATAGGGGAAGATAAAATTGAATTTTCGGCCACTCTGGATAGCCAGGACTATTCAGACGGGTTTAGTTTTACTTTAAAGGATTACACTTATCTGGAGTTTGATTTAAAGATAGATGATAGCTACGATTACGATTTTTCCAGGATAAATGTAGGCGGATTTTTAGAAAATCCAGAGAACAGTGTATTCAGAATAGAAAAGGACTACTTTGATCAGCTCAGAATGAAGCCCTGGTACCAAAAGCATCCCTTTTCTGAATTCTTCAGTAAATTATTTTTCAATAAATACTTTACTTTTACTTATCTCTTTATACTGGGGATAATTATTATAGAAATTTTAAGAATAACTGTTTTTATTAGTAGAAGAAGAAAAATTATTGGCCCTGTAATTTCATATGCAGTATTGATACTGGTTGAAATTTGCATTTTTTTTGTTTTAAAATTTTTAGTTCGATAAAAGAGTATTTAGTTTAGGAGATTTAATGGTAAAAATTGCCTTAATCGGAGTCGACGGACAGCTTGGAACAGACATCAGTAATTATTTTAAAAGGAAAGCAATAGAAGTAATAGGTCTGGTTGGCCTGAAGGATATTGATATTTGTGACTACAAGATGAGTGATAATATCTTAAAGAGGATTAATCCTGAACTGGTTATAAACACCGCCGCTTTCCACGATGTGGACCTGTGTGAAGATGAAGTCCTATCTGCTTTTAAAGTAAATGTGATAGGAGTTAAGAATCTGGCAATGATATGCAGGGAAATAAATATTCCTCTTATGCATTTCAGCACCGATTACATATTTGACGGAAAGAAGAAAGAACCCTATGTGGAAGATGACTGCGCCAGGCCGCTCAGCCTGTATGGTATATCCAAGCTGGCAGGAGAACAGGTGATACAATATATACTTGAGAAATATTATATTATAAGGCTCAGCGGACTTTATGGATATACCGGTTGCGTGGGTAAGGGAAACATAAATTTTGTGGAACTGATGATAAAGCTGGCAAAGAAAGAAAAAGTAATAAAGGTTGTAAATGATCAGATACTTACTCCTACCAGCACCAGGGATGTAGCAGAGAAGCTTTATGAACTGATACGGACCGGAAATTACGGTATTTATCATATGACCAATACCGGGGACTGCTCCTGGTATGAATTTGCATGTGAAATATTTAAACTTATGAAATTATCTACTGGTGTATTACCTATAACTACTGAAGAATTTGAAGCGAAAGCCAGAAGGCCAAAATATTCAGTTCTGGATAATGTAAATTTAAGAAAGATTGGCCTGGCAGATTTAAGGAACTGGAAGGAAGCATTAAAAGATTATATTGGAAGCAGAAATTAAAATTTTTTTAAACTAATTCTCGTTTTATAATTATTAAATTACAGAAATTTTAAAAAATGAACATAGTAGTTACCGGCGGGGCGGGGTTTATTGGCTCTCATCTCTGTGAAAAATTAATAGATTCGGGATCGAAAATAATCTGTGTTGATAATTTTGATAATTTTTATAGTCCTGCAATAAAAGAAAACAACCTTTCAGAAGTCACAGGCAGCAGCCATTTCAAGCTTTACCGTTCGGATATCACCAGTCTTGACCAGATGGAGGAAATATTTTCAAAAAATAGTATTGATATGGTGATTCATCTGGCAGCAAGAGCCGGGGTAAGACCGTCAATACAAAATCCTCTTCTTTACGAAAGAGTTAATATTCTGGGTACAATGAATTTACTTGAATGCTGCAAAAGATATAATATTTCAAAATTTATTTTTGCGTCTTCATCATCGGTTTATGGTGGGAACAAGAAAATACCTTTTTCCGAGGAAGATAATGTTGATCTCCCTATATCTCCTTATGCTGCTACTAAAAAAGCCGGAGAGCTTATTTGTTATACCTATCATAACCTTTATAAAATATCAATTTTTTGTTTTAGATTCTTTACAGTCTATGGTCCGCGTCAGAGACCGGAAATGGCCATACACAAATTTACCAGGCAAATATTGAGTAGCGAGAATATAGAAATCTATGGCGACGGGTATTCTTCACGGGATTATACTTATATTGACGATGTGATTTCTGGTATTTTAAGCAGTCTGGAGCAGATAGATGGTTTTGAAGTTATTAATTTAGGAAATTCGAATACAATTAAATTAATAGATTTGATAAGACTAATTGAAATCACTACAGGAAAAAAAGGTAATTTAAAATTTACTAAGAACCAGCCGGGTGATGTCTTTATAACTTATGCGGATATTAGAAAAGCAAGAAAAATGTTAAAATATCTTCCTAAAACAAATATTAAAGAGGGTCTGGTTAAGTTTGTAAATTGGTATAAAGAAAAGAGAAAAGAAGGTTTATTTAATGAATGATACTTTAAAAAAAATTAAATCTGGCATAGACCTATCTATTGTTATACCTATTTATAATGAAAGAGAAAGTATTGAAAAACTTTATAAAAAACTTGATGAAGCTCTTTCCAGGATTAACTTAAAATATGAAGTGTTACTTATAGATGATGGAAGCGTAGATGACACTTTTAATGAACTTTTAAAAGTGCACCGCAGAAATAAATTGTTTAAAATTATCAGGTTCAGGAAAAATTTTGGACAGACGTCAGCTATAAGCGCCGGATTTAGTTACGCTGAGGGTGAAGTAGTGGTCACCCTTGATGCAGATCTGCAAAACGATCCCCGGGATATTCCAGTTTTACTGGAGAAGCTAAATGAAGGTTATGATATTGTAAGCGGCTGGCGCAGGAACAGAAAGGATAAGGCTGTGACCAGAAGATTTCCTTCAATTATAGCAAATAAAATAATATCAAAACTCACCGGAGTCCATCTTCATGATTATGGGTGCACTTTAAAAGTTTACAAAAAAGAAGTGGTAAAAAATATTAACCTGTATGGCGAAATGCACCGGTATATTCCTGCTATAGCCAGCGGGATTGGGGTAAAAGTAGCAGAAGTTCCTGTTATGCACCACAGCAGGAGGTATGGGAAATCGAAATATGGGGTTTCAAGAACAATAAAGGTCATCCTTGATATAATTACACTAAAATTTCTTTTAAGCTATTCTCAAAGTCCAATACAGATATTTGGGCTGGTTGGTTTGTTCTCGGGGGCGGTTGGATTTATTATGACTTCTTATTTAATTATAATGAGATTATTTTTCAATCAATCCCTGGCTGATAGGCCCCTGTTTATCCTTTCTATATTTATGATTTTTATCGGGGTTCAACTTATTACTATAGGGTTACTGGCAGAAGTGCTTATACGTGTGTATCATAAAGTTCAGAATAGATCTACTTATGTAATTAAAGATATAATTTCATAGTAAATATAAGTATGTAATGAAAAAGCTAAACTGTTTTTTTAACCTTGCCAGGATTTATAAAAATTACTGCTTAAAATTAACCAATTGTGATTATTATCCCATTAGAATCTGGATAGAGCTGTCAAGTAGATGTAATTTAAAATGCCGCTTTTGTGTGAACAAAGATCTTCCATCCAATCAGAAAGGGAATATGGATTTTAACCTATATAAAAAAATAATTGATGAGATTTCCGGGAAAGTTTATGATATAAACTTATTTCATAGAGGAGAGCCTCTTCTGAATAAGGACATGGTACCTATGATTACTTATGCCAGTGAAAGTGGAATTAAAACCAGGATCCATACCAATGCCACACTACTGGATAAAGAGTTGAGCAGAAGTATAATATCAGCTGGCCTGGACTTGATTTCCTTCTCGTTTGACGGTTACACAAAGGAGATATATGAAAAAAACAGGTCCGGCGCCAGCTTTGAGGAAAGTTTAACCAATATAATCAATTTTCTTAAAATAAAAAAGCAGTTGAAGTCAAAAAAACCATATACTATTATCCAGGTTATCCAAGATTGGGGAAAGCTATCCACAAGTGAGACAATAAGACAAAAAAATGTTTTTTTAAAAAATTTTAAAAATCTTCCTCTCAATAAGTTAATTTCAAGAATTCCCCATAACTGGGGTGGCTTGTTTAAAATAAACGGGCCAATAAATAATAGAAAAAAAGAAAATAAGAAGGTAATTCCCTGTACTTTTCCATGGTATTCGTTAACTATATTTTATGATGGAAGAGTATTTTTATGCCCGCAGGACTTTGAAGGTAAAATTTGCCTGGGAGATTTATATAAAAACAGTGTAAATGAAATTTTTAATGGTAAAATCATAAAAAGTATGAGGGAAACATTTAAGGCTGGTGTAATTGAAAATAAAATTCCCTGCAGGGATTGTGACAGGATCGGAAGGAAGACTTTCATGAAGATTCCCAGGGAATATCTGGGATTTTTTTTGAGGGATCATTTAAGAAGTTAAAGGAGAATTTATATGAAAGTCCTGGTTACAGGAGGAACCGGCTTTACCGGAAGTCACCTGGTAAGAAGTTTAATTGAGGAAGGGATGAAAGTAAGGGTACTGGCAAGGCCGACCGGCAAAACTGATTTTCTGAGGAATCTCGATGTAGAAGTTGTGATTGGGGATATCTCTGAAAGAGATGATGTAGACAGGGCAGTAAAGGGAATGGATAAGGTATTTAATATAGCAGCTGCATTTAGAGAGTCAAATCTGCCTGAAAAAACTTATTGGGCTATAAATTATAATGGAACAAAAAATATTTTAGAAGCATGCCTGAAATATGATGTTTCGAGGTTGGTGCATTGCAGTACTATTGGAGTGGTCAGTTCTGTTACTGCTGTACCTTCCGATGAAACAGTGCCGTACAGCCCCGGGGATGTTTATCAACAATCTAAATGCGAAGCAGAAAAAGAGGTTTTAAGATTTGCCAGAGAAAAGAAACTGGCTGCCTCGGTAATCAGGCCCTGTGCTATTTATGGACCTGGCGATATGAGGCTGCTCAAGATGTTTAGAATGATAGCAAAAAGGAAATTTTATGTTTTTGGAAGCGGAAAAGCCTTTTATCATATGGTATATATAGATGATCTGGTTTCAGGTTTTATACTTGCTTCGGAGAAAGAGGAAGCGGTAGGAGAGGTGTTTATTATTGGAGGAGATAAATATACCACTTTAAATAAGTTGTTCCGGATTATTGCCGATGAATTTAAAGTTAATCCTCCGGGAATCCATTTTCCCTATAAACCAATTGAAGTTTTATCCGTCTTAATGGAATATGCTTATAAACCTTTAAAGAAAGAGCCGCCTTTATATAGAAGAAGGGTGGCATTTTTTAAAAAAGATAGGGCTTTTAATATTTCAAAAGCGAAAAGGATTTTAGGCTACAGGCCAAAGGTTGATTTAAAAAAGGGTATACATTTAACTGCGAAGTGGTATATGGACAATGGATATATTTAAGAAATATTTTTAATTGTTTTATAGTTTATTCTATAGGGACCGGAAAGGGAGTTGATTAAAATAGAAAGATACGAAGATAAAATACAAAAGGAACTTTTTGCCAGAGATAAATCGAAAATTGCTAAATATATTAATCTTTTTGTGGGAAAGAAAGGTTTTTTAAATTTATTAAAATACGAAATAATAACCGTGCTGTTTCAGGATATGCGTGGAGCCCTGGGTATTTTTTTCAGAAATTTATTTTATCCCCTGCTTTTTAAGAAAGTGGGAAAAGGGGTTAACTTTGGGAAATCGGTGACTATAAGGCATCCTCATAAAATATCTATTGAAGATGACGTAGTAATAGATGACTACTGTGTTCTCGATGCTAAAGGGTTGAATAATAATGGTATTTATATAAGCAAAAATGTATTTGTTGGGAGAGGCAGTATATTAAGTTGTAAAAATGGGGATATAATATTAGAAAAAAATGTAAATATAGGATTTAATAGTGAGATATTTTCAGGGAGCAAGGTAGTTATAGGCGAGAATACATTAATTGCTGCTTATGTTTATATAATTGGTGGAGGGCATGATTATTCCAGGGTAGATATTCCCATATCTGAGCAGAAAAAGCCTTCCCACGGTATAAAGATAGAGAAAAATTGCTGGGTAGGTGCAGGGGCTATAGTTTTTGATAATGTGAGCATAGGAGAAGATACTGTTATTGGAGCGGGAGCCGTAGTTTCTAAAGATATCCCGGCTTTCTCTATAGCCGCAGGAATACCAGCCAGAGTCGCTAAATCCAGAAAATAGTTAGCAGCTATTAAAAGAAAAAAATGAGAAATAAAATAATCTGTTTCTACAGGAAAAATAAGAAAGCAGTACTTCTCTTAGTAAGAGTTGTAATCAGTGTTTCCCTGATTGTTTTTTTAATTAAGACACAATTGAAAGATTTCCAGAGTATAATCGGGATTTTAAAATCTTCCGATAAAGTTTTGCTTCTGCTTTCACTTTCAACTCATGTTTTTGGTATCTGGATAACCGCTGTCAGGTGGAAGGCTCTGTTAAGTACGCAAAAAGTAAGATTGGGTACCGGTACCTTAACGGTTACTGTACTCATAGGCTATTTTTTTAATAATTTTTTACCTACCAGCATTGGAGGAGATGTATTTAGAACTTATGATGCTTCAAAAAAAGCTAATATTCCCCTGAGTACATCTGCTTCAGTAATTATAGTGGAAAGATTTTCCGGAGTAGTAAGCGCAGTAACTTATGCTGTTGCAGCCTTATTTTTAGGATTTACCGCTATTGGCAACCAGTCAGTAATCATTCCCATTGTTATATTTTTTGTTATGACTGTGATTCTTGCTTTTTTAATTATTAATCCTTCTGTATTTAGGCTAGATAAAATTTCCAATAAATTTAAATTTATGCGTAAACTGAGGAGAAAACTATCAAATGTTTATAAAACTCTTATGAGCTTTAAAAAATATAAATTGGTACTGATAAAGACATTGGTTTTTAGCTTCCTACTTCAGTTTGCAGTTATACTTAACTATTATCTTGCAGCCAGGGCTCTGGGAATTGATTTAACTCTGACTGCATTTATATTTATTGTACCGGTGGTGTCAACTATAACTATGATTCCTATTTCTATTGGCGGTATCGGGATAAGGGAAAATTCCCTGGTTTTTATTATGGTAGCCATGGGGATAGCAAATGAAAAAGCTTTCTTATGTTCACTCCTGATATTATCTATGTTAATTCTGATAGGACTGGGGGGAGGAATTGCATATATTGTAAGACCCTATTTTGAAAGAAGATTTAAGAAAACAGCACCGGATAATCATTAAAAATTTAAAATATCTAGTATATTATGAAAGAAATCCTTAAAATAGTTATTATAGAAGCTAAAATTTGTAATTTCTAAAAAAATAATTAATGCTGCCAGAAAAATAATTGCAAAAAAAAGGTAATACAAAAATTTTATAAACCAAATTCTTTTCATTTTATCGGTGCACTTTATTATTTATAATATCTTATATTATACTATTTATCTTCTCTGACCGAAATCATCTAAATATTGAATTACATAATTGAATTATTTTTTTATAGCATTTCTTTTTAAAAGATATAAAATCTTTTCCTGGTTAATCCTAATCCTTTTAATAACATCTGCGATGAAACCAACTGCAAAAAATATTATGGAAATAAAAAGAAAGGTACCCCCTACGAATCCCGACCAGATATTGGGGCTGAATGACCCTCTTGAGATATACGTGTATAATAAAATTGATCCGAAGAAGATACTTATTATAAAAAAGGAGAGGGCAATATAAGAAAAGAATGAGAATGGTCTGTAATCACGGTAAGTTTCAAGAATAATTTTAAGGGTATTTATTCCATATGTAAAAAGATTGGAGGAAATTTTTGAAGTTCTTGATGGGAAATACTTTACTTTTACAGGGATTTCTACAATCTTTAATCCTTTAAATGATAAATCAATAAAGGTTTCCTGGGAAAAAGTGAATCTTCCGTGGAGATTTAAGGAAAGCAGAGTTTTTTGTGAATATGCCCTGAACCCGCATGATACATCATAAAATTTTTTACCAATGAGTTTGCTGATTAAAATTGACATTAACTTATTTCCCCAAAACTTAAGTAAAGGCATCCTGGGATAATAGTTTTTATTAATAAATCTAGAAGCAGTTACTAAATCGGCATAATTTTCTATAATAGGCTCAATAAGTTTGGGAATATCTTTTGGGTCAAATTGAGCATCTCCATCAATACTGACCATCAAATCGAAATTATTGTCCAAAGAATATTGCAGGCCTTTACTAAATGCTACTCCATATCCCATATTGAAGTAATTTTTTATTACTTTTGCCCCTAAATCTCCAGCTATTTTTGCGGTGCTATCTGTGCTGCCGTCATCGATAACAAGGACATGGACTTCAGATACCCCACTCAGCTTTCCTGGAATATTTTGTATTACTTCTCCTATTTTTTCTTCTTCGTTATATGCAGGAATTGCAACTAATAGTTTTTTTATCATATCAATTTAATTATATTAAATCTTACAGTTATTTAATACTAAAGAAAAAATTATCAAAATATCCGGCAAATACTGATGTTCTTATAATTTACGACTTTTTCATAAAAGAGTTTAAAAGAATCTTTAATCCGGTTTTAAAATCTATAATTTTAGAATAGCCAGTATCTTCTTTTAATTTATCTACTGAAGCCAGGCTATGCTTTATATCTCCAATTCTTGGCTTCTCGTACTCTGAAATTATTTTTTTATTTAACAGCCTCCCAATAATTTTTATAATTTCATTAAGACTAACATTATTTCCGCATGCTACATTATAAAAATTACCAAAAATCGCAGGGTTATCAGATATTGTTGTTAGGTAATTGGCATAAATTATATTGTCTATATAAGTAAAATCCCGGCTTTGATTGCCATCCCCATATATAACAGGCAGCTTATCCTGCATAATATTTTTCAAAAATCTAGGTATTACTGCAGAATATATAGAATTTGGATTTTGTCTTTTTCCAAATACATTAAAATACCTGAGTGAAATTGTTTCCAGTCCATATAATTTAAAAAATAAACGGCAATAATATTCTGCTGTTAATTTAGTCAATGCATAGATTGACTTGGGATTAAGAGGCATTTCTTCAGTTTTTGGAAGACTATCTGAGTCACCATACACTGATGAAGAGGAAGCATATATGAATCTATTAATTTTATTTTCTAAAGAAGCTTTTAACAAATTAAGAGTACCATCAACATTCACGGAATTAGATTCTAATGGTTTATTTAATGACCTTTGAACTGAACCAAGAGCTGCTTCATGTAATACTATATCAATACCTTTAGTAGCTTTCAAACAAATATTATAATTTCTAATATCACCTTCTATAAAATCAAATCTTATATCTTTATTTGCTTTTGATGCTCCATAAACTGCTTCATCTATATTTTTTTTAAATCCTATAGAAAAATTATCTACACCTCTTACATAAAGCCCCTTACTTAAAAAAAATTCTAACAAGTTTGAACCGATAAAACCAGCTACTCCAGTTATTAAAATTTTATAATCCTTACATACTTTTAAATTGCTTAATTCCAATATTACAAACTCCAATATTTAAAACCAACTTTTTCAACAACCTCTCTTTTAAAAATCCCCTTAACATCAAACAAATAAGGACTGTCTGCTTTTAGCTTTAATTTCAAATCATAAAGATCGATCTTTTTAAAACAATCATGGGAAACACAAAATACCACCGCATTCGCTTTTTTTATATCATCATAATCTATAAGATTTATATTATAATATTTTTTTACTTCTCTCTTATCCACTATAGGATCAAAAATTTCTGCATGAATACCATACTTTATTAAACAATTATATATGTCAATCACTTTAGAGTTTCTTATATCCTTAACATTCTCTTTAAAGGATATTCCGAGCAAAATAACTCTTAATGCTCCCTTTAACTCACCATTATTTAATATTTTTTCTAGAATTTGATTACCAATAAATAAACCCATGCTGTCATTAATTTTTCTACCTGCCAATATTACCTCTGGATGATATCCAATCTCTTCTGCCTTATATGTGAGATAATATGGGTCAACTCCTATACAATGTCCTCCTACTAGTCCCGGAGCAAATTCTAAAAAGTTCCATTTTGTTTTAGCTGCTTCCAATATCTTTCTGGTATCTATTCCTAACTTTGAAAAAATTATCGAAAGCTCATTAACGAGTGCAATGTTCAAATCTCTCTGTGTATTCTCAATCACTTTAGCTGCTTCAGCAATTTTTATGCTCTCAGCCTTATAAACACCAGCTTTTATAATTTTTTTATATACTGACTCAATTATATTTAACGAATAATTATCCTGAGCAGATACTACCTTAATTATATTTTCAAGAGTATGAAATTTATCACCGGGATTTACCCTTTCAGGTGAATAGCCTACCCAGAAATCTTTTTTATTTTTTAGATTTGATTCTTCCTCCAGAATAGGTATACAAAATTCTTCGGTTAATCCCGGATATACTGTTGATTCATAAACAATTATTGAATTTCGGGGCATATTACGTGCAACTATCATAGTTGCACTTTTTATTTGTTCTAAATCTGGGTTATTATGAACATCAATAGGAGTGGGAACTGTAATAATAAAAAAATTTGCTTTTTTTAAAATTTTCTCATCAAATGATAATTCGCAATTTAAATTTCTAAGCTCAATTTTATTTACATCATTGTTTACATCTATTCCTTTTTTTAGAGAATTAATTTTTTCTTTATTAACATCAAAACCTATTACATTAAAATATTTATCCAAATTAATTAATAACGGCAAGCCGACATAGCCTAAGCCTACAACAGCTAGTTTCTTTTTTTTGTTTATTAAATCATTATAATTAATTACCATAAAAAACCTTACACACAGATTAACAAATAAATATTTATTGCTAGCCTAGTATATAAATTATCAACTTCATTTTCAAGATAAATCAAATTTTCAAAACTATTGTTATTATCTTTAAGACCTATAATATCTCAAGTTTTATGCTCCTGAAATATATAATTAATTGTAATATTTAAGCCTGGTGTTTGTCCCTGTTGGGGTAATGATAGGATTTACGGATAATTTTAAACACTACAAAAAGAACTTATCATTTAATTAATTTTAGTATAAAATGTGTTTCACGGCATAAGTTCAGACGGGTTTATTAAAGCAATATGGAAATGAAATTTAGAAATAACAATAAAAATTTTTTTTATATTTTTATACTCATTCTTACTGTCAGTATTAATTTATTAAGCATAATAGCCGGTAAGTACATAGGGATAAATCTTGAATTTTCAAGTGTTTTTATTCTTTGGTCATCTGTTCTTATAATAACATATGGTTTAAAATTTACTTTCTGGTTGATTTTGCATAGAAAATTCAAGCTTTCATTTATATATCCTATTCTAAGCTTGAATTACTTTTTTTCCCTGTTTTTAGGAAAAGTTTTATTTCAGGAAGCCATTACTGTTACCAAAATAGTTGGTTCAATCGTAATAGTCCTTGGAGTTTTTATAATAACTATGTCAAGTAAAAAATTAGAGGGTGTCTGATATATGCTGCTTTATATTTCTTTAGCCATTTTAATTCAATTCTTAGTTGCTCTGGCGCAAGTCGTTCTTAAAATAGGAGCTAAAAAAGTAAATTTCAAAGAGCCTTTAATTCATAATATTAAAAATAAACACCTGCTTACAAGCATATTTTTATTTTTACTTGTCCCGGTACTTTCTGTAATTACAATGAGGGTGATTGATTTTTCAGATTTTTATTCTTTTACTGCATTGGGTTACTTTTTTATTATGTTATTTTCCTGGAAAATTCTTAAAGAAGACATTGATAGATTAAAAATAATAGGAAATCTTTTAGTAATTGCGGGAGTCGTAATATTTAATTTATAGACTACTGCCGATAGTAAAATTTATTTTAAGGAGCACGTATGTTGCAAAGAATAAAAGAAATAATTCTAAAAAGGAAAACAGCTATATTTTCAATTTTTTCTCTCATAATCCCATTGGTTATTTACATACTTACCTTAGAGCCCAAATTGGTTGGGGGAGATACCAGCTGGTATGCAAACCAAATTCCAGAAATGAGCCTTATGGTACCTACAGGGTACCCAACCTTTTCAATGTTTTTAAAACTTTTTACTTATCTACCGATTGGTGATCTTGCTTACAGGCTTAATCTCTTTTCTGCGGTATTTGGCGCGCTTACTATCTTATTTTTATTTCTTTCAATCAATAAATTGGTAAAAAATGAGTTTATAAGTTTTATAAGCTCTATGATATTTGCTTTTATCGCACCTTTCTGGGGAGTAGCAAACAGGTTAGAATTTGATACATTAAATTGTTTTTTTATAATTTTATTGATTTTTTCAGCCATTCTTTATAATGAAAAAAGAACAAGAAAATATCTATATTTTTTCTTTTTCTGTCTGGGTTTAAGCTTAACAAATCACCCTCTTGCCTTTTTCCTGGTACCGGCAATTCTTTTATATGTTATTATTATAAATCCCGGGATTTATAAAAGTTTAAAAGCAATTTTTATCAGTATATTATTTTTTATTTTACCTCTCCTATCTTATTTATATCTTCCTATAAGGTCTCTCCAGGGGCATGGAGAAGTGACCAGTTTTTTAAAATTCTTTTATTATGTAACAGGAAGAGGAGTTACAGGAGAACTGCATGGGGGGCGTTTCGGCGGTAGAAGTATTTTAAGAATTTTTGAGATATTAAAAGATTATTTAAATATAATTTATGATAATTATGGTATTGTCCTGATTATTATAGCGATAATAGGATTTATTTTTCTGGTCAGAAAAAATAAGAAATTTGGTATCTGCACATTTTTACTGATAATCTTTAATTTTATTGTACCGCCGTTATATACAGGGCATGCGCTTCAAAATTATTTATTGAATTCAATGATTGTAATTGCTTTTTATATTGCGTTTGGACTTTTATCGATACTTAACGGATCAATTTTTCTTTTTAATAAATCATTAAGAAATAGAAAAATATTAAAGATTGACAGGTTTTTGAAATATTTTTTAATAGCGATTATATTATTATTTTTTGCTTTTCTACCCTCTTCCTTTATCCTGGAAAATTATCACACAGTTGATCGTTCAGAACCTCCGGATATTTATAGATTCTGGGATGAAGCTTTTAATAATATGGAGAGCGGTTCCAAAATATATGTGTTTGCAAGAGCGGCCAATGTCGGAATGTTTGTTGATACATATGAATATGGTGAAAAGGAAATAGAATATATTTATCATACTAATCCCCGGTATTCAGTAGTAGATATGATTGAAGCTCTTGAAAATGATATACAGGTATATTTTGTCGGCAATAGCAGGGCACTACTACCTATATTCAATACGGAACAGATAGGGAGAACTTATTACTGGAACAGATATAAAGAAACTTTAAGACTTTTTAAAGTTATTGAACCAGTAGTCAATATTGAAGCAGCCAATATTGAAATTAGCTATTTGAGTGATAGTTATGTCAGGGAATTTGGTGAGAAATTTACGCTGGAATATACCATTGAAAATAAAAATAAAGAAAGCATTAAAATTAATTCCCTTGAGCTTGAACTTCCTGACAATATTGAACTTATAGAAGTCAATCCCGCCGGGTATATTAACCAGTATCCAGGCATAAGCAAAGGTATATATATGTGGGTAAGCGATTCATATATTATAGAGGGAGAGGGTGAGATCAATCTGGTTGTAGAGCTGAGAGGTATCAAACCAGGAAAATCTCTTATAAAATTCAGAATAACAACCGGTGGTTTTTTTATCAACTGTGATGATCTTGAAATGGAGATAAAAAAATAGTATATTTTTGAATCGTGCGGATATTCAGTTACGATGCAAGACATAAAAAGTCAGAATAAAACAGGTTATGAAATTTTTAAAGAAAAATCCCAAGAAGTCATTTTATTTACAGGTAATACTCATCTGTGCAACTTGTATTTCTTTACTTTTTATAAATTGTTCTTCATGTACTAAAATTGATAGCGAGGGTATAGATAAGTTGCCGCCGTCATTTTCAGGTTCCAATATAGAACTTGTAGATTTGAATGGCGGTGACGCATACCCGGGTGAAAGTGTAGGAGTAAATATAAGTGTTGTAAATAGCGGCGGCATAGAGGCAAAAAATGTAAAAGTAGACCTTGTGTATGACCCTGATCTTTTCATATCCAATGGAGAAGAGGCCAGATGGAATATTGATGTTTTAGATGCTGGAGAAAAGATTACTTTTAATACCGGTTTAAGTTTAACAGATAATATAACTGAAGATACTCTGGTTCCATGCAGATTGGAAATATCTTCGGATGAGGTAAATTCTTTTATAGGTCCCGATTACAGTATAATGGTTTACGGTGTCAGGCCGTTTGAAGGGAATTATATTCCGATAATAGGATTGCATGCAATAGAAGACCATATAGGGGCCGCAATAGAACTTTATATCGACTATTTTGATAAATTGTGCGAAGTTTTAAAAGAATATGATTATGAAACTATTACATTTACAGATCTTTTAAACTATATAGATCATGGAAAAGCTCTGCCTGAAAGACCGGTAATCATAACCTCTGACGACGGATTCCAGGATGTTTACACAAATGGTTTCCCCATACTTAAAAAGTATGGATATAAAATGACGGTTTTTCTGGTTACCGGCGCAATTGGGGAAACAGAAGCTGATAGAAAGACAAATGCATATTTCGAGAAAGAGACTAATGCGTCAAGACCAATACGGCCTATACTTATCTGGCCTGAAATTATTGAGATGGATGAATACGGATGTGAATTTCTATCGCATACTGTAAATCATATAAGATTAGGGCTGTGTCCTGAGGAGGAGTTTTTATATGAACTGACTGAGTCAAAGAAGGATATAGAATCCCATCTTGGAAATGAGGTTTTATTTATTGCATTACCCAAAGGCAATTACTCTCCTGATAGATGGCCCTTAATCCTTGAAGCAGGCTATAGAGGCGCAGTAAGGCACACGGGCGGGGTTGAGGATATGAGAACAATTGATCTTTATAGTATTTATAGGGTTGAATTTAATAGCCGGGTCCCTCTTGATCAATACGTAAATATATTGAAACTGGATAGAAGTATCATAATTGAATATAAAGTCGATGGATATGTCAGGGAAGTTGGCGAGGAATTTACAGTGGAATATACTATAAAAAACACCAATAAGGAGAACGTTAAAATTGATTCACTCGAACTTGAACTTCCGGACAATATTGAACTTATGGAAGTCGGTCCTGATGAGTATATTAAGCAGTTTCCCGGCATTAGCGATGGTATATATATGTGGGTGAGTGATTCATATATAATAGAAGGAGAAGATAAAATTAATCTGATAGTGAAGCTTAAGGGTACCGGTCCCGGAAAGTCTCTTATAAAATTCAGTGCAACTTTTCATGGGGGTTATATCGACTGTGATGATATTGAAATGGAGATAAAAGGTTAATAAAATTTTTGGTTTGAAGATAAGTTTTTTGCTATAATAGAAAACTATTTTATAAATATTAACATTGAAATAGAAAAAGTGCATAAGAAATTTTTAAATTACATAAAGTATAATAAGAGATGGATTTACCTTGCTGTTATACTTCTTATAGTAATAGTGGCATCGTTTTTTACGTATTATTATTTAAAAATTTATCCTCCAAATTTTAGTGATGAACGATTTAATTTTATATCTGGTAATACAAATGAATATTCAAAACCCGGAGATCAAATAACATATATGATAAATTATAAGAATACAGGGAAAAGAACCGTTGATGATTTTTTAATAGAGTTGAAAATACCGGAGCATACAGTTTTTGTATCATCAAATAATAATGAAATTTTAGAAAACACTAATGGAACATTAGCCTTTGAAGTTGGAAATGTCAAAGGAAATGAAACAGGTGCGGTAAATTTTATAGTAGAAGTAGAAAAACCGCTGGATAATGGAACTTTGATTAAATTAGATGGGACGAAATTTAGTTATAAAACCGGTAGAGAAAATTTCAATAACGATATCAATGCAGATTTAATAAGCACGGTAGACAGCAGCCCAGATCTTAGTAATTTTAAATTGGAAGCCGTCGATGAGAACGGCGGGGTTTTAAGATTAGGCGATATTATAAAATATAAATTGGTGGTAGAGAATACCGGTGATATGAATGCAGCCGGTATAGAAATTAAAAGTAACTTATCGGAATATGTGGATATAATTGAAAATTCCATTACAGACTCGGGTGGATATAAGGATAACAGCGTATTATGGAGTGTTGATAGCATAGAAATAAATAAACCTGAAACTTTTTCCTTTAAGACCAGGGTAAAAGATGATTTAACTGGTGAGGAACTTATTATTGTGAGCAGTACATTAAAATATGGATCAAATATCATAGAAAAATCAGTAGAGGAAAAGCTGAGCCTTTTTGCTGATTTAACTACATCGGAAGCGTTTTTATATGATGCAAACGGCAGACACCTTTGGCCCGGCGAGATTATAAACGTAAGGATCATAATTAGGAATACTGGTGAAAAAACGGAAAGAGGTTACAGAATTATCTGTCCCATACCTGCCGGGGCAACTTATATCAGCCAGTCGGGTACTCCTGAAGGAATCAGCTGGAGTGATGATATAAGAGGGCTGATATGGGATCTGAAAGAGCTTGAAATAGAAGAGGAAAAAGAAATAACTTTCAAGATGAAAGCAAATGAAGATCTTGTTAATTCAGGTGGAACAGTAACTATTCATTTTAAAATTGAAAGCAGCAATGGAGAAATTGAACTGCCATCCAAAAGCATGAATGTCAGAGGAAATGTTAATATGACTATTGTAGCGATGGGCGACTCTTTAATAACAAAGTCTAACTGGGTACAGATATTTGATGAGCTTCTGGAGACTAATTATCCATACGCAGATTACAATACCATTGCAAGCGCAAAGAGTGGTGAGATGGCCAGTGACGGAAATGCAAGGTTTGACGGCACTGTTGCCATACATAACCCTGAGATAATTATAATTGCTTATGGAACCAATGACGTGGGACCCCGCCATTCCGGGTTTACAGCCAACCTGGAAAGTATTGTAAGTAAGGCAAAAAGCCTGGGTTCGAGAGTATTTATTAATCTCATCGGTCCTATCGACTGGCCCATTAAAGAAAAGTATCCTAATTATAATAATGAAATAAGGCGGATTGCAGAGAAATATGATGTAGTGGTCATAGATGTATTGACTCCCCTTTCACAAAATCCGGGAGGATATCTTTCTGATGGAATGCATTACAGTTCGGCAGGCGCTTCAGTTGTAGCGCATACAGTGTTCAGTTATGTTTCTCAATATCTGGGTGATATTGGCCAGAGATTGTAGTATTATAAACAGTTGGTTTTATTAAAGTATAGGAAAAAGCGAGGATGAATTATGAGAATTTTTTTAATTATTTTTTCATTTATAAATACAGTTTTTTATGTTTTTGTTTACTCTTATTTTGACAATATCCTGGATATTTTCGGAGTAACAGGTCTATCCTCAATTGCACTAAATTATATCAAATTAGCTGCACTTTTAGTGGTAGGTTTTTGTATTGGCATAACCGTAATGCTTATATTGCGGTTAAAGATAAAGAGGAGCCTTTTTAGTTTCAAGAATCTGTTTATTGTCGGAATTTTTCCGTTTATATGTCTTATATTATCCGAAGGCACTATAACCAGTTTAATCATAAATAAATTTTTTAACTCCAGCGAAAAGTTAAGTGAACTGGCATTCTATCTTTTTTCAAGGCAAACTATATGGTCCTTATGGCTTGGTTTTGCTGTAGGTTCATCGATACGGTTCAGTTTTCTAAAAAAGGAATATAAACATTTATCAGTGGAGAAGTCAGAACAGATAAGTTCAGGATCCGAATCAGTTAAGGTGCCTGATATAGAAAAACAGGATCATAATCAATCCCAGGAATAAAAGTTAACCTCTTAAGATTCGAACCATCAAGGTTAACAATGAATATCTCTTCCTGTCCGTCAATAATGCTCTCAAATGTTATGTATTTATTATCAGGAGAGATATCGGGATGCCTGCTTTTTACGAGGGAGCCGCTGATCTTTTTTATGTTTTCTCCATTACTATCCATAGTATATATGGCAGAATCATCACTAAAAACAATTATTTTTCCATCAACGGAAATTGCAGGAACTCTTTTTCTCATATTTATATCAGAGATTCTTTTTATATTTTTCCCATCATAATCCATTATATACAGGTCCTCGTTTCCTTTTGGTCCGGATTCATAAATTACTTTATACTGGAAGGGATGACCGTAAGGATGCCAGTCATCGACACCTGGATTAAATGTCAGCCGTTTCATATTACTTCCATCGCTGTTTATCCTGTATATTTCCCAATCCCCGTCCTGATATACTTCAAAAAAAATAAATCTTCCGTCAAAAGACCAGGCTGGATAACCGCTCCTCCAGGGATTACGGGTAAGCTGTGTTTTATCAGTTCCATCCCAGTTCATAACCATAATCTGCCATGTGCCATTGATATCCGAAGTATAGGCAATCTTTTTTCCGTCGGGAGAAACGGCAGGGTAATTATCCTTTCCGGGATGAGCAGTCAGCTGAATGAGTTCGGAACCATCTATATTCATACTGAATACATCTTCATTGCCATTCTTGTTAGAGACGAAAACTATTTTTCTAGTGGAATATTTAATGTCCAGGTCTCTGGGTTTACCTTCCAGAATTTCATTTTTATTTATGGCCCATCCGCTTATCTCTATGGAGCTATCGTTCAGATTTGCCTCTTCTACTGAAAATATGACGTTTGATTCTTTCTCCTCGCCTTCCATTTTAAAATCTCTTGGGCCCAGATTATAAGTTCCTGAAGTAGAAAAAGAATAAATATATAAAGTATTTTCGCTGCCGGCTTCAAGTTTGCTTGCATCAAATTTAAGAGAATAACCAGAATTAGTATAGTTTGCATTCCCAAGTGCATTGGCTACACCCTGTCTTTCAATTCCGTAATTTACAGCACCTATAGATTTCCCAAAATCCCTGGGGCCATTCAAATAGATTTCAATTCTATCGATTCCGGTAGTATCATGGGAATTAAGGTTCACAGACCAGCCGGATACCTTCACATTGGATTTATCGGCTTCAGATATTACTTCATTATCCTTAGGGTCATCTATGGATAAT
>JABMRD010000051.1 GCA_013202875.1 Actinomycetota bacterium | reverse complement strand
TAATCAGGGGAGCACATGGAAAAAGAATAACAAAATGTTCACTACAAAATATAATATCCAGAATTTTTAAAGAGTCAAAAACTTATAAGAAAAAATCTTACCCTTCATAGTTTAAGGCATACATATGCAGAAAGACTAAGAAGGAAAGGAATAGATCTACCAACAATCAGCAAGCTTCTAGGACACTCAAGGCTTGACACCACTGACATTTATCTGCATGTAAATAAAGATGATTTTAAAATGGCGGTATTATAGTGTAAGGTGAGTTATAATAAAAAATTAAAAGAACCAGAAGAAGGAATCGTTAGATTGGAGAATAAAAAATGAATGACCTTGAAGGGTGGGAAAATTGGTTTACAGATGAAATCATAAACGACTTAACAATCCACTCTATAGCTACATATGATGGGGAACTGGAAAACTATTTTTACTTAAATACATTATCTTTTTTTACATATTCAGATTATGTAGAAAACACAGTAGTAGATAAATATGCAGAAACTATAGAATTTAATCCTTAAATAGTAACGGAATTATATAATAAAATTTATTATGATAAATTCTTGTTATTTTTGAAAAATAGAAAGATTCTACTAATAAAATGAAAAGTGAAGTTATAGCAGGAGATTTTAGAAAAGGAACGCCCATAGTCCTTTCTTTAATAGGTGGTATCTCTTTAGTAACAGGATTATTTGTTAGATATTATCTAAAGAATAGGGTCTTGAGAGTCGAAACTGTAACTGAAGAAAATAGAAGAAGTATTTTAAGTTCAGCAGCGTGGGGTGTATTGGGTGGTTTGGTCTTTCCTGGATTTGGTGCTGTAGCTGGAGTTATGATAGGCGGAAAAATAAAAAACATTTATTTTGTCTGTTATTTAAATGATGGAAAACAATTCTTGGGCGTAACAAGTTTGGATACCTATACAGAAATATATGGGTATTCGTTAAGAAGAAATAATATTCAGAAAAGTATTGAACCCATCAAAGAAATATCTGGAACAAAAGAAGAAGTTGAAATAAGAAAAATTAGCTGTAAAAGTTGTGGTGTTAATAATCCAATAAATTTTCAATTTTGTACAAATTGTGGAAATAAAATAGAGTATATTTTTTGTAAACACTGCGGTTTTAAAAATTTGGAGTCTGGTAATTATTGTGCCGGTTGTGGTATGAAGATGAAATCAGATAGGGAGTAATATTTAGATTATGACAATTATAGAGAAATGAATAAGGAAGCAGAAGCAAAGGAAATATCTACCAAATTTACAAAACTAATATTAATATTTGAAGCTTCTCTTTTTATATCTTCACTTATTTACCCAGCGTGACCTCGGGTGCTTAAGTAGAAAAGAAAAATATTAACAAAGAACATGGATTAATAAGGTTATTTAGAAGAGGTAAAAATGCAACAATACATTTTAGATCGTCTGAAATCATTGTTTACATCTATTTGGCCAGCTTTTGCAGAGCCTGGGGAGTCCACCTCAGAGACTATGGAATCAAGGTTTAAGCAAATAGCGTTAGAATTTAATGCTGTTGCAATAACATATTGCTTAGATTTATATATAGGAGCAGAACTTGATTATGCGGCTCCGGGAAGCCGTGGAATCGGTCGAATGACCACAAATATTCCTCGGTTTGGAGCTTATTTTAGTAAGCCATTATCAAAGCTTTCTAGTCAAGAATTAGATGAATTATATTTCCTTATACGAGACCTTTGTCTTAGGGGTTATTTGATGTCTGCTATCCTTATGGAGTGGCCAGCAAGGCATGCTAAGTTGTCAAATGGGGCTTCACTTTTTGAAGAATGGATTTCAAGTATCTATGTTATAAACCCACATGAATTGGATCCGGATATATGGGACATTATAAAAATAGATGCTATGTATACAATTATAGAAATTCATGTTTTTATGAGAAAACATGGAATGGAGGGTGACACCCTATTTAACAGGGTCGGTAGATTCCTATCCGGAGACAAAGTTGATGAAATTCTCTTATACTACGCAATTGCTGGTTACAGTCTTCGAGCTGTTCAAAAAGGGTGGTACTAATAAAAACCACAGAAAACAGAATTTTCCTTTGCAACTGTCTTTCCTTTTTGCTATATTTATAATTGCCCTTAGATCAGGAGGCAACTTTCGGAAACAACTGAAATTTACAAACGAAAGAAAGTAAGTATAAGTTCTGAAAAATCCCGTAGATTCCCACGCACTGAAG
>JABMRD010000050.1 GCA_013202875.1 Actinomycetota bacterium | reverse complement strand
ATTAAGATAAAACGTGTCAATATTAACCGGTTCTATTCTGTACCAGTACAATTCAGGTGGCTCTGCCAAAACTTTTTTAAACGGAATTATTTTTCCGGAAGCGATTGTGTCATAATCCATAACTAATTGATTTACTTCCGACAAATACACCTGTGAGTACATATTTTCAACCCGCGCAGTAACAACGGCGGACAGCTTGAGTATATCTCCTTTATCTGCAATTAGCGAGGAATTAGACCAGTATTGACTGTTATTTATTTGGGTCGTAATCCAGGAATCCAGAAACTGAACCTGTCCGATGACCGTCATTTGCAGAATGCTGACAACCGCAAACCATCTGAAAGTCCTCTGTCTGATCAAATTAACCATACAATAATATATATAAATTTTCATTAGAGTTGAACCATTTTATAAAAGTCCGGGAATTTAAAAATTCCTTGACATATTTGATTTTTTTTTCTACCTTGACGTAAGAATAATAGGGATTGAAATGAGACCATTAAAATTATTTTCCGTTTTTATCTTGTTTTTAGCAATACCATCTTCGTTCATTTTTTCTCGGGATTTCCCCTTACCAAAACCATTAACTGATGAAGAACAGATTCGTGTTATAATTAATAACATCGAGCAGGGGATAAGAGAGCAATCTGTTCTGAAAACAACAGATGGTTTTGCAAGGGTATTTCAGATAGGCGATACAACGACCGCACGGTTTCTTTTGTGGGAGAAATTAAGGAGTATATTTGAAAATTCTCAGCATAGGTTTGATGATTCACTGTTTCAATTGATTACTCCGACAGGAGATTTTACAGGAACCTGGGATTTTGAAATGGAAATAGATACAATAAGGATATTGAATCCACACATCGCAATTGCTAAAACATGGATATACTTTGGCGCTGCACCAGCTGATACTACATCAAATTGGCATTTTGGTAAAAAACATCGAGAGAATTTTGTTTTCAGAAAGGAAGAGAATTGTGAATGGAGGTTGAAGAAAGTGAATAAGTTGATGAAGATTTTGAGAAAATATGGATTGTGAGGATTAAAATTATGAAAATATACTTTGTAATGAGTACAATCTTATTTTTACTATTTATGATATTATTTAACTGTCATTTTCAAATCGAAACACCTCTTAATGCTCAAGACTATGCAAGTATAGTAGTCGAATTTGATTGGATGCAAGATTATGATTTAGAAGATTTTAATTATAATAACACACAATTTAGTTTTGATTATGTATATGATGCTTTTGCTGATGTAGGTCTTACATTTCATATAATAGGTGACCCTGTTAGAATTCCTCCATATAACCAATACGACCCAAGTTACCCATATTTCCCAGAAACTAATGATCGTCTACTTAGGAATTATGCAAAAGCGTATGACTGCGATTCACTTAGCTGGCACTTACTAAGTGTAAATAGTAGTACAACTTACAAAATTAATGGGATTTTTATTGCTGGCAGATCAACTAATCTAAATAATGGTCCAAATGTATCCCCTACTCCGGCAAATGAAAGATATTCGATGATATTCACTCAGGATATAATAGACTACAATGCAAATAATCCATCTATTATTGTTCCATATCTTGTAACAATGGCAGTACATGAGCTTGGTCATCAGAGGGCTGGTTTAACTGATGCTACTGCTTACTCTATATATCACGATCTCAATTTTAATTGTGTAATGCATTATTTTTCACCAATCACACTCAATCCAAGATTTTGCAAAGACATTACTGGTGCAAATCAGGAGAGTAGTTGTAAACAAAATATTGAGGATAACTATGGAAATTTTTGATTCTTTTTACAAAAAATCTAATAATCTTCTATTTTTTCTTACAATTTTAATAATAGTTCTATTTTTAACACCTACATTAGTTTATTCTCAATTAAAGATCACACTTTCACTTGATAAGGATACCTATTTAGAGGACGAATCTATCTGGTTTGAGGCTGTCTTGGAGAACATTGATGATAAAGTATTGTATACATCATATTTTATTGTTTCGCAACCACTATATTGTAAGGTGATTCTCAAAGATTCTGATGGAAATGAACTAACTTTTAAAGGTGGTACTTCTTTTATACCATATAATCCTGAATTTCAGGGTTATGAAATGAAGCCTGGACAGGAAATGTATCTTATTAGTAACTTGCTTGCAATTTTTGGTGAAATAGATAAAAATCATTCTTCTGTTTTTTATCTTCGTCCCGGGCATTATTCTTTACAGGTAATAAACCATACAAATTATCATTGGCTGGCAGAAATCAGGGATGAGTTAAAAAAGATTGGACCGGCTGCTTATGATATGGCTGATAAAAGGACAGTTTTCTCCAATATAGTTGAGTTTGATGTAGTTGAACCTGAAGGAATAGAAAAAGTAGTCCATGATAAGTTGTTGCAAGCATACAGGTTATCAAGAAAAATTACACAGGGTAGTACAATTCAAACTGAGATTTTTCCTATTCTAAAATCAATAATTGATGACTATCCTGAGAGTGTTTATGTAACCGCTGCTCATGAGGAATTTCACGGCCTAGGAGCATATTTATATGGATATAGATGGGATGTGATAGAAGAAGCTGTTAGATTTAAAGATCGTATATATTGCTATACATTAATTGAGGGTTTGAAAAAAGAAGTTGCTCTTAAGCATTTTCCTAATCTAAGAAGTAAGTATCCTGATAGACGATTATCAAAGTACATTGATTATCAATATAAATATGGGTATTTGAAAGAGGTAGAATGATTAGAAAAAACTTTCTTGTCTACTTAAATACTTCATTAATTGCATTATTTTTTATTCCTTCAGTTCTCAATGCTCAATTAAAGATCACACTTTCACTTGATAAGGATACCTATTTAGAGGACGAATCTATCTGGTTTGAGGCTGTTGAGGAAAATATTGGTGATGAAACAATGTATTCCTCCTATTTTCTTACATCAGCTAAAGAATATTGTAAAGTAATTTTAAAGGACTCTGAGGGAAAAGAACTACAATATAAAGGTGGTATGGGTAATTTTCCATACAGGCCTGAATACCCAGGATATAAAGTCGAGCCCGGACAGAAAGTATATTTAATAAACAATTTGCTCGCAATATTTGGTGAAAGAGATGAGAATCATCGTTTTGTTTTTAGGCTTCCCCCAGGACGTTATTCTCTACAAGTAATGCTTAATACAAATTACCACTGGTTATATGATTTGAATGAAAAGTATAAGAAATATGGTGCAATGGCTTATGATATGGTTGATAAAGGTACTATTTTTTCAAATATAGTTGAGTTTAAAATAATAAAATCTACAGGAATTGAAAAGGAAGTGCAGGATAAATTGTTGCAAGCTTATAGATTGACTTATCAGATTAAACAAGGCAGCAGTATTGGAACCGAGATTTTCCCGATTTTGAAATCCATAGTCGATAACTATCCTGAAAGTGCTTACGTAATTGCGGCTCATAGTTCAATGCCAGGCAGTGTCGCTAATTCTGTTGGATACACGAGGAATCAGGTAGAAGAAGCAATTAGATTTAAAGATCGTATATATTGCTATACACTAACAAGTGGTTTGAATAAAGAGCTATCTCTTCAGAAATTTCCGGAGTTAAAAAGCAAGCATCCAGATAGCAAATTAGCAGAGTACATTGATCATTATTATAAATATGGTCGTTTAAAAGAGGTCAGAGAATGAAATCCATTATTAATAATTTATTTTTTAAAATTTCTATAGTTGTTTTTATAGTATCTGCATGCTTTAGCTCTATATACTCTCAGAACTCGAATTTTTTAGAAAATTATTATTGGGGTGAAAGTGGATATAGTTATTATATTCTAAACAAGAATTTGATTCATGAATTTGGAAGTAGCGATAAAGATCTTTTTCGTGTGTCATATAAGGGTTCCATAGTTTACATGGATGAAAATACATTACTTACATTTATAATAGATCCTGTATGGAATCGTATTGTCTATGCCAACTACCATGATACCTGGATAAAAGCTTATGGTGTATATGGTTCCGGAATTGGAGAATTAAAACATCCTAAAGCAATTGCAGAAGATGGTCTGGGAAATATTTATGTTGCTGATATTAATAATAGTCGCATAGTAAAACTTCAATATGACAATTCAAATAATAGAATAGACCCGAATTATTTTGTAACTTTTGGAGCATCTTATTTATCATTACCAAATTGTGTTGAAGTTGATGACAGAGGTAATACCAGTTATCAAGATGACATAATATGGGTAGCAGATAAAAGTGTGGGGAAAATTTTTCCTTTCACACAGAACGGAACTATATGGGAAAACGGACCTATTGAATTTCTTTATAATCCATCTACAGGTCAATATTACCATGACCTAACCGGAATATGCGGAATAGCAATACGAAAATCAGGTACAGGTGTAAATTCTACCTCAAATCGTAGGCTTTATCTTGTAGATTGGAAATTGAACAAGCTCTTTTTAGTTGAAGCAGAGGCATTAGAAAACGGCAGTGTGAATATTTATAAAGAAGTATCTTTCTCACAAGGGACTAATCTCTCCGATGTAGAATCTGACTATTTCGGTGATGTCTGGGTAGTTGACAAAAGAGGAAACAAGTTATATAAATATACCTGGGATCTAAAATATCTGACAAGTTTAACAGGTATTAATAGACCTACTGGTATTGCAAGTGTTAGAAAGCATCACTTAAATATGGCTATTACAGAAGAGTGGACAAACACAACGGGTAATAGAACTTACTTTCACGGTGCAGATATCAAAAACCTTCAGATAAATACAAGTTATACTACAGCGAATTTCACCTTTACCGTGACCAACTGGAATTCCCTGACAGCAAAGATTTACAAGGGATCAACTCTTATTAAGACTTTAGAAGATGGAAGTTATATTCATGCAAGTGGTCCTGTTTCACTCAGCTGGTATATCAGCAATCCTTATGGTATTTATACTCTAAAACTCCGTACAGATTCCTATGAGCAAACAAATGAAGACTATAAAGTTTATAAAAGTGTTGAAAGAAATTTCTCATTTCCTTTTAGAGTGTATATAACTGGACCGGAATTTCTTAATTATATGGAAATAGGGGAATATTATGCTAATTCTACAGGGGGTACTGGTTCCGGCTCAATTTCTTATCAATGGTATATTAAGTGGGATGGTGCAAGTTCATGGTCACCAAAGGGTACAACACAAACTGTATACCAAAAAATGTATAATACATGTGGTTTCACTTTAAAAGTCTGTATATCACGAGATAATGAATATGCTGAGGATACACATTATGTACGATATCTTGATGATGATGGAGCTCCAGGACCTCGGATACCCAAGCCGGTAACAGATATAGATATTCCCGATCAATTCAGCATCAGTCAGAACTATCCCAATCCATTTAATCCGGCAACAACGATTCATATAGAATTACCGGAAGATATTGAGATAAGTTTGATTACCTATAATATACTTGGTCAAGAAGTAGGAATCATTGAAAAGGGTATAAAGAAAGCCGGTAGATATGATATCCTGTGGGATGCATCAGATCAGCCAAGCGGTATATATATAATCAATTTCAGAGCAGGTACTTTTGTAAAATCGTATAAAGCAGTTTTATCAAAATAGATTTGTAAGATTTCAGTAACAAGCACCAATTTATTCTATCTTTTTAATACTATTTTTATCCTCTGTTTCTCTTTTTTATTTGCAGAGGATAAAGAAATGACACTGAATTTATTAAAGGATGAATCTACAAATATCATAAAGAGTGCTGAAATTTTTCATCTATCTCCAAGATTATTAGCAAGTGCTATCTATTCAGATCGTCGTATGAACTACAACCTTCTTGATCATACACTTGATAAAGCCATCGCCAGAAAAGGCAGAGATAACTCCATTGGAATTGCTCAGATCAGAGTAAGCACAGCAAAATGGGTAGAGCAACAGATTCATAATCCAAAAAGCCTATATTATTTGGGAGAAGAATTTGAAAGTATAATCCCTGATTCTTTATCAAGAGATGAAATTATTGATACTCTTTCCGATTCAAGACAAAATCTGCTCTATGCAGCTGCATATACAGTAATGATAATGCAGAGATGGAAAAAAGCAGGCTTTGACATTTCCGATAGACCTGAAATAGTCGCTACCTTATATAATATTGGACCCATAAAGAAAGATGGTTCTGAGCGTTTTCCTAACGCAAATCCAAGAGCCAATGAGTACGGCTATGTAGCTCTTGATTTCTATCAGTCTGATTTATTGAAAGATATTTTTTAAGAGTAAACATTTTATTATTATTACCAACGATTACTGCCTTTAAAAGTTGTACCTGCGCAAAACATGTTGCGGAAAGTATAAAAACACAGAAAATAACGGCAAGAATTCTAACTATTTTGATATTATGCATGATGAAATATACTCAAATT
>JABMRD010000049.1 GCA_013202875.1 Actinomycetota bacterium | reverse complement strand
TCTCTTTAAGATTTATATCTTCCCAGTTTAAGTTTATAAACTCCTGTCTTCTAAGTCCGCAGTCAATTCCCAGATTAAAAATAATCTTGTCCCTTAAATTTTCCCTTTCTATTTAAAAACTACTCTCCTTTATGATATTTTAAAACACTTTAAACTGGGTAAATAAAAGGAACATTAAATATAAATAGCGGCAAGATACGTATGTGTGGCACACATACGTTAAATATGGGGGAACCCCCAAACCCTTTAATTAGAAAGGACAGACATTTTGAATATAAATCCTAAGCATCCAGGAAGAAAGAGAAAACATCATATATCCTGTTATTTAAATGATAAAGAATATATAGCTTTTAGAGATAACAGATCCAAAACATACTATAGCCAGAGTGAATATATCAGAAAGTGTGTACTAGATAAAAAGATAACGGTAATACCAGGGATAAGAGATCTTATAGTAGATTTAAAGAGGATTGGAAATAATTTAAATCAATTGACACATAGGGTCAATTCCGGAGAGATCACTGTTTTAGGAGATAACTTAAAGGAGATAAGAGATGATTTAACTGTAGTCTGGGGTAGTCTATCTAAGGTTATAAAGAAAGTGAAATAAGATTATTTACAGCAATTATTAAATTGTTAAATTCTAAAGGTAGTGAAGGTAATATAATTAAAGGTAATTGCTCGCAAAGTAAAATACTACATTTACAAAAGGCAGGTTCTTCGTAATTACCTATCTAAAAGGAAGTTAAATATGAAAAGTCTATAGGCTTTGTAATCGTATAATATTGCTTTTACAGCCAACAAAGAGCTAAAAAAATAATATATATAAATGGAATCTTAATTATACGGGCCATAAAAAAAGGTAAACATATGTTTACCTTTTTCATTTATTTATTTTGTGCCTCATTTTAAAATCAGCTAATGGTTATTGAAATATTTATAGTCTTTTTTTAACAATTTGTAATCGAGTATTAAAAATGACATATAACAGGATTCTTAGGGTGTCAAGTATAAAGCGAACTATATAGTAAAAATCGAAAAGACAATATTTTTGTTTTTAGATAATACCTTTATTCTTTTCGTATATTTTTTGTAAAATGCTCCTATTAGATAGTCCCAATAATAAAAATGCCATGCTTCCAAAATCTTGTTGGTTAAGCGGGGTGCCTTTACGCTTAGAACTTTTACTTGAAAAGTGATGCAAGTTACCTCTAACTTTTACAATTAATTCAATAAAACCATCAATATTATAGAATTTATGCTCTTCTGATAAAAATTTCTCAATGCTAGTTTTATGCCCTCCTTTAATATGGTCTGTTATCATCCAATCGACAAATTCTCTAAAGGTTTTATTTTTCTTGAATTCTTCTTCTATTGCATAATTTCTGGTTTTCCCCTTCCCGTATAAATCCTCGATTATAAAATAAAAATTATAAAAGGCATTAATATACCGAAAAGAATTAAACTCCCTTAATCCCTCTCTAAAAAAAGACATAACTATTGTAAGAAACTCGTACTTTTTCTTATCAGACACAATATTCCTGAAGGCATCTATAGTTAATACTTTCTCAATATCTGGATATTTTTTATGTACTGTAAAGCTCATTACATTAACATTGATTTTATCCTCATCATTTTCAGGTATAAAAGTTAACTTTGGTTCTTCACAATATATCTTTTTTAAATTACCTAAAAAAGACATATTTGCTTCTAAATATTGAAGGAGCTCCGTTATTTCACCAGTTACTTTTTCGTCTAATTTGATAGTTAAATTATGCTTACCGCCGGGTGTTCTGCTTGGGGAAAATTTTGAAATTATACTATTAGGTTTTTCAATTTTAACTCTTATTACAATTTCCTTTAATAAACCTTTTCCATCAGGTATAAGAGTAAAATCTTTATCTTCAATTGTGGTCTCTAATATAGAATTACCTATATAGGTTTTAGAATCAACTTTACATTTAAATTCTAATTTCATATATTTATATAGTTTTTTTAGGAATATTTTAAAAACCATGTAACGAGAAGAGCTAAACCTGATATCAGAGTAACAATCCCACTGGCAATGTTGTACCATGTTGAAGTTTTATTTAGTTTACCTACATAAGAATTAATATATTCAGCAAATTTTTTATAATCAGGGACTTTATCTACGAGCTGAGGTGCCGCATAACTATATCTTGGCCATATTTCTTTAATGTGATTAACGTCTATTTTTTCAAATCTTATCTTCAAAGCACTAAAAAAGAAACCTAAAGAGAAAAAAACTAATATTACTCCCAAAGAAAAAATAAACCACGTCATTTTTATACTCCTAAAAAATTATTGAAATAATAGATTTAAAATATAAATTGGAATAATTCCTATCCAAAAAGAGAATAATATTAATACTGCCCTATTTACTGGGATGGCATAACTTCTTTTTGCACTAAAACCAATTAAACCAATAATTGATAAAGCAATGAAACCTCCAAAAAAGATTTAATAGACAAAAAAGACACCTAAACCTGAATCTACTCCATAATAATAAGCTTCATCAAAAGAAGAAAATATTCCGGAAAGTAATATCAATGAATAAAGTATAATGCTTACTATCGCAATTACTTTTAAGCCAACTATTTTCTTTCTTTCTATTTCTTCATTGTTATCCATTCTAAAAACCCGCAAGGGCAGAGTTCCACGCACTTCAGTGCGTGGGTGAATGAATAG
>JABMRD010000048.1 GCA_013202875.1 Actinomycetota bacterium | reverse complement strand
TAAGAGTAAGATACCACTACCCTATTGCCAGAATAGAAATAGAAAAAGAAGAAATCCCCAAAATACTTCAAAGCAATATCAGGGAAAAAATGATAAAAAAATTAAAAAAAATAGGATTTGAATATATCACTTTAGATCTTGAAGGCTACCGGTCAGGGAGCATGGATGAACTAAAGGAATGTAATATAGACTAGTAACCAATCCTTATAAGAAATTCCTTATAATTTTTGTTATAAATTTCATCAAGTTCATCTTTTTTCAGACCAGAGCCCAGGCCTATTTTTTCCTGCATATCTGATTTAAATAAATTGTTATTGCTATGAGCATCACTATTTATTAAGAACTTAACCCCCGCTTCCCTGCCCACATTTACTACAATTCCATTGGTAAGACTATGCCCGGCCCTGGAAGAAATTTCCACAAAAATACCATTCTGAGCTGCAAGTTTTGCCTCTTCCAATGCAAAGATTCCAGGATGTGCAAGCAAGTCAACATATTTTGATTTTACGGCTTCTAAATTAGTACCCGGCTCAACATTTTCCACAATACTCTCTCCATGGACTATCACTATCCTTGCTCCTAATCCTTTAGCCTCTCTGGCCATATCATTTACACTCTTAGCCGGAATATTAGTTAGCTCTATCCCAGGAATTGCATTTATATCCCAGTGCTTCTCTGCAAGCTCGCAGTCTCTTTTTACTCTTGAAATTATGAAATCAAGATTTGAATAACTTCCGTGATCGGTCAAGGCTATACACCTGTACCCAAAAACGACCGCAAATCTTATAAGCTCAACAGGGCTGTTTTCACCATCAGATAAAAATGTATGGGTATGAAAATCATATATCATAAAAAATATTCCTTTCTTAATCCATTCATAGGCAATTAAAAATAATATGGTTAATTCTATCAATATTATAGATAGAAAACTATAATTTTATTAGAAATTATAATACACCCCTGATTTAATATATCTGCTTTTTTAAATATAATTAATTAGAAATTTATCAAATAAGAAGCTAGAATATCATAATTATAATATGCCAGGCGATAGAAATGTAAAATTTATTCCCGATTTGAGTAATAATATTAGAAAAAAAATACTCCTTATGATAATTGATAAGGTTTTAGCAAATTCGAACATTACATAGAAGGATATTGAAAGGAATATAAATTAACATTGATTAATTTTCTGATAGAAACAATAGGTTTTTCAGTCTGTCATCAATTATCTTCAAGGAGCCTTACTGTTGGTAATATTATCCTGCCAATTTGTTCCAGGTGCAGCGGTATTTACACTGGCTTTTTTATCGCAACTATCATTTTATTTATAATGTTTAGAAAAAAAGAAAATGATCTTCCCTCGCTTTACATTCTCATAGTCTTTACCATTTTTTTCTTATCTACAATAATTGATGGGTTTGCTTCAAATTTTGGTTTGTATAATACGAATAATAATTTAAGATTTATTACCGGCTTCTTGTGCGGATCATCAATTATGTCAATAACCTATCCTGTTTTTACATTTCAATATTATAAGGAATCAAAAAAAGAAAAAATATTTAAAAAACCCCATAAATTCATAATTTATATTTTAATGCTGATAGTATTTATTACAATAACCTTACTTAGATTTAACTTTTTAGGTTATTTTTATTATTATTTAGTTGCATTCTCAATCTTTTTTACTTTCTATTTTATAAATCTGGTAATGGTGCTGTTAATTCCAATATTTTCACAAAGAGCATTCAGGCTTGCAAGTAAATACTTAATTTTACCTTCAGTGATAGCTATTGCCTTATCATTATTAGAACTATTTATTTCCTACTGGTTACACAGGTTCATCATCCGCTTTTAACCTATCTGATAAAAGAAGCAGAGATAGCCTTTTTAAAACTGCTATGAAACAGGAACACATCATTAGTAGAGTACAGACTTCGGCATGTGCCTGGTTTGGCTCACCTTGCTTTAGCCAGGAGAGGATGTCAATCTTTACATATAATAAACATCCTATAACATTTAAAAAATCTGAAGTTCATCAGATTATAGCCAATAGATATAATAGAAGATATTAAAAGAATTCCTGCAAAGAATATTTGCCAGTAATACTTAAAACAGATTAATAAATCCATAATTATAATAAATGAAAAAGGCTGTTAGGGTGGAAATTCCAACACCTAAAATTACCTGGTTTACTGTATGTTTTTTTATTCTCACTCTCGCCCACCCTATTACGGGAATAAGAGGAATCATAAGCAGCATCCACCTGCCGAATAAAATATTAAAGGTGATGACCATAAAAGTTATCCAGCTGGTATGCAGACTAATTTTCCAGAAATAGGTTATGATAGCTAAAATAACAGTGGAAACTATACTTGCTGCAAATATGGATTTTAAAAATAAAGGTCCATCCAGAACATATAGAATAATAAAACATATTATATAACTTATACAGGCTACAACCAGTGGTTTTATCCTGTTTTCTTTTTCAGATATATGCATATCATTTATTTTCTTTTTCTTATATAAAAAACATATATAGAGATATGGGACCACTGTCCCGAAAAGCAAACAGAGAAGAGCCCAGTTAATTGCTTCAATTTTATTATCTACAACCATTAGACATATAATTAAAAAAATGGGCACGGAAATAAATGATCCATCAAAAACATATGATATTGTTGTTGCAAACTTATTCATAAAATCCTTATACCTTCTTGCCATTAAAAAATAAACTCTTTTAAAATCAAGAGTCTATTATATTAAAATTAATTAATTTTTGAAATAATTTTACGAAATTTAAATAGCTCTGATATATAATTCAACTATACCTGTATATAATACAATAATATTAAAACATATCAAATATATATAATACCATCTAATCCAAGCTATGGCTTTGCCTCTTTACCGATTATTATTTATATAAATTATTGACAGTATTCAAAATCAGTGGTAGTTTTTACTTCGCTCTTTTAAAAAATAATGGAGGAACAATGAATAAAAATTTAAAGTATATTTACTTTGACCATAGTGCCACTACTCCGGTATTACCAGAAGTGGTAAAGGAAATTAATGATTGCTTTACAACTTATTACGGTAATGCGTCAGAACCACATTCGCCAGGACAAAAAGCTAAGGAAATCCTGGAACATTCCAGAGAGGTAATTGGAAAATCTTTAGGGGCTAAGCCAAAAGAAATAGTATTTACCGGCAGTGGAACAGAAAGTGATAATCTTGCAATAATTGGGGTGGCTGAAGCATATGAGAAAAAAGGCAACCATGTAATTACATCCGAAATTGAACATCCTGCTGTTCATATGCCTTTAAGAAAATTAGTCAGGCGCGGTTTTAATGTAACTTATATCCCGGTTGATAAATTTGGAATGGTTGATCCATGGGATGTAAAAAAATCCATAACTAATAAAACCATACTGGTAACCATTATGCACGCAAATAATATTGTCGGAACCATCCAGCCTATTGATGAAATAGGGAAAATATTAAAGGAACACAATATTATTTTTCATACGGATGCAGTTCAGACCTTTTCCAATATAAAAACAGATGTTAATAAATTAAATGTTGACCTTCTTTCACTTTCCGGTCACAAGATATACGGTCCAAAAGGAGTCGGGGCCCTTTATATAAGAAAAGGCACAAGGATAATGCCACAGATTCTTGGAGGGGGGCATGAAAGAGGAATAAGGTCAGGCACAGAAAATATACCAGGAATTGCAGGGCTGGCAAAAGCTGCGGAGCTTGGACAAAAGAATCTTCCTGATAAAATATTGAAGGTTACAAAAATGAGAGATTATTTAATAAACAGCCTTTTGAACAAAATTGATGAGGTTAAATTTAACGGCCACCCCACCGAGAGGCTGTCCGGAAATTGCAACTTTTCATTTAAATATATAGAAGGAGAATCAATAGTATTAAAGCTTGACATTGCCGGTATTGCAGCATCGAGTGGCTCTGCGTGTTCTTCTTCATCATTAAAACCTTCACACACGCTCGTTGCAATGGGTCTTTCAAACCAGGAGGCTTATGGATCTCTAAGAATCACCCTGGGGGTTGAAAACACCAAAGAAGAGATAGATTATTTTCTGGAAGTCATCCCTGAAATAATATCGGATTTAAGAAAAATTTCCCCTTTGTATAAAAAGTAAATTAAATTACAATTAAAAAATACAAACTTGAATTTAATAAACTTTTTAAAGGAGTGAAAAATATCTATCATAAGATTATACCTGGCACAAATAAATCCCACTGTCGGTGATCTTAAAGGAAACTACAATATTATTGCTTCTCATATCGAAGAAGCAAAAATAAATGATGTGGATATAGTGGTATTTCCGGAGCTTTCCATTACCGGATACCCACCTGAGGATTTGCTGTTTAAAAATGCTTTTATTGATGAAAATATCGGTTATTTAAATAAGCTTAAAAAAAAAGTAACAAACATTATTGCCATTGTCGGTTTTGTTAATAAGGAACATGGTGGAATATATAACTCAGCAGCAGTGATTTATAATAATCAGATTAAATCTATATATAATAAACAGTTCCTCCCAAATTACTCTGTTTTTGATGAGGAAAGATACTTCAGAAAAGGCAGCACAAATTATATTTTTAAAATAGCAGATGCTCTTATTGGAATTAACATTTGTGAAGATATATTTCATCCGGATGGACCAACAAAAATTCAATCCATTATGGGCGGTGCAGAACTCATAATAAACATATCCGCATCTCCTTACCATACTGAAAAAATTAAAGAAAGGGAAAAAATTTTATTTACCAGAGCTGTAGAAAACTGTGTAAATATTGCTTATGTAAATTTGGCAGGGGGCCAGGATGAACTTATATTTGATGGCAATAGTTTAATTATAAATGAAAAGGGTTACATTTTAAGACACGCAAAACCATTTAAAGAAGATGCGTTAATATATGACCTTGATACCGGAGGAGTAACATCAGCAAGACTAAAAGATACCAAATTTAAAAATCAAAAAACTAAAATGGAAAAGGATTGCAGTCTCCTGCCTGTCATTAATTTAAAATACCGTCAAAAAAAAGTCAGGAGGAATATACAGGATAAAATCGCCGGTAAATACAACCGGCATGTTAGCTGCATTGAGGATGAAATACTTAAGGCCCTAATTTTAGGGACCAGGGATTATATTAAGAAAAATAGGTTTGAAAAAGTGGTTATCGCATTGAGTGGCGGTATTGATTCGGCTCTAACTGCAGTAATTGCCGTTTTCGCTCTCGGAAAAGAAAATGTCAGCGGAATTATAATGCCCTCCATCTACTCATCCAGGGAAAGTATAAACGATGCTAAAGAATTATCCGATAATCTTGGTATTGGATATACTACTATCCCAATTTCAGATATTTACAACAGCTATCTTAAAAATTTAAAATCTATATTCAGGAGCTATAAAATTAATACCACCAGAGAAAATATTCAGGCACGGATAAGGGGAAATATTGCGATGGCTGCAGCTAATGAAAACAACTGGCTGGTACTGTCCACAGGCAATAAAAGTGAAATAAGCGTTGGATACTGCACTCTCTATGGTGACATGGTGGGAGGATTTTCGCCGATTAAAGATGTGTACAAAACAATGGTTTACAGAATCTGTAAGTTTATTAACAAAAAATACCCGGATATAATTCCAAGAAACACTCTTACAAAAGCTCCTTCCGCGGAGCTTAAACCAAATCAAAAAGATGAAGACAGGCTACCCCCATACAAAATCCTTGACCCCATACTTAAAGCATATATAGAGGATGGCCTGGACTATCATTCTATTGTAAAAAAAGGATTTGAAGGTAAAACAGTAAGAGAAGTAATCAGTATGGTAGATTCCAGTGAATATAAAAGAAGGCAGGGTTCTCCTGGTATTAAGATTACCCCCAAAGCTTTTGACAAGGATAGAAGATATCCCATTACTAATAAGTTTAAGTTATATTGAACCAACCAGTAAAAAAGAGTTTTTTACCCTCGGGTGCTTTTATTAATTGCTTTTCTATTCTTTTATTTTTCTAATATTATACTTCTTAATTCAGCAGCTCTTTCCTCCGGCAGAGTATCATTTATAAATGTTCCTGCCCCCAATTCGCACCCTGCCAGGTACTTGAGTTTATTTTTTGTTCTATATGGCGGGTAAAATTCAAAGTGTAAATGATAGTAAGGATAATCTTTACCATCCGTTGGAATTTGATGGACTATCATTACATAAGGCATCCTAAAGTTAAAAAGTGCATTGTATTTATTAATAAGGTTTTTCAATATCTGAGACAATGAAAAAATTTCATTGTCATTTAAGTCGCATATACTACCAATGTGCCTTAGTGAATACAAATGAACTTCATAAGGCCATCTAGCATAATATGGAATAAAAGCAATAAAATCTTCATTCTGAATAACGATTCTTTCTTTCCCATTAATTTCTTCTTTAATTATTTGACAATGAAGGCATGAATTATTTCTTCTATAATACCTCTTCGAATTCTCGAGTTCTTTTTTCAAAACAGGTGGAATATAAGAAAATGCATATATTTGACCATGAGGATGTGAAAGAGTTACGCCAATTTCTTTCCCTTTATTTTCAAAGATAAAAACATATTTTATAAAGTCTTTATTTCCTAAAAAGTAATACCTGTCTGCCCACACTTTTATAAGATTCTTGATTTTATTGATTGGTTGATCTTCCAAATATTTGTCATGTTCCTCCAAATAACAAATTACTTCACAAATTCCTTTTGATTCTTTAAGCATATATGGGTGAGTAAATTCCAAATCTGGCTTAAGTGGTTTTTCAATAAATGTAGGAAACTTATTTTCAAAAACTACAATATCATATGTTTTATTAGGAATCTCGGTAATAAACTCTTTGTCTCTAGTTGGACATAAAGGACAATAATCTTTCGGAGGATGAAAAGTTCTTTCCTGTCTCTTTGTAGCATAAGCTACTTTTTCATTTAATATCGGGTTATGTCTCAATTCAAGCATTTTATCCTTTCAATAATTGCACTATTTAGAAATTGTAATATATTAGATATCTGCCGTCTTCTTTTGTTATAATCCTCTTTTTATAGTCTAGGATTATATTTTGTTTTTCTTTAATGGAAATATTTTTTTGATTATTAATGTAATTTATTTCGTTCTTATGTTTGTCTCTTATTTTATTTTCAGTTATATCTTCTTTTCCTTTTTTCATCGCTAAAATCCTTTTTATTAATAAATATATAAACCATTTGTTTTAATAATTATTTTAGAATTTACTTATAAATTGGCTACTATCCAATTCTTTTTACTCCTCCTGAAACTATACATTGAATAAATCCAGGATTTTTTTTAAATCTATCAAGATACTTTTCACCTAGTTGATTGATTATATTATTTAGTTCTTCCTTTCTAACAATACTAATAATGCTACCTCCGAATCCTGCTCCCATTAATCTCGCACCATAAACCCCTTTTATTTGTTCAATTTCATCGATTAAGAAATCAATTTTTTCAGTTGAAACCTTATAATCAAATCTTAAACTTTTGTGTGACTCAAATAGTAAATATCCAAACTTTTCAACATCACCATTTTTTAAATAATCTTTTGAAAGTTTTACCCTGTTATTCTCTGTAACTATATGTCTTACTCTCCTAAAAAGCTCTATAGGTAATTTGCCTTTTATCTCATATAATAAATCTAGATTAACATCTGATAATGAAACTATTCTTCTATCTTTTATTATTGATGATATTATTCTCAAAACTTCCCTACACTCTTCTCTACGAATATTATATTGAGTATTAGAGAGATTTCTCTTCTCTTTTGAATCAATTATCAAAATGATGCTATCTTTTAAATCGATAGGAATATATTGATAAGAAAGATCCTTAAATCTAATAAAAATTGCATTTTCTTCTTTTCCATAAGTAATTGTAAATTGATCTAAATGCCCACAATCAACTCCAACAAAGTTATTTTCAGCGTTTTTACAAAAATCCACCATCTTATCCTCATTAATATCTAAATTGAAAAGCTCCTTTAAGAATTTTGCTACTCCAACTTCAAGAGCTGCTGAGGAACTCAGCCCAATCTCTATTGGTAAGTTGCCACCAATTACCAAATCAAAACAACTAATCTCATAATTCTTATTTATATATTCCTTTAAAACTCCTTTTATATAGTTCCCCCAATGCGCATTTCTATACGGGATCATATTATCTAAATCAAATTCAATTTGTTCATTGAAATATTTTGAAAAAATCCTTACTTTTTTAGCATTGGTCTTATTCCCTGTTAAAACTATATACTTATTAATTGCAATAGATATTGAAAAACCATCATTATAATCTGTATGCTCACCAATTAGATTTACTCTTCCTGGAGATAAAATATCAATATTTTCGTTTTTAGAAGAATAATGCTTTTTATTCTCTCTAATAAATAAATTGGAAAATAAAATATGTAATTCTTTCAAAATTTCATTATTATCTAACTGATCTCTCATATTAAATATCCTTAATTTCTAATTAATTTTTACTTATCAATATTAAAAATGGTTGCTTATTATTCAATATTAAATTCTTTATGAATTAGTTTTAATATTAAGTGAGTATGGCTAATGGCAAAAAAGAATATCAAGTGTAGTCTTTAACATTTTTAAAAAACTAAAACAAATAATTATCTAAGACAAAACCAATTAATATTAAGAGTTAATTATAATTAATTAGTTAATTAAATTGTAAAATCTTATTTAATCTTGATTCTATATCTACACACCAAATAGGTGTGTAGATATAGATCTTACTTTGAAAACAACCACTGGTTATTCTTTATTCAAGGTCCAAATTCTCAATTTCTTTCTCAAATTCCGCTGCCATCCATTCAACAGCTTCTTGTGGAGTTTTGTTTCCATTAAACAAGTCCTGTATTGCTAATTCCATAACATCATTTAGTTTAAATGAAATAATTGGAACATCTACGTCAGCCAATATCGTAGCCTTCTCTAATGATTCAATTAAAGCTGGGTATAGTGGATTAGATTCAATAATTTCAGGTCTTGTTAAATTGGACACTCTGCATGGATCCATAGTATTCTTAATCTTTAGAATTTCACCATCCTTTGATGTGCAATACTCAATGTATTTAAAAGCCATCTCGGACTCTTCCGAAGTAGAAGAAATTGCAAGTGCCCATCCACCTAAAGTTGGAGTTCCTCCAGGTGTTACAGAAACATTTACTTTACCTTTTACATCAGAATTATCTCCTTCAACTGAATACCATAATCCAGGCCATTGCTCCATCATAGCTACATCTCCTCTAATAAAGAAATTGTTTGCTTCTTCCCACTTAAATTCTTGCCATTGTGGAGGAGCATACAGTTTGAGCTCGTCAAGAAATTCCATTGCTTTTATACCTGCTTCATTATTAAATGCAGGATTATAGTTTTCATCTACATCATCCCCACCATAATAACCAAGTCGATTAACCCAAAGCCATCTACTGTTACCTTTTGAACCCATTGCACTAAATCCATATGTTACTGGTGAATTTGGATTGAATTCTTTTGTAAAGAATTTAGCAACCTCCAAAAGTTCCTCAGGTGTTTTTGGAACAGTAAGTTCCCTACCTAGTTCATCCTTAAATTGTTCTTTAACTTGTTCATTATTAAATAGGTCCTCTCTGTAGAAAAACATTTGAGCATCTGGTTTAAATGGAATTGCTACAAGTTTGCCCCCATATTTTGCATATGTATCAAAAAGCCCTGGGAAAAAATCATCAATATCATAATTTGGAGACTGATACATGTCCATTAAAGGTGCAAGGTCTTGCACAAGTCCTGTATATGCATAACCGTGGATAAGTGCTACTGGCATTAATACAACATCGAATACCCCACCAATACTTAAGTCCATTTGAATCTTTTCCATAAAACTTTCACCCGGGAAACTATTAATCTCTACTGTTCCTCCAGTCAATTCTTCAAAATAGGATTTATTGTCTTTAAGAGATTGCTCTAGCTCACCTGCGACTGTTCCAATAACAATTTTTTTACCTTCAAATTGTCCATTTAGGGTTCCGTCAAGATCTAGGTTTTTAAGTTCAATTCCCATCTCAACTGGATAGTTAGTTGTTGTTTCAGGTTCATCTGAAGGTTCCTCTTCATCTACTACATCTACTGCAACTTCCTCGGATGATTCTTCAGTAGTTTCTTCCTTGCAGCCAATTCCAATAAAAACCATTGAGAACAAGAGAGTAATAGTAATTACATATATAAGTATTCTTTTCATTTTAACTCCTTTAAATAAATTGCATCTAAAAATAATTCTTTTATAATTAATTTTGTGATTTGCTACTAGCGCAGTAATGATCCTTGATTGATTTACTTGCTAGAGCAAATCACTTTTTTTCATTCATAATCCTCCTTTCCATATATTATTTCGGTTGACATAATTTTTTTATCACCTCCCTTTCCTTTATAATTTTCTTTGTTTTTTTGGCCTCCTTTCTTAATTAATATTTAATTAAATTATCACTATTGTTTGAGTTAACTAGCCTTTTACTGTACTAGACATTAAGCCTCTAACAATATACTTTTGCAAAAATAAGGAAAATAATATTGTTGGGATCATAATAATCATGCCTGCCGCTGCAATAGTTCCAACAGGTATTTCTTTGTGAAGTTGTATCATGCTAGATATTGCTATTGGTAAAGTTTTATTTGAATCAGAAAATATCAAAACTAAAGCCATAAAAAATTCATTCCATGAAAACATAAATACAAGTATGGCAATTGTTATTATTCCAGGCTTGATTAAATGTATTCCAATATACCTAAACAAACCAAAATTACTACATCCGTCTATCATTGCAGATTCATATATAGCTGGATCAACCTTATTAAAGAATCCTAAAAGTAACCAAATTGCTAAAGGCAAATTTCCTGCAATATATACAATAACCAACCCTATTAGAGAATCTGTAAGTCTAATGGTTTTGAACATTACAAAATAGGGAATTGCAAAAACTAAAATTGGAATCATTCTTATTAAGATTATTGAATTAATAAATAATCTTCTTCCCTTAAATTTAAAACGAGATAAACCAAATGCAGTAAGGCACCCAATAATTAAAAT
>JABMRD010000047.1 GCA_013202875.1 Actinomycetota bacterium | reverse complement strand
TCCTGTAGCCGCTATGACCAGAGGCCTTAAAGGCACCGATATTACCGATATGGGGCTTTTGGCTGAAGCTGGGGCGGTTGGTTTTTCAGATGACGGCAGGTGTGTAGGAGACGGCAGGCTCATGTATGAGGTTATGAGATATTCAACTCAATTTGGTCTTCCTCTGGTATTACATGAGGAAGATTACTCCGTATCCAGAGGGGGCCTTGTAAATGAAGGGCGCTACTCATCAATGCTGGGGCTTGATGGAATATCCAGCTTGAGTGATGATATAATTATTGCAAGAGATATAATTCTTGCCGGCAGGAGCAGGGCTAAAATTCATATAACCCATGTAAGTACACGGGGCGGAGTTGAAATGATAAAAAAAGCCAGGGAAGGCGGGCTTGATATAACCTGCGATGTAACGCCGCATCATCTGTTCTTCAACGATAGCTGTCTTACAACCTTTAATACCAACTTTAAGGTTAAGCCGCCTATAAGGAGCGAGGAAGACAGGCGGGCTCTTATAGAGGGCGTAAAAGAGGGAGTAATTGATGCCATAGCAAGCGACCATGCCCCCCATCTCGATACCGAAAAAAATACAACTTTCAGGCTTGCTGAGTTTGGAACCATTGGACTTGAGACATTATTTAGCGCTGCTTTCAGCAAACTGTGCAGGGAGGAAAAAATAAGCCTCCCCAGGTTTATAAGTTTGATTACCACATCACCCGCAAAAATTCTTGGCATTGATGCAGGAAAAATAGAGGTGGGAAAAACTGCAAATATTACAGTAATAGATACGGAAGCGGAAGAGGAAATAAAGAGGGAAAGTTTTATTTCAAAAAGCAAAAATAGCGCTTTTATAGGGCAGAAGTTAAAGGGAAAGATAGTGTGCACCATAAGCAAAGGTAAATTAATTTACATAAATAAATAACATATACGGAAAGGATTATAATTTTAAAAGCAATTTTAATGTTAGAAGATGGAAAGTTATTTAAAGGTGAAAATATTGGGTGTAGCGGCGAAACAATTGGTGAAGTAGTGTTTAATACATCTATGATCGGCTATCAGGAAATTTTAACCGATCCTTCTTATTGTGAGCAAATAGTTACAATGACCTATCCCCAGATTGGAAATTATGGTGTAAACAGCGTGGATGTAGAATCAGATAAAATTCAAGCTAAGGGCCTGATTGTAAAAGAATTCTTTGATTACTACAGTAACTGGAGGGCAGAGGGCAGTCTCGGGGATTATATTAAGAAGTATAATATTGTAGGTTTAGCCGGGATAGATACCAGGCAATTAACAAGGCATATTAGACTTGAGGGCGCAATGAAAGGAATTATTTCAACTGAAACCGAGAATGAAAGTGAGTTGAAAAAAAAGATGGAAGGTTACCCATCAATTATTAAAAGGGATCTGGTAAAGTATGTTACTTGCGATAGACCATATACTTATAATCCTGAAAAGAGTGATTATAGGCATATTGTTGTAGCAGTAGATTTTGGAGTAAAAATGGGTATTCTTAAATGTCTGGATTGGGAGGGTTTTAGAATAATTGTTGTACCGGCATCTACAAAACCGGAAGAAATTTTAAAATATAATCCTGACGGTATTTTCCTTTCTAATGGACCAGGCGATCCCGCAGCTGTTAATTATGCAGTTACGACTATTAAAGAGCTAATTGGCAAAAAACCTATATTTGGAGTTTGCATGGGGCATCAGCTATTGGCTCTTGCTCTGGGAGCAAAGACTTATAAGCTAAAATTTGGCCATCATGGCGGCAATCATCCAGTTAAAAATTTGGAAACAGGAAAGATTGAAATAACATCACAGAATCATGGATTTGCGGTTGACGAAGAATCGTTAAAAGATATTGCCGGTACCGGTTGTAAAATAACGCATATAAATCTGAATGATAATACAATTGAAGGATTAGAATATGTGGATATAAATGCGTATGCTGTACAGCATCATCCAGAAGGAAAACCTGGTCCTCATGACGCAAGATATGTTTTTAGCAAATTTACTGAGCTAATTAAGAATTTTAATAATTAGAAATTAGAAAGAGTATTTATGCCTAAAAGAAAAGATTTAAAGAAAATTTTGCTTATAGGTTCAGGACCAATAGTCATAGGGCAGGCTTGTGAATTTGATTATTCGGGAACCCAGGGTTGCAAGGTGCTCAAGGAAGAAGGGTATAAGGTAGTTCTGGTAAACAGCAATCCTGCTACGATTATGACAGATCCTGAATTTGCAGATAGAACTTATATCGAGCCATTAACACCTGAGTTTGTAGAAAAAATAATTAAAAAAGAAAGACCTGATGCATTACTCCCGGCTCTGGGAGGACAAACAGGATTAAATATGGCAGCAGCTCTGTCAAAAGAAAAAGTACTGGAAAAATTTGGGGTAGAACTTATAGGGGTTGATATCGATGTTATTAATAAGGCTGAAGACAGGGAACAATTTAAGGAAGCAATGAACAGGATCGGTCTTTATGTTCCTCCAAGCGGATATGCACATAGTTTGAAAGAAGCTTTAAATTTTAGCAGGAAATTAAAATTCCCGCTGGTGGTAAGGCCCAGTTACACACTTGGAGGACTGGGAGGGGGAATTGCATTTAATAAAGAAGAATTTATGGAAATAGTTACAAGGGGCCTTGATATTTCACCAAAATCTGAAGTCCTGGTAGAGAAATCAGTTGCGGGCTGGAAAGAGATTGAACTGGAGATGATGAGAGATAAAAATGATAACGTAGTTATAATATGTTCAATTGAGAATTTTGACCCAATGGGGGTACATACCGGAGATAGTATTTGCGCAGCCCCGGCTCAAACTCTTACATATAAAGAATACCAGAATATAAGAGATGCAGGTATTAAAATAATAAGAGAAATAGGTGTTAATGCAGGCGGATCGAATATACAATTTGCAGTTAACCCTGAAAATGGAAAAGTAGCAGTCATTGAATTAAACCCAAGAGTTTCAAGAAGTAGTGCTCTGGCTTCCAAAGCAACTGGCTATCCTATTGCGAAAATCGCAACTAAATTGGCTATAGGATACACACTTGATGAAATCCCGAATGATATAACTAAAAAGACACCTGCCTGTTTTGAGCCTTCTATAGATTATGTAGTGGTAAAATTTCCGAGGTGGACATTTGAGAAGTTCCCGGGAGCTGATCCAAGCCTTACCACAAGGATGAAATCTGTGGGTGAGGTACTGGCAATTGGAAGGACTTTTAAAGAGGCTCTTCAGAAGTCAATAAGGTCCTTAGAGATAGATAGATATGGGCTTGGGTCTGACGGGAAAGATGATATAAGAGAAGAGCTTCTGAGCAGTAAGTTATCTATCCCTAATCAGGATAGGGTTTTTTATATTAAATATGCTTTTGAGAGGGGAATGAGTGTTGAAGAAATATCAAGCTATACTAAAATAGATCCCTGGTTTTTATTTAATATTAAGCAGCTGGTAGAGTTTGAAAAAGGTTTTAAGTGTGAAGATATTAAAGATATAACAAAGGAAAGGCTGCATGAAGCAAAAAAACTTGGTTATTCTGATGTTCAGATTGCATATTTGTGTAATACACATGAGGATGAAGTTAGAGCTTTAAGAAATAAATTCAATGTTAAAGTAACTTTTAAAGCAGTGGACACCTGTGCTGCGGAATTTGAAGCCTATACGTCCTATTATTATTCAACTTATGAGACCGAGGATGAGATTTTGCCTTCCTCCAGAAAGAAAATTGTAATTCTGGGCAGCGGACCAAATCGTATCGGACAGGGAATAGAGTTTGATTACTGCTGTGTACATGCTTCTTTTGCTCTGCACGATGCAGGTTTTGAGACTATAATGGTGAACTGCAATCCTGAGACTGTAAGCACCGATTATGATACCTCGGACCGCCTGTATTTTGAGCCTATAACCTTCGAAGATGTCTTAAATATTGTGGAAGCTGAAAAACCTTATGGAGTTATAGTACAATTTGGAGGTCAGACTCCACTAAAGCTTGCCTTAAGGCTCCAGAAGGCGGGTGTAAATATTCTAGGAACATCGCCTGACAGCATTGATCTTGCCGAGGACCGGAAAAGATTTGGTTCCATGCTTAAGAAACTTAATATTCCTCAGGCTGAAAACGGGACCGCTATGGATGCCGAAAAGGCAAAAAAAATAGCCAAAAGAATAGGCTACCCGGTACTGGTAAGGCCTTCCTATGTACTGGGAGGGAGGGCTATGAATATAGTCTATACTGAAGAAAGCCTGATTGATTATGTAAGAAATGCGACGGTGGTATCCAATGACAGGCCGGTGCTTATTGATAAATTTTTAGAGCGGGCAATTGAAGTTGATGTTGATGCTGTTTATGATGGGGATGAGCTGTTCATTGGCGGGATTATGGAACATATAGAAGAAGCAGGAATACACTCGGGTGATAGTGCATGTGTGATACCACCTTTTACCCTGAGCAAAAAAATAATAGGAGTTATTAAAGATTACACCTACCGGATGGCAAAAGAGCTCAAGGTAATCGGGCTCATGAATATTCAATATGCCATAAAAGATTCTACTGTTTATGTACTGGAAGCCAACCCCAGAGCTTCGCGTACGGTTCCTTTTGTAAGCAAATCCATCGGTATCCCCCTGGCAAAGATAGCCGCTCTGGTAATAACCGGCAGGAAGTTAAAAAATATTGACTTCAAAAGAATTGATCCAACATCGCTTGGTTATTATAGTATTAAGGAAGCGGTGCTGCCATTTAACAGATTCCCGGGTGTGGATACTATACTTGGTCCTGAGATGAAATCCACAGGTGAAGTAATGGGTATAGACAGCAGTTTTGGAATTGCCTTTGCCAAAACCCAGATTTCCACCAATCAGGTATTTCCTACTTCAGGTTCGGTTTTTATAAGTGTTAATGATGAGGATAAGGACGCCATAATTGATATAGCCAGAAAACTGGCCCAGCTTGGTTTTAATATAATTTCTACCAGTGGAACCGGGGATACGCTGGAAGAAAAAGGAATAAAATGCCATAAGGTCCTGAAGATTAGAGAAGGAAGACCTAATGTATTGGATATGATAAAGAATGGGGAAATTGACCTTATTATAAATACTCCTGAAGGCAGAATTGCCAGAAGCGACGGGTATTATCTGAGGACTGCGGCAGTTCTTCACAATGTGCCCTCAGTTACCACCATAGCGGGAGGTTCAGCTTTGGTGCAGGGGATACAGGAGATGAAATCCAACTCTAAAGTTAAAGTTAAACCTATACAGGAATATTGATGAAATTATTAAACGGAGAAATACTTTCTAATGAAAAATATAGCGATAATCTCTACAAGATGGGGATTTTTTCGCCATATATATGTAAGAATGCTACAGCGGGCCAGTTTATTAATGTGAAATGCTCACCCGAGGGAGTGCTTGATCCTCTGCTGAGGAGGCCATTTAGTATTTTTAATATTGAGAAAAAATTTAATGTTTTTTCCATATTGTACATGGTAAAAGGCAGGGGCACCCAATTCATCTCCGGACTTAAGAGCGGAGATATGCTTGATTTCGCCGGGCCGATGGGAGATGGAATAGATTTAAATGGGAATGAAAATAATATACTCCTGATTGGAGGGGGTATTGGCATAGCCCCTCTGTATCTTATAGCGAAGCTTGCCGGCGAAATGAAAAAAAATGTATTTTTTGCTGCAGGATTTAAAGATAATAGTTACCTAAGATGGGGAAAAGATTTAATTGAACTTAAGATAAATTATGCTGTGCTTACCGAGGATGGTTCCTGGGGAGAAAAAGGCCTGGTTTCAGATTATGTTTGGAATAATATGGAATCATTTAAAAATTTTGATATTTATTGCTGCGGGCCGAGGGATATGCTTAAAACCCTGCAGAATATTTATAAGGATAGAAATAATAAAGTAACAGCACTTCTTGAGGAAAGAATGGCCTGCGGAATAGGAGTTTGTGCCGGATGTGTGATAAAGTTAAGAAAAGGCAAAAAGGGTTTTTCTTACAAGAAGGTTTGCAAAGATGGGCCTGCATTTAGTCTGGGTGAGGTAATATTTGACTGAACAGGATAGCTTATTTTCATATGAAACGGATACCGGAGGAAATGGATCCAGCCTGTCAGTAAGGCTGGGAAGAATAAAACTGGATAATCCGGTAATAGCGTGTTCCGGCACTTTCGCCTGTGGATTGGAATACAGCCAGTTTTATAATACTGCCATACTTGGAGCGGTAACAACCAAAAGCTATTCACTGGCGCCTATAGAGGGGAATCCTCCGCCCAGGATTTGTGAGACTGCCTCCGGGATGTTGAACTCTATCGGCCTTCAAAATGATGGGATAGATATATTTATAAAGAAGCACCTGCACGAGGCCGAGAAATTAGGGATAAAAATTATTTTAAGTATATTCGGGCAGGATCCGGAAGAGTTCAGGAAAGTGGCATCCAGGGCTGCGGATATTAAGGAAAGAATTATTGCGGTGGAGCTTAATCTCTCCTGTCCAAATGTTAAAAATGGAGGAATGGCCTTTAGCGCCATGCCTGACGAAGTTGAAAAGATAGTAAGTTCAACCGTAAGTATTTTAAATATCCCGGTTATAGCCAAACTCAGTCCCAATCATCAGAATCTGGTTGAAGCAGCCATAGCGGCAAAAAAAGGAGGAGCGGAAGCATTATCAGTATTAAATACTGTAGTAGGTATGGCTGTAGATATAGAAACATTCAGACCCGGATTGGGCAATGTCCTTGGAGGTCTTTCAGGTCCGGCAGTAAAGCCGATTGCTCTGGCAAAGGTTTATTCTCTGACCAGAGAAAAAATCCTCCCTGTTATTGGAATGGGCGGCATTTTTAGCTGGCAGGATGCTCTGGAATTTCTGGTGGCAGGTGCCAGTGCAGTAGGGATCGGTACTGCAAATTTTATACAGTATGATGCCGGGAAAAAGATAATAGAAGGTTTGAGGAACTATCTTAAGGAGAAAAAAATTTATGATATTAATGAAGTAATAGGAAGGCTCAGAACTTGAAAGGTAAAAAATTATCCTTAAAAGACAGATTAATTGTAAGTCTGGATACAAATAATAAAAGTGATGTTGTAAGTATGTGCAGGAAAATTTCCGGCAAGGTATCAACTTTAAAATTAGGTCTGGAACTAATATATGGTGTTGGACTTGACGTAATCGATACAGTGAAGAGTTTTGGTTATAAGGTAATGCTTGACGCAAAGCTTATGGATATACCAAATACAATAGAGGGTGCCGTGGAAGCTATCGGGGGTCTTGGTGTAAGCGCAGTGACCTTGCATACTCTTGGTGGGAAACAGATGCTTATAAGTACGCGAGAGGTTATGGAAAAACAGGCAAAGTTAGAAGCTAAATTGAAGCCGCTTCTTTTTGGCGTAACTATTCTTACCAGTCTGAATGACGCAGATCTTAAGGCTCTGGGGTTTAAAGGGGATTTCTTTCAATCGGTTTTAAATTTATCAAAAATTGCTGTAGAGTCAGGAATGGACGGAATAGTATGTTCTCCTAATGAAGTCGATGCAATAAGAAAAAAATTCGGCACCTGTTTTTATATTGCCACTCCCGGGATCAGACTTCCGGAAGATGCAGCTTGGGACCAAAAAAGGATAAACACTCCAGAAGAGGCGATGTCCAGTGGAGCAGACTTTATAATTGTGGGCCGTTCGATAACTACCAGGAAAGATGTAGGCGGTACTATAGATTTATATCTGGAAAAGATAGAAAGGGCACTGGGCCATGCTTAAAGTAATAAGTCAGGTTGAAGGATTGGATATATATAAAATATTGAAAGATTCAGGTTCCATAATGGAAGGTCATTTTAAATTAAGCTCGGGGTATCACAGTAAGTACTATCTTCAGTGCGCCAGACTACTTCAGTATCCGGATATTACCTACAGGCTTGCCCGGAAAGCTTTAGATATGGTCAGCGAAGATATTGATTTAGAAAATATTAATGCTGTAGTATCACCTGCTATGGGAGGTATCCTGTGGGGTTATATGATTGCCTACGCGGCGGGCTGCCGGATGATATTTACTGAAAGAAAAACTGAAAGTATGGAATTAAGACGTGGGTTCGAGATAGAATCCGGCCAGGAAATTATTGTTGCAGAAGATGTTATTACCACCGGTGGATCGGTAAAGGAAGTAATAGAAATATGCAAGAAAAACGGTGCGCATATAAAAGCAGTAACAAGCATGGTAGACCGTTCAGCCGGTCTGGAATTTGGTTGCCCATATTATTATTTAATTAAGCTTGAGATTGACAAATATCAGCCTTCCGAATGCAAACTTTGCAGGGGAAATATACCTCTCGTATACCCCGGCAGTAAGAAGAAAAATGCAGACAAATAATGAAAAAATGTTGATATTAAGTATATATATTTATATACTCTAATGTATCTAATTTTATTTTAATAAAGAGAGCTTCATGGCTTTAAATAACTTAAGTGACAAAGACAGAAAAAAGGGTTTGGAGAAAGCCCTGCAGGTAAGAAAAAAGAGAGCCGAAATCAAGTATTTGCTAAAAAAAGGTAAGCTCGATATACGGTCACTTTTTAAAGATGGCAAGCTCTTTAAAAAATATGTAACAAATATGAAGGTTATAAATCTAGTAAGTGCACTCCCTGGAAATGGAAGAGTTAATGCCCTGAAAATCTTAAAGGATTTAAAAATAAGCCCTAATAAAAAAGTTGGCGGACTGGGTAAGAATCAGAAAAAAAGTTTTTACAAGTTTTTTAACATAGCTTAGGCTGAAAAGTTTTCAATATTTTATGACAGGTAGAGGAAAATTATTTATTGTCTCAGGACCCTCAGGTTCGGGAAAAAGTACCTTGATTAATGATGTAGTAAATGAATCGGACGATTTTGTCAGATCCATCTCAGTTACCACCAGACCGAAAAGAGAAGATGAAACTAACGGCAGACAGTATCATTTTATAAATAAGGATGAATTTGAGGAACTTATAGAAAAAGATATGCTGCTTGAATGGGCAGCTTATGCAGGTTATCTGTACGGCACCCTAAAAAAATTTGTAACAGAAAAATTAAGTAAAGGTAAAAATGTGATTCTGGTAATTGAGGTCCATGGCGCCATGCAGGTTCTAAAAAAAATGAAAGATACCTATTTAATCTTTATTATCACTTCTTCATTTAAGGAGCTGGAAGAGAGAATGAAAAAAAGGAGAGCCGACAGTCTGGAAGAAATGAATAAAAGGTTGGAAATTGCAAAAAGTGAACTGAATTATAAGATATATTATGATTGCATAATTGTAAATAATAATTATAATGAGGCCTTGCTTAATTTAAAGAAAGTTCTAGATTCTCAAAAAGGGAGGGAATGACATAAATGAAGGTGCAGCATGTTGATGAATACAAAGAAAGTACAAACAGCAAATATAAACTATGTATATTGGTGGCTAAAAGAGCCAGAGAACTGGGAGAGTATCTTTCTGCGCAAAAAAATATGGAAAGAATAAATGTGGTAAAACCACTGGTTGACATAGAATCCCATGATCCACTGGAAATTGCCTTTAATGAAATAAAAGAAGGAAAAATAATTTTTAAAAAGAAAAAGGAATCTATATAATTTTGGTTTTGAATAAATCAATATTTTTAAAAAAAAAGATAGTTCTGGGAATTACTGCGTCTATTGCAGCTTATAAGGCAGCTTCAATTTGCAGCAGGCTGGCTGGTATGGGTGCTGATGTAGTTCCTGTAATGACTCCCAATGCTCTAAATTTTATAACTTCCATTACTTTCAGCTCAATCTCCGGAAATAAAACCATTGTGGAGCAGTTTGCAGACGAGAAGAAAATTTACCATATCTCACTTTCCCATAGTGCGGATATTTTTTTGATTGCACCTGCTTCAGCTGATACTATTTCAAAATTATCTTATGGAATTTGTGATAATTTTCTTAGCACTTCAGCGGTTTCTGCTACCTGCCCTGTGCTTATTGCGCCGGCTATGAATGAAAGTATGTATCTTGACCCAATAATTCAGAAAAATATTCTGCGGCTGAGAAAGTCAGGGAAATATTTTTTCATAGGGCCGAAGAGCGGCAATCTGGCCTGTGGTGAGGAAGGTCTGGGAAGACTGGAAGATGAAGATATCATAATTGAAAGACTGGGAGAGCTTCTTAATTATAGTTCTGATCTTAAAGGGAAAAAAGTTGTAATTACAGCCGGCGGCACCAGGGAGTTTATTGATACTGTAAGATATATATCCAACAGGTCCAGTGGGAAAATGGGTTATTCTCTGGCTGAAGAAGCTTATTTCAGAGGTGCTGAAAAGGTAATCCTTATAAGCACCGCGAGGAGCCTGCCGCGGCCATACGGTGTAGATGTCAAATATGTTGAAGATACAAGCGGGATGAAGAATGTGCTGGATAAATATTATGGCACCAGTGACATTGCTATAATGGCAGCTGCTGTAAGCGATATAATACCGCTTAAAAAATATGATTTTAAGTTAAAGAAAAAAAATGATATATTGTCCAGAATTAGTTTTAAAGAAAATGAAAATATCCTTAAGTCTTTAGCTAAGAAAAAGAAAAAGAATCAGTATCTGATTGGTTTTGCTGCTGAAAGTGGTCATAATTCCAGAGATGTTTTAGAAAAGATTAAGGATAAAAATATTGATATGATTGTTGCCAATGATATCTCCAGAGAGGACATAGGAATGGAAAGCGATTATAATGAAGTTGATATAGTAAGACAGGATGGGACTGTAAAGAAATTAGCCAGAGATAAAAAAAGAATTATTGCCAGAGGAATCTGGGATGAAATTGTAAAAAGTTCAATGGAGCTGTAAAAGTTTTAATAGGAGGAATAATGTCAAAGAAAAGGGATTTCTTATTTACTTCGGAATCAGTAACCGAAGGTCATCCGGATAAGATGGCTGATCAAATTTCAGATGCAATTCTTGATGCTATAATAGCTGATGATCCCCAATGCAGGACCGCCATCGAGACATTGCTTAAAACAGGAATTGTAGTAGTGGCAGGTGAAATTACTACTTCTACTTATGTAGAAGTTCCCGATATTGTTAGAGAAGTTATTAAAAATATTGGCTATACCAGGGCAAAATATGGTTTTGATTATGAAACCTGCGGCGTTATTTCTTCTATTGGGAAACAGTCTTCTAATATCGCCCAGGGTGTGAATAAAGCTTATGAGGCCAGAGCAGGAAATGGATATGAAAATGAATTTGATACTCAGGGTGCCGGGGACCAGGGAATGATGTTCGGTTATGCATGCAATGAAACCGAGGAATTTATGCCCCTTCCTATTCAGATTGCCCATAAGCTGGCTCACCGGTTATCTGAGGTTAGAAAGGCAGGGATACTGCCATACCTGAGGCCTGACGGTAAAACGCAGGTAACAGTAAGATATGAAAATGACAGGCCGGTTTTAGTTGAAACAATTGTAATAGCTACTCAACATGCTCCAAATATTGACATAGAAACACAGATAAAACCGGATATCAAAGAATTCGTAATAAAACCAATTGTTCCCCAGGAATATTTAAGCAAAGATTTAAAGTTATTTGTAAATCCAACCGGGGAATTTACTATCGGCGGTCCCATGGGTGATTCAGGGGTTACCGGCAGGAAAATAATTGTAGATACCTATGGTGGAACGGCAAGACATGGCGGAGGGTGTTTTTCAGGAAAAGATCCTTCCAAGGTCGACCGGTCAGCCGCTTATGCTGTAAGGCATGTGGCTAAAAATCTGGTTGCAAGCGGAGCTGCTGACAAACTGGAAATAGAAGTAGCTTATGCCATAGGTGTATCGCACCCGGTATCAGTTATGGTAGAAACATTTGGCACTGAAAAGGTAGATGTTAAAAAAATTGAAAAGGCGATTAAAGAAATATTCGATCTAAGACCGGCAGCGATTATAAAGAACTTGAATTTACTCAGGCCAATTTATAGAAAGACCGCTGCTTACGGACATTTCGGGAGGCATGACAGAGATTTCACCTGGGAAAAACTGGATAAAGTTGATGAAATTAAAAGTTTTCTTGGTCTTAAATAATTATTGTGTTTTAAATGGGTAGAAATAACAAATATGCAGAGGTTTATATAGATATAAAAGCCTTTGATATTGATCATGCTTTTGACTACAGGATACCACCGGATTTATCTTCCGATATTGATATTGGCAAAATTATTCAGGTTCCCTTCAAAAATAGAATTGAAGTTGGCTACATTGTAAAAATTAAAGATGAGTCAGAACTTAAAGACAGAGAAATAAAAGATATTTTAAAAATAGTAGAAAACAGGCCTGTTTTTGACCCGGAGAGACTCGAGCTTATTAATTGGATTAGCAAGTATTATATACAGCCGCCTGGAAGTGTTATTAAGTTTTTCCTGCCCCCCGGAGGAAATTACAAGCATGCGATTACCAGTCCCAGGGTTAAACTAAAATTTAAGGATTTCATAACTTTAAACCGGAACAGATATAATAAGCTAAAAGATAAGATAAACTGGAAAAGAAATTCTTCACAAAAAAAAATAATTGATTATTTAATTTCAGGCGGTGAAGTTTTAAAAGAAAAACTGGTAAAAGATACCGGCTCAAGCTACTCGAGCCTGGTCAGTCTTGCAGATAAAAATATTATATCCATAGTTAAAAAAAGACAAAAAAGGGATTTTAAATATGAATACCGGCCTGATAAGGATTTAAAGAAAAAAAAGATAATTTTAAACTCCTATCAAAAAAATGCCCTGTGCAGTATAGGTAATGCCATACAGAAAAACATTTTTCACAAGTTTCTGATAGAAGGCGTAACAGGTAGTGGAAAGACCGCTATTTATATAGCTGCGTGCAGGAAAGTTATAGAGAAGAAAAAAAGAGCACTCATCCTTACCCCTGAAATTTCCTTAATTCCCCAGTTATTTTCAAGATTTGAATCCGAGTTTGGATCCAGGGTCTGTGTGTATCATTCTAATATGAATGAAGCGGAAAGATATGAAAGATGGCTCAGTATATGGGAAAATGAGTTTGACGTAATAATAGGGACAAGATCTTCAATTTTTACTCCTATAGGTAACCTGGGCATGATAATACTGGATGAGGAGCACGACCCATCCTATAAGGAAGGGGCAAGGGTCAGATATAATGCTCAGGATGTGGCAATAAAACTGGGGGAAATACTGAATATCCCTGTGGTTATGGGAAGTGCGACTCCCAATGTTGTTACCAGGTACAGAGCAGAAAAAGAAAATGATTTTACACTTCTAAAGATCCCAGTTAAAGCCCAGAGTAGCAGTCCACTGGAAATGCAAGTAGTTGATTTAAAAAAAATAGACCGATTGAAAGAAGATGTGACCATAACTGGTAAATTATTTACTGCAATCAGTGAGGAATTAGAAAAAAATAATAAGGTAATCATTTTCTTAAATAGAAGGGGATACAGTAATTTTGTTATATGCAATAAATGCGGCAGTGTGCCTAAATGTTCCGCCTGTGATCTTTCCTATAATTACCACAGTGACCGCAGGAAACTGGTATGCCATCATTGCGGCAGGGAGCAAAATTATACCGGAAGGTGCCTTGTTTGCGGCGCAGATAATATCTTTTTATACGGTACCGGAATTCAGAGGGTGCAGTCCAAGCTCCAGATGAGATTTAAAAACACACCAATACTTAGAATGGATTCGGATGTAACTGTAAAGAAGAAGTCACACCAGGAAATACTAAGCAGGTTTATTTCCCCTGGCGGGTCAATCCTTATCGGCACTCAGATGGTAGCCAAGGGCCTGGATATTGAAGATGTAACACTTGTAGGAGTTATTAATTGTGATAGTATGCTGGGGCTTCCTGATTATCATATGAATGAAAGAGTTTATCAGCTTATTACTCAGGTATCGGGAAGAGCTGGCAGGGAGAGAAAGAAGGGCAGGGTAATAATCCAGACCTATAATCCAGAAAGCAGTGTTATGAAAAATATACTGGCCAGTGATTATGAATCATTTTACCGCCAGGAACTGGCCAACAGAAAAGAGCTTTGCTATCCTCCTTTTTCCAATCTGATAAATATTATAATTTCAGGGAAAGAAGAAAATAAAGTAAAGAAAGATATAAAAGAATTATTTGCAGAAATAAGCAAAGATATCAGAACTGGCAGCAGCATACTGGGTCCTGCCCCTGCTCCTTTTTATAAAATAAATTTATTTTACAGATGGCATATAATAATAAAGTCTAAGAATATTGAATATTCAAATAAAATATTGACTAAAATATTAAAGAGATTTAAAAAATTTGATGAAAATAAGATAATTATTGATGTAGATCCGGTATGGATATTGTAAATTTATGAAAGGTATAAGATGGCAGTTAAAAAAATTAGAAAGATCGGGGATCCGGTCTTAAGAGAGAAAAGCAGAAGTGTGGAAAAAATAGACAGCAAGCTCCTGGAGCTCGTCAAAGATATGATAGATACATTAAATAACGAGGGTGGAGTGGGCCTGGCCGCTCCCCAAATAGGAATAACCAGAAGAGTAATTATTGTTAATCTTGAAGGTAAGATTCAAACATTCATAAATCCGGTGATCGAAGTTCTGGACAATAAAAAAATAGAGAGTGATGAAGGCTGCATGAGTGTATATTCCATAAATGGTTTCTGTGTTAAAAGATTTCCAAGGGTTAAAGTAAAGGCAAAAGATCCGGAAGGTAATGATATTACACTGGTAGCGGAAGATTTGCTTGCAAGAATATTTCAGCATGAGATCGATCATCTTAACGGGATATTGTATATAGACCATCTTGACCGCAAATCAAAAAGAGAACTGCTCTCTAAGATTAATGAGATAAAATTAAATATTTAGAACAAAAGGAGACTTTAATTGAAAATATTGTTTTTCGGATCTTCAGAAATCTCAGTTCCTTTTCTGGAAGAAATATATAAATCCCGGCATAGTATAACCTCGCTTGTAACTATTACCGATAAGCCGGCAGGAAGAGGAAGAAGAAATACTCCCAATATAGTAAAGAAAAGAGCCATTGAACTGGGGATTGACTTTATACAGATTGAAAAGTTTGACCATAGTTTTTTTGATAAATTTGCAGAGCTAGAATTTGATGTTGCGGTGGTAGCTTCTTTCGGAAAGATACTTCCTGAAAGGATATTTAAACTTACTGCTGCCAGGTGGTTGAATGTGCACCCGTCACTACTGCCCAGATATAGGGGTCCCACACCTATTATAAGCGCCCTTTTAAATGGTGATAGGGTAAGTGGGGTGAGTATAATCGAGGTAGTACCTGAAGTGGACGCCGGTGGTATATATGCGCAGGTAAAGTTTGGAGTGGAAGAAGATGATAACAGAGACAGTCTGGAGCAAAAATCAATAAAATTTGGAAAATCCCTTCTGGCGGCAGTACTTGACCTTATAGAAGATAAAAATATAAATCCTTACCAACAGGATGAGGAAAATGTAGTCTATAGTTATAAGATTGCAAAAGAAGACTTAAAAATTAGCTGGAATAGTAGCGCAATGGAAATAGTTAATAGAGTCAGGGCTTTCAGTTCAAAACCCGGCGCTTATTGTCTCTGGAAAGGTTTGAGGATTAAAATCCTTAAGGCAGGTGTCTTAAGTGGAGCTGCGAGCGATGTATACCTGGATAAACTTAAGTTTGGTGAAAATGAGAAAAATGGACTTGTAGTGGAAGCTGATAAAAAAACAGGTATTTTAGTTAGTTGTAATAAAAATGAAATGGTAAAGATTGAAAGACTGAAGCCCCAGGGTGGAAAAGTAATGTCTGCAGCGGATTTTATTAATGGATACAGACTGGAAGCCGGTGAGAATTTTGATTGAAAAAAGCAGTAGTGTCAATCCCCGCAGAATTACTCTTCTTATATTGAATGAATATTTCAAGAAAAAAAAATTTCTAAAAGACATAATAAACTTTTATTTTAAAAATTACAGGCTATCCGGGCTTGATAAGCGCTTTATTTTCAATATAGTTAAGGGTACAGTAAGGTATTATCTAAAAATTGATTTTTTACTCTCTTTTCTTTCAGATAAAAAAATAAAAGATATCGATTTTGCAGTGCTTAATATTCTCCGTATGGGAATTTTTCAGTTCATGTATATGGATAAGGTTCCGTCTTATTCAATAGTAAATGAAAGTGTGAAATTGGCCAAGAAAAACGTAACTTTATCTTCTTCTAAATTTGTAAATGCGGTACTGCGTAAAGTCAGTTCAGTTCCAAACATAGATTCATTTGCAAAAGATAAGATCGATAGGTTGGTGGAAGATGAGATTGATAAAATCAGCATAGGTTACTCTTATCCGGGATGGTTGGTGAAATACTGGTTTGACTGGTATGGGAAAGAAAAAACAATTTTAATATGTCAGTCACTGAATGAAAATCCACATATCTATCTGAGGTTTAATAAAAATAAAGTTACAATAGATGAGCTGACAAGGGAAATGGATGCAATATCAGTTGATTTTGGTCAATTACCCATGGGTATCTCAGGAATGCTTGATGGTATAATTGAGGTTTCCAGTGTCCAGGATATTACTAAAACCGAGATTTACAGAAAAGGCCTGATTTCAGTTCAGGATCTCTCATCACAGATAGCAATAAAATACTTCCTGGAACCTTTGGAAGGTGAGAAAGTACTGGATGTATGCGCTGCGCCAGGCGGAAAGACTGTCTATATTGCAGAGCTGGTGAAAAATGAGGGTGAAGTGGTATCGATTGATATAAGCAAAACCAGACTGGAGATATTAAAAGATAATTTAGACCGGTTAAGCATAAGGAATGTAAGGATTATAGAAGCAGACGCAGCCAAACCTGGTTTTTTAGATAAAAGTATGGATATTTTGATCAGTAAAGGTTCGGAATGCCGTACCAAACCTTCGAATAAAAAAGGCTTAAAAAACATTACCGGATATTTTGATAAGATTTTAATTGATGCTCCCTGCAGTGCTTTAGGAACCATTTCTAAAAATCCTGATGTAAAATACAATAAGAAAATGGATGATGTAATGCGCCTTTCCGAGATGTCTTACAAAATTATGGTAAATTGTGACCGGTACCTGAAAACCGGTGGAAAGATTGTCTTTTATACCTGTACCCTGTCGCCTATAGAAAATCAGCAGGTGATAGGCAAGTTTCTGGGAGAGTTTAAAGATAAGTACAGAATGGAAAAATCAAGCATTTCTGATAAGTTGATATCATTTTCAGTTCAACTAAAAAATGACGCCAGCTCGAGAGAAGAAGTCTACTTTGAAATAATGCCTTATTCTTTTGGAAGTGAAGCAGGCTTTATCTGCAGCCTTTTAAAGAATTCTTAAAGCTGTTTATGAATTGATTAATCTTTTGTTATATTGACAAAGTCCCATAATATGTTAACATAAAATATACAATTATTAATTAACAAAAAGATTAACATGGATACAAAAAAAAGAACACATGTTGTGGTGTCGAAAGAATTAGTAGAAGAGATAGACAGGCTTTCGGGGAAAAGAAAGCGCAGCTGGTTCATAACCCAGGCTGTAAAAAAAGAGATACAAAGACTAAATTTTCTTAATGTGGTAAAGGAAACAGCTGGAACCTGGAATGATGAAGATCATCCCGAATTTAAGAAAGGAGTGGACAGGTGGGTAAGGAGCCTGCGGAAGGAAGATGAAAAGAGACTTAAGGAAATAATGTAATGGCTGAATATCTATTGGATACAACCACAATAATTGATCACTTGCGTGGTGATAAAAAAGTAAGCTCCTATCTGGAAGAAATTGGGATGTGGGGTGACATTGCTGGCTGCTGTTGTATAAATATTGCTGAAGTTTATACAGGAGTGAAGGAAAAAGAAAAAGAGAAGACAGATAGATTTATTGAAAGCCTTTATTATTATGATGTAACTAAAGAAATTGCCAGATTAGCCGGGGGACTGAAGCAAAAGTATATAAAAAAAGGTAAGACATTGGCTACTACTGATGTAATCATTGCAGCTACAGCTATGGTATATGGTTTAACGCTGATTACAAAAAATACAAAGCATTATCCCTTCCCTGAGTTAGAAATTAAAGAAATCTAGTCTAT
>JABMRD010000046.1 GCA_013202875.1 Actinomycetota bacterium | reverse complement strand
TTTTACGGGTTTTCATAAAAAGTTCCTAATGCGAATAAGCACAAAAAAAGAATCCGGAGAACATAAACAATTTGCTTGACAATCACATATATTGACATTACTTTGTATATAATTGTGGCTGAAGAATTTTCCGAAAGGAGACGCTATGAGTAATGAAAAAATTAAATTAGATGAAATTGAGGACGGTGACAAATTGAAAAAGTTAATTGAACTACTTCCTACGCTTATAGAATATGCAGAGAATAAGAACAAGTTATTAGATGACGAGCCCCCGGATAATAGTGAAATAATTTCGATTGGGGTAGAGGAATAGAATTATCCTAAAAGTAATGATGGGAAAAGTTCCAACACATATAAAAGGCTTAAGGGATTTTCTAAAAAGAATAAGTGACAACGAAAAATTACTATATTCAATAGAATTTGATACCTCTTTTAAAAACTATCTTAATTACATGACAAAACTATACAAAGAATGGTTTCCAAAAGCGAAGTTATACTCAGATGAACACATTGCTGAAAAGCTGTTTGTAAAAGAAGTATCTATAAAAGATATAAAGCACTATATCAAATATCAATTATTTGCCCTTATTCAGTCTTGTAAAAGGATATATTCATCAATAAATACATACAAAAAAGATATAAAAAACCAGCCACAACTTTTTGATGAATTAGGTCTAATAATGGAAATATCTTTTGAAACAATAGTTTTTTTAGATTGGGGTGAATATTATATTAAAGGTAAACAGGCAAATTACGGGTGTATTAAAAGAAATGTACTATATTCAATAGAAATCTTTTCTGCTTCTAAAATGATATTAAGAAAAAGATTGTATGAAAAAAGTCTCGGCTCTTTTGTTGTACGTCCTACATCTGTTTTTCTGCTAAGACAATCTATTGAGATAAGATTAAAAAATGCTTTTGGAATTGAAACTATTTATTATAAAGATGGGAAAATATATAAAAAACGTGTCGGTGAATTATTATTTAAACTGCTTAAAGATGCTAAAGATTATATTGATTTTCCAATCAAAATTTCAATACTTGAAAAAATTTATAAGTGGACGAATTACTACATACATAATGGATTAATACCTAACACGTGGGAAATAGAATGGGCACAATATATTTTAGAACCATTATTTTCATCTGGAATTAATTGTAAAACACGGAGTCTATACGGATCAATAAAGATTAAAAAGATTTATTATGATAAAGTGGAAACCAAATTAAAGCAGATTGTCAGAGATAAAGATATTGTAGTTCAAAGACTAAATAATCCAGAGTCCTTAATTACAAAATAGGAGAACAAAATGGATTGTGTAAGAGGCTTTTCAAAGCCATTATCTTTAATTTTTATTTTGCTTTCTTTTGCATTTGCTCAAACAGAAGTAAGCGGACTCATCAATTCAAACACAACCTGGGACTCTACTGGCAGCCCATATATTGTAACAGGTAATATTGCAGTTATGAATGCTACACTTAATATAAGACCGGGAGTTGAAGTTAAGTTCAATCAAGATTTAAATATGCAGTTATTAAGTGGTGGTGAATTAATAGCACAGGGAATTGAACAAGATAGTATTGTATTTACCGGGGATGGTAATGGAGTAACTTGGGGAGGAGTTTTTTTTAGTGAAAATGCTATAGCTTCATCTTTTCAAAATGATACATCATATATTTCGGGTAGTATTATAGACTATGTAATATTTACAAACGCTGGAAGAGATGCTTCTGAAGGTGGAGCAATTAACACATACGTAGATTTATTAATCTCAAATTCTAGATTTGAAGATAATTTTATCAATCAATACGGTGGTGCTATACACTGTGATTGGAGTAAAAAATTACACGTCTATAGTTCAAAATTTTTAAATAATATTGCAAGTGTTTATGGCGGTGCAATTAGTAATGCAGAATTTATATCAAGATGTAGTTTCTTTAATAATTATTCTTCTGGGACATCTGGAGCGGTATTTCATTGTCGAAGATTAAAAAATTCGATATTTGAAGGTAATACTGCAGATAATGGAGGCGGAGGTGCTGTATCTAACGTCGATAGCGTACTAAATTGTAGATTTATAAATAATATTGCGTTATCATCAAACAGAAATGGGGGAGCGATCTATAACGTAAAAAATGTTTTCAATTCAGAATTTATAAATAATAGTGCGCAGAGCGGGGGAGCTATATATACCTATGGGCGTAATTTACATATCTATAATTCAGTTTTTATATCTAATTACGGCAGTTGGTGTAAATTCCAACTGAAAAGTTTACCACAAAGAAAGAAAATTCCAGTTTAAAAGTTTACCACCTTTCATTAGTTATTCTTCATCCATTTTTCAGTTTCACTGGCTCTGTAAGATTGGCCATTCATATTAACTATCCAGGCC
>JABMRD010000045.1 GCA_013202875.1 Actinomycetota bacterium | reverse complement strand
TCTATGGAGGGAAGAGTGGTCTGGTTCTTCTTTACTATCTTTGGCTCAAAGTCTCCATCACGGTCCCGGGGGATCTTTATATCTGATTTGCCATAATTTGACTTAAGACTTTTTTTGGAATAGCCGTTACGTGAGTTTGTTGTGGCCTTGTTCTTGTAGTCGTATCTTGTGTATCCCAGATCGTCTTCCAGTTCTGCTTCTAGCATCTCCTGGATGGCATCACCAAACATATCTTTTAGCATGCCCTGGATATCATCTGTGTCTTTTAGATTGTACTGTTTTATTAGTTTACGTAGCTGATCTTTTGGTATTATTGACATTTTTGCGTCCTCCTTTAAACCTTTTTATTTTATATCGGTTTAGAGGTTTACACAAAATTAGTTACAGACTCTAGAATTTTTATCAGATATTAATAATTTTGTTTTAGAAGACTTAATTTCTAAATTTAAAGGTAAAAACGGAGCTTATTTATTTTAAATCTATAATATCAGCAACATATATTTTTGTATCCTTGGTTTTTAATTTTGTACTTGGACTAAAATAATCTTTAATAATTCTGAATCTTCCTTCTCTTTTCGATAACTCTGTAGCCTCTGGAATCCAATACTTCATTAATGAAAAAGTTTCCAATAATAACTCGGATATTTTTTGAGAAGCATCTTCTTTTAAAATATACCTATTAAGTAATTTATCAATATTTTGCTTATCAAAATAACCACTGTCATAAACAACAAAAATATTTTTTTTCTTAACTTTCTTTAGCAAAAGATATCCATCGTCGTTTTCTGGATTAATACTTTTTCCATTTACTATTTTATATTCGACCGCACTCTCTGCACACTTAACAAAATTATTTTCGTTTCTTAAAATATTTTCTAATTTTATAAGGTTGTTAGCTATTCTTATTATACTAATTGTATCGACATAAGAAGAATATTTAAGAATAAAATTATCATTTACTGTACTTTTAAATAGGGAATTGACTTCATCAATATCCTTAAAAACTTGAAAACCTAAATAGTTCTGATGCTTGATAGAATTGCAAATTTCATTTTTGGAATAGTTAATGATGTTAAATATATTTTTTAAAGTATTTGTTTCAAGGTTATAACCATGAATTATTTTTTTTACCAAATATAAAACAACAAAAATATCATTAGCTATTTTGTTTTTAATATAATTCGTTAAATATTTTTTATCGTTTTTTATAATTATTTGTCTAATGATGTCATAAAATAAATAAGCTACAAAAAAGAAAACTGCATTAGAAAAAATATTAATTAAAATTCCTTTTGCTTCTTGATTCGTAGCAATTCTTGAAGCCCAAAATAAAACAAGAGATGCAATTCCTAAGCTTAGGTGAGGAATTATTCGCTTAAAATTTCTCATAATGATATAAGATAATAAATAATAACTATTTTTTTTATTTTTTTGTAAACACAAAATATTTGCGCAGAATCCAAATAATATAACTATTATAACTCAAAATATAAAAAAAATAATAAACTTGTTCATTCTTAAAGAAGTAGATTTTTTATATTATTTAACTCACTTAAAAATTGGTTCGAAATTTCGCTACTTGGGGCAGCCAGTTTGAACGATTTTGGCAATTTCCTAAATTTATAAGAATATCAAAGGGTTTTTTAAGCTCAAATTCAAGTATTTTTCCTCTTAATTTCAAGTTCGAAAGTACAAAATTAATTAGTTGTCTTTTTTGTTCAACTTTCGAAAATTTGAATAATTCATAAGCTCTTGAAGCCAAATCCATAAGCTTAAAATGGGAATAATTTTGTGAGCAAGGAAAATGGCAGGGTATATTATTTTGAGTTTAATAAGAAAAGAAATATTTTTAAAACATATTGAATAGGGATAATGATTTTATAAAATTAATTATATTGATATAATTATTAAAAAAATTAAATAAAAACATAGAAATAATGGATAGCAATTTTAATAAAAATTCATTTTTTGAAAATATAAAACAGCTTTTTAATTACAAAAGGCAGAACTCAGATAATTATTCTTTGAAGACTTCTGTAAGTAAAAATATGAGTGTAAATATAAAAGCACAAAACATTATTATAGAAGATTCCCCAAAAATGGCATTATATGATTCTAAAAAAATAATTAAAGAAGTAATAGAAGAGTTAACGCCACAGTTTAAAAATATTGCAAAAAATACTTTTGATTCTCGCATCAAAGAATATGAAGAAAAAATTATATCAGAGCTTTCAAACTTAAATCTAGAATCTTTATTAAAATTTAAAAAGCCGGAAACTCAATATATATTGAGTGAAGCAACGAGAATTAGTGGATTAAAAGAAGATAAGAATTTAAGAAATCTTCTAGCTAAATTAGTAATTGAAAAAGTCAAAAATGATGATAGAAATGAAGATAATTTTAAAGATTTAATATTTAATGAAGCAATAAAAACTATTGAGATTTTAAATTTAAATCAAATAAAAATAATTACTTTATCTTTTCTTTTAAGAGAAGTTTACTACACAGGAATTAAAAATATTAATCAATATAAAGAATATCTAGATAATACTATTAAACCATTTATAGATATTGATATTAATCGTCATGATTTTGAATATATAGATTATGCTGGACTAGCGATACTTACAGAATTTTTTGCAGATGATTATATTAGTTCAGTTGTACGAAGATGGCCACACCTATTTTTAAAACCTATTGATCCTAAATCCGATAGGATTGGTTTTTTAAATTATCATAATCCTGAAATGTTGATTAAAAATAATAATGAAGAATATTTTTTAAATTTTCCCAATTTGTATACAGGAAAGTATGATGATAATCTAGTTGAGCTTAAATCATTTTTAGTGAATCTGTATTCAATTAGTGAAATAATAAGTGATAATGTTATAGCTATATTCAAGTCACATATTAAAGATAAAAAATCTATAGAAGATGACCTGATAAATTTATCAGATACTTCTAGAAAGATAATTGAACTTTTTAAAGATACTCTTTTCAAAAGTATAAGATTGAACACAGTAGGAAGGCTAATTGCTTTTACGAACTATGTAGAGTCAAGCGGAGATAAGTTAGATTTTGATGTATTTCTGTTACCTTAATATATTAAGTTAGAAATATATTGATAAAGAAAATCCAAATTATATGTCAAATAATATTTTTATGCATTCATTTAGAATTCTTTGTAAATTGGTAATTTCACTTAAAAAATGGTTCGAAATTTCGCTACTCGGGGCAGCCAAAGTAAACATTATTATTAAATATTACTTTTAAACCAATTAATGCTCCTAATATATAGTTCGAAATTTCGCAACCAAGGGTAGCTACTTAAGACATATTTGTCTAATATACCTTAAAGAATTAAATTAAAATGTAAAATTTTATTTCTAATCAAAAAGTCTTAATCCATTTATAATTACTAAAATTGTAACACCTACATC
>JABMRD010000044.1 GCA_013202875.1 Actinomycetota bacterium | reverse complement strand
GCTGCCTTCTGCCTTGCTGTACAAGAATTTGTATATGAACGACACCAACCCGGGAGAATACAAAGAATTTAAAATAGTTGCTATATACGGCAGCCCTGGAAGGGAAGGTAATCCGTTCTTTTTTTGATGTATCATATGTTGATTATATATGTGATTTTGTGTTTAATGATGTGGACAAGAAAGGTGACATATTTTAAAATAACAAAGCTGTGGAGACCTTGTATAAATTCTGTAGGGAAAAAGCTTTTTTAAATTAGTAAGGAGACCGGGCTGAAAAGAAATTTTCTAATAACTTTAATGGTATTTATAATTATAAGCTTCTTTATTTTTACAGGCTGTAAGTCGACATCTGGTGATTTCACACTAATGGATCTTGATGGGAATGAAATACCATTGTCTGATTTTAATAGAAAAGTTTTAATATTAAATTTCTGGACGACATGGTGTCCTCCCTGTAGAGAGGAGATTCCCGATTTTGTTGAAGTATATAATGAGTATGAGTCTAAAGATGTTCAATTTATAGGGGTATCAAATGAGGATATTTCCACTTTAAAAAGTTTTGTTGAGGATTATGACATAAATTACCCTATTTTAATTGATGATGCAAATATTATGGGAAAGTGGGGGATAAGTGCAATTCCTACTACTTTCGTGTTTGATAAAAACGGACAGATTATTTTTAAGAATGTCGGTATGATGACCGGAGAACAACTTAAAAACATTATAGAAGATGAGTTGTAATGTTAGAGATTGGTTTATTCTCTGCTTTTATTGCCGGACTGCTGACATTTATTTCTCCATGTGTTTTGCCTCTTGTTCCGGTTTATATAAGCCTGATGTCAAACAAGGCAATCTATAAAAATAAGAATATAAGATTTTCCGAAAGGCTTCATCTATTTTTAAATAGCATATTCTTTGTATTAGGATTTTCAATAGTCTTTATAATCCTGGGCTCAACTGCTACTGCTATCGGCCGGATGTTGAAAGACTACATTGGCATTATTACAAGAATTGGAGGAGTAATACTGATAATCTTTGGACTGCAGTATATGGGTCTTTTCAGGATTTCTTTTTTAAATATTGAAAAAAGGTTTAATATTCCTGCTAATTTAAAATCCGGTTATTTAGGGTCTTTTATTATAGGAGTAGTTTTTTCATTTGGATGGGTTCCCTGTGTAAGCATGATTTTATCAGCTATTTTACTTCTGGCCAGCCGGTTGGATACCCTACTTCAGGGGATTGTACTTCTTAGCATATTTTCACTTGGATTGGGTGTACCGTTTATACTTACAGGTATATTTATAAGTTTCTTTTCCAGTTTTTTTAAAAAAATAAACAAGCATCTTAATGTAGTGTCTATTATTTCAGGAATCTTTCTTATAATTTTGGGAATTGTTTTTGTAACAGATTCAATGACTTTAGTTATAGGGTTTTTATCCAGGTATTTACCTTTTTTAAATAAAATTAATTTTTAAATAAATTTTTACTTAAATTTGTGATAGAATCTTAAATATTTATAATTCTGAATTTCGATAGAATAATATTAATTTACTTTTAAGGAGGATGTTTTGTCTATAGACCCTGTTGCTTTCAGTATATTTGGATTAGAGATAAGATGGTATGGAATAATAACTGCGCTGTCTCTGATTATAGGTCTTACTGTTGCTTATTTTACAGCCAGATACAGAGGCAAGAGAGAAGAAGAGATTTTAAATTTTGTGCCATTTGCGGTGATATCTTCAATTCTTTTAGCCAGGCTGGTTCATGTTGCAGTGAACTGGTATAAATATAGCGCGCACCCGATTTATATTTTTACTAAATTCAGGGAAGGTGGGCTTGCCATACATGGAGTCATCCTGGGGGGAATTTTAGCTCTTATAATATTCTGTAAAATAAGAAAACTTGATTTCTGGTTATGGGCCGATATATTAGCTCCGGGTCTGATACTGGGGCAGGCTATAGGAAGATGGGGCAACTTTTTTAATCAGGAAGCTTATGGAAGACCGACAAATCTTCCCTGGGCTATTTATATAAACCCTGCTAACAGGCCTTATGATTACGCAAGTTATGAATATTTTCACCCCACTTTTTTATATGAATCGATAGCAAACCTCCTGTTGTTTGCCCTTCTTATGTTAATG
>JABMRD010000043.1 GCA_013202875.1 Actinomycetota bacterium | reverse complement strand
GTGCCAGGAGAAAACCTGATGAGTTTCCGGCTGGCACTGGTGGAGAAAATGCAAAAACTATCTGGCTTGTAATTTTAATTGCAACTTTTTTTGTTACCCAATTGAATGGTGTGGCAGCAATTGTTTATTACTTTATGGTAATGAAAAAAATGCCTCGAAAGAAATAATTAAAGCTTTGCAAAACATATTTTTATATTAATTATATATTTGGCTACCTGTCTGGCTGAATTTTATCCGGATAAAGAGGTTACTCTTCTGAATTTCTCCTGGATGTGAATTCATTTATTAAGTTTGAGATAGATGGAGGAATGATTTCTTTTTGCTTTAACATATTCATTATGTTTTTTATGCCAACCCTCTTTACAATATAACCAGCGATTGCTCCTATTATTGCTCCTCCGATTATGAAGCTGATATCTTTTTTATCAATTTTTTTATCTTCGGTCATTTTAAACCCTTCCTCTGGAAAATATATAAATTAAATATAATTATAATGTTTCCTGATTATTATAACTTAATATATGCTATTATTCCAAAAATTGATTCAGGAGTATTTGATATGGTAATTTTGAGTGCAAATAGATATTTATTATTGTAGAATATAAAAAATTTCAAACTGCCGGTTATTTAAAATATAATGGGATTATAAGACAATGAATATTAATTTTAATCAAGAAATGAATACTTCTGGAAGATACAGATATTTTGATTTGATAACAGGTCTTTTTGTTGCAGTGCTGCTCATTTCAAATATAGCTTCATCTAAAATTGTTCAAATCTGGAAATTTACTTTTGATGGTGGAACAATCCTTTTTCCACTTTCTTATATTTTTGGAGATATACTGACTGAAGTTTATGGGTATAGAAAGAGCAGGCGGGTTATATGGATAGGGTTTTTCTGTGCGCTCCTCATGTCTTTAACCCTTGGTTTAATAGGTTTGATTAAGCCTGCCAGTGGATGGGAGTTCCAGGAAGCCTATATGAGAATACTTGGACAAACCCCAAGAATAGTTACCGCTTCCCTTATTGCTTACTTTGCGGGAGAATTTTCAAATTCTTTTGTGCTGGCAAAAATGAAAATTCTTACAAAAGGAAAGTGGCTTTTTACAAGGACTATAGGATCTACTATTATCGGTGAAGGGGTTGATACTATTATTTTTGTGATTATTGCATTCCTGGGTGTGTATACAAACAGTCTGGTACTGCTCATAATCATCTCCAATTATATTTTTAAAGTCTCTCTTGAGATTATCTTTACGCCACTTACTTATAAGATTGTCGGATTCTTAAAGAGAACTGAAAAAGTGGATTGGTTTGATTATAAGACTAATTTTAACCCATTTGGTTTTTTTGATTAAACTGTTGTAATTTAATCTACATCCGGAGGAGGGTAGCGGTAGTGTCCCACTATTTTATACTCCAGGAGTTTATCAACCTCACTGATCTTTCCAAATTCACTTGAGATCATTATTACAAGAGGAACTCCTTCATCGTTGTAACGGGGAGAAATAAATCCTCCTAAATCCTTGTCAGGATTGTTTTCATCAAACTGGAAATAAACTATATCCCCTGCCTGCCATAGGGAACTTATGTTTTCATCATTAATGTCATATTCAACAGTCAGCTCTAATGCATTACGTTGAAAGAATTTTTCCTGGAAAAAGACTACTCTAAAATCAATATATTTTATTGGTGTCTTTCTGCCTTTTATATCCATGGGATAAGCTTCTTTATGTTCGCTCATATCTTTATATATCAGTTCCATAAGGTCATAACCACAATCTCTCAGGGTCACAGAGATCACATCGGTAGAAATCCATACATTACTAGTGGGGTAGCCTGCATCAGGAAAGACTTCATATCCGTATTTTATATCTTTATCAAGCAGTTCCAGGGCTTTAAGAACAATTTTTTTCTGGATGTCGGTTAAATTCTGGTCTTCTATTTCACCGGGTTGATTTTCATCCGATTCTATTGCAGAATCTTCTTCAGTTACAGAAGCATCATCGTCTTCAATAAATCCGGGTTCCGGCTCTCCGTAAGATATATCAAGGATTAGTTCAGAAATAGGAAAATCTATTTTAGAAGAAAATAATTTTTCGGGCAGTTTAAATATCTTCTCCTGATAGCAGGCTCTTAGGGTCAGCAGTTGCAATAAAGCTATAATGGCTGCAATGTAAATAAAATACTTGTAGTTGATGTTCTTTCTAAATTGTTTTTTTCTGACTCTCTCTTCCATCTATAGATATATTATATTAAAAGTCAAATAAAATTAAGAGGAGCCAGCATTATTTTTAAAGTGGAAAGCATGCAAGAATTATTGTAATATATTAAAAATTAAAAATTCACGGCTTAAATAGAGTGTGTAATTTTTTTATTTAAGCAGGAAGCTGATAAAAATTAATAAATTTTTATTTTTTTCTTGACAGTATTTTTTTTTATTAATATAATACTACTAATTGAATAATATAAATAGTATTGATAAAAAGAGGAAGACTGGAAGTGAGGATTTCTACAAGAGCAAGATATGGGTTGAGATTAATGATAGAGATAGCGGCAAATTCAGGGAAGGGCCCGATATACCTGAAGGAAATTGCCAAAAATATTGATGTATCGGAAAAGTATTTAAGCCAGATAATAATACCGCTTAAGGGGAAATGCCTTATAAATACCTATGGCGGCGCCCATAGCGGGTATATTTTGGGCAGGTCTTCATCAGAAATTAAATTAAAAGAAATTGTAGAAATTCTGGAAGGAGATCTGAATTTAATTGATTGTGTGAATAATACTTCGGTCTGCGGTAAAGTAAATACCTGTGTAACAAGAGATATCTGGGCTAAATTGGGAGAAAAAATTTCAGAATTTCTTAATTCATTTACTCTGGAGGATCTGCTAAGGCTGCAGAAAGAAAAGGCCGAAGATATGGTAATGTACGGAATATAAATATAAAAAAGCAGATTTTATAGAAAACATTAATACTTTTATTTAATAGATAAATATTTTTAAAGAATGCTTAGATAATAAATTTAAAAAAGGAGCCGGATATTATGAGTAAGCTAGATTCAAAACTAAAATTGGATACACTTTTACTTCATGGGGGACAAATACCGGATCCTGCAACCGGCGCAAGGGCCGTTCCTATTTATCAGACTACTTCCTATCAATTTAAAAGTACCGATCATGCTGCAAATCTTTTTGCCCTGAAGGAGTTCGGCAATATTTACAGCCGAATAATGAATCCTACCAATGATATACTGGAGAAAAGGATGGCGGCCATTGATGGTGGAATAGGCGCTCTCGCTGTTGCAAGCGGGCAGGCTGCAGAGACGATAGCAATCTTAAATATTGCTCAAGCCGGTGATGAGATAGTTTCAGCAGGTAACTTATACGGGGGGACATACACTTTATTTAATAATACCCTCAGGCGTTTTGGAATTGATGTAAAGTTTGTGAGGTCAGAAAATTTAAATAATTTTAAAAAAGCAATCACCAGCAGGACAAAGGCAATTTATACTGAATCTATAGGTAACCCAAAATTAAATGTTGCTGATCTGGAAGAGCTGGCAAAAATTGCACACCAAAGTGGAATTCCACTTATTGTTGATAATACTATCACTCCATATCTGCTCAAGCCCATTGATTATGGCGCAGATGTTTTAGTTTATTCAGCGACCAAATTTATAGGAGGCCATGGGACATCAATAGGGGGTATAATTGTTGATTCCGGTAAATTTGATTGGACAAATGGCAAGTTCCCTCTGATTGCTGATCCGGATCCAAGCTACCATGGAATGAATTTCGTAAAAGAGTTAAAGCCTTATGGAAATATTGCATATATTATCAAAGCAAGAGTAAATCTTCTTAGAGACCTGGGGCCATGTCTTTCTCCTTTCAATTCATTTTTATTTTTGCAGGGATTGGAAACTTTACATCTGAGAATGATAAGACATTCAGAGAATGCTCTTAAAGTGGCTCAGTTTCTTGAAAAACACCCACGAGTCTCCTGGGTAAATTATCCAGGTTTGGATTCCAGCCCGGAAAAAAATCTGGCAGATAAGTATTTGCCCAGAGGAGCGGGTGCTATTGTCGGATTCGGAATAAAAGAAGGCCTTGAGGCAGGTAAAAAATTCATTGATTCGCTTGAATTAATATCCCACCTGGCAAATATCGGTGATGCAAAAACTCTGGCCATTCATCCTGCAAGTACTACCCATCAGCAACTTTCCGGCGAGGAGCAGAAATCAACCGGAGTAACACTTGATTATATCAGGCTTTCGGTGGGTATCGAAGATATAGAAGATATTATTTCCGATATTAAGCAAGCGTTAAGATGAGATAAATTATTCTATTAAAGTTTGGAGGATAAGTTTATGGGTAAAATTTTTAATGATATTACAGAAACAATCGGTCGTACACCTTTGGTTAGAATAAACAGACTGGCAGATGGCACAGGTGCCACAGTACTGGCAAAATTGGAATCATTTAATCCGCTTTCAAGTGTAAAAGACAGGATCGGGGTTTCAATGATTAATGCTGCTGAAAGTGAAGGTTTAATAAACAAAGATACGGTAATTATAGAGCCTACAAGTGGAAATACTGGCATTGCACTGGCTTTTGTGTGCGCTGCCAGAGGATATAGATTAATTCTTACTATGCCGGATACAATGAGTTTAGAACGAAGAAAGCTTCTTACCATATTTGGTGCTGAGCTTGTCCTGACAGATGGTTCAAGAGGAATGAGAGGGGCTGTGGAAGAAGCAGAAAAAATTCAGAAGAGTATAAAAAACAGTTTTATGCCCCAGCAATTTAAAAATGCTGCAAATCCTGGAATACACAGAAAAACAACCGCTGAAGAGATATGGGTTGACACAGATGGGAGTATAGATATATTTATTGCCGGAGTAGGTACCGGTGGAACTATTACCGGTGTGGGAGAGATTTTGAAGCAAAGAAAGCATTCGATTAAAATAATAGCAGTTGAGCCGTCTGATTCTCCAGTTCTTTCGGGAGGCAGTGCGGGGCCCCATAAAATACAGGGTATTGGAGCAGGATTTGTTCCCGTGGTGTTAAATGCTGGTATAATTGATGAGATTATCCAAGTTTCTAATGAAGATGCCGGTAATATGACCCGTAAAATAATAAGAGAAGAAGGGATTCTTGCTGGTATATCAAGCGGTGCTGCAATGTGGGCTGCAATAGAAGTTGCAAAGCGCAAAGAATCAGCCAGTAAGGTTATTGTTGTTATCTTACCGGACACAGGTGAGAGATATCTTTCTACCCCGATGTTCCAGTAGAAGTAATTTCTTTAATTTTATATAAAATAGATACAGGTGAGCGAATATGGCAAGTGGAATAGAAATAGTTAATACAAAATATTATAATTTTGCCCAGACTCCGGATGAAATGACACTGGAGTCCGGGAAGAAACTGGGCCCCATTACTATTGCGTATGAAACATACGGCAGATTAGACAAGAGTAAAAGTAATGCGGTTATGGTGTTGCATGCCCTATCCGGAGATGCTCATGTTGCCGGATTTCATAAGGGAGAAGAAAAACCCGGGTGGTGGGACAATATGATAGGTCCGGGTAAAGCTTTTGATACTGAAAAATATTTTATTATATGCTCGAATGTTATTGGTGGATGTAAAGGGAGCACTGGTCCATCTTCGTTGAATGCGGAGACAGGAAAACCTTATGGCATTGATTTTCCAATAGTTACAATCTCTGACATGATAAACGCGCAAAAGCATTTGATTGATTATCTTGGGATAGACAGGTTGCTGTGTGTTGTGGGAGGCTCAATGGGAGGAATGCAGGCTATGCAATGGGTCGCTTCTTATCCGGATAGAGTTCTATCAGCTATTCCTATAGCTACAGCATTAAAACATTCTCCGCAACAAATTGCGTTTAATGAAGTGGGAAGGCAGGCGGTAATGTCTGATCCCGCCTGGCGCGGCGGCAACTACTATGGCCATAGCCAGCCGGAGAATGGCCTGGCTCTTGCAAGGATGATTGGGCATATAACTTATATGAGCGATGAGTCTATGGAGAAAAAATTTTCAAGGAAATTAAAAAATGGAAGTTATAAATTTTCATTTACACCTGAATTTGAAGTTGAGGGTTATTTGCATTACAAGGGGGATAATTTTGTAAAGAGATTTGATGCCAATTCTTATCTTTATATCACAAAAGCGATAGACTACTTTGATTTATCGTCCGGGGATAAACTTTTTCCAAATAGCAAGGAAGTTGATGTTAAATTTTTAGTTATCGCATTTAAATCCGATTGGTTGTATCCTCCATACCAATCCAGGGAGATTGTTAAATTACTGAAAGCCAGACATGCAGATGTTACTTATTGTGAAATAAATTCCAATTATGGTCACGATGCATTTCTTCTTGAATTTACAGAAGAGACTCGCCTGATAAAGCATTTTTTAAATAGGGTATACATTTATGAAGGAAAAAAATAATAAAAATATAAGACTGGACTACAAAATAATTTTTAAAATTATAGAAACAGGTTCAAGTGTACTGGACCTCGGTTGCGGCAGCGGAGAGCTTCTGAATCTTTTAATTAAGGAGAAAAAAGTAAAAGCACGGGGCATAGAGTTAAGAGAAGAAGCTATTTATGAATGTGTGGAGAAGGGACTAAGTGTATTTCACGGAGATATAGAAGGCGGCCTGGGAGAATATCCTGATAATTCTTTTAATTATGTTATTTTAAATCAGAGTATGCAGGAAACCAAAAAAATAGAGTTTGTCCTGCAGGAATCTCTCAGGGTTGGAAGAAAAGTAATAATAGGATTTCCTAATTTCGCTTATATCCGGTCCCGCTTTGACCTTTTTTTCAGGGGAAAGGCTCCTGTTAATCCATCGCTTCCTTACAGCTGGTATGAATCACCAAATGTGCATTTCTTAAGCCTGAAAGATTTTAAAAATTATTGTAAGGAAAAAGGAATAAATATACTGGAAACATATTATTTAGGTAAGAACAATATTATAAGGTTGTTTCCCAACCTTCTGGCTCCAAATGCGATTTTTGTTATTAGCAAATGAGTAATTGGAGAGTGTAGAATAGATGTAAGGGGAACTAGTGGTTACTTTCCTTTCCATAATCAGTCATATAACATCTGATAGAAGTAATAATTACCCATTACTATTTTTATATATTCTCTTGACTGCTCATAAGAGACACTTTCAATGAATTCATCAATATCCATATCACCTCTTTCAGAGATCCAGCCGCTCATTTTTCCTGGTCCTCCGTTATATGCCCCAAGACAGTAGAACTGGTTCTGGCTGAAATTATCAAGCTGCTGTCTTAAATAAAATGTACCCATTCTAATATTTATATCCGGGTCCAGGAGCAGATCAGTGTTATAATTTGAAATGCCTATCTGTCTGGCAATACCTTCTCCTGTTGCAGGCATAATCTGCATCAGTCCCTGTGCTCCAGCGTAAGAACCGGCATCAGGCTCAAATAAGCTTTCCTGCCTCATTACTGCCAGAGTAAATCGTGGGTCTAGATTATTTTGGATGCTGTATTTCAGGACAGGCTCCTTGTAGCCATAAGGATAATACAGATAATATAGGTAATCAGTATAAGGCTCATTCAGTTCGGATTTTAATTTTTTAAAATTTTTATGAATAATATTAATTGAATTTGAATAATTGTTTGATTTAATAAATAAAGTTGCAATCTCCAGGGTTCTGACCGGATTTTCTTCAATTTCACTGCTGCCTGCTTCTATCTCCAGAGATGCGCTGTTGAAAAATTCCAGTTTGAGCAGTTCAACGGCTTTATCTATATGATTTATTTCTCCGGTTTCAATATAACTATCCTCTTCCAGAATATCGTATATATCGGGAATTATATCTGCAATCTGAGGATTTTCCGGATCTAACTGAGTATTTATTTCTTTAATCTGCGCCTCTTTATTCATTTCCTTCAGCATTTCACCGGACGCAAAAGTATAGTAAGAATATGAATTTAAATCTATAATTTTTTTATAAAATTCAGCTGCCTTATCATTTTCCCCAAGCTTCTGGCAGCATTTTGCTTGCCAGAATAATCCCTTTTCTTCCAGTGAACTACCCTTATAGGAAGATGCATAGTTGGAAAAAGTGTTTTTTGCAGAGCTATAATCTCCCGACCTGTATTGTATTAAACCAAGCTCCCATAATGCAGCGGGCAGTTTATCTCCACCGGGATAATCACTGGATACCTTTTGAAAATAGCTGGCAGCATTTTCAAAGTCTTCCTTTAAAGAGTATATCCTTCCAATTCTGTAAAGAGCATCGTCACCGTAGTTGCTTTTTGGAAAAAGTTGTAAAAGTTTTTGATAATATGAGATGGCATCGTTATCCAGATTCAGATTGGTGAGAGCTCTGCCTAAATAATAAAGGCTATCGTCAGCAACAGAATCTAATGGGGACTTTTCATAAGATAAGGACAGATAATATTTGGATTGGCTGTAGTCACGCAGATTAAAATAACACATACCTTTTTTAAATAATGTTTTACTGTGCAGCTCTCTGGATAAACTATTTAAATAATCTCCCTGCAGTATCCTATTAAATTCATCCAGGGCGCTGTTATAATGATAAATGCCGAAAAAAATCTCTCCTCTATTGTAAATCTGATTTGCTGTTGGAACGAATGGTTCAATTGAGCTATCCTCTGCAAGTTTATTTAAATTCTCCGAGGCAATTTCTGAATATTCACTTAAGGGGTAATTCAGCCATATTTTTTTATAATTTCCAAAAGCCAGATCTTTTTTTCCGTTCATTTCCTGGCAAGTGGCTAACTGGAATAAACAGTAGGGCATATATGATGAATATGGGAAAGCAGTTCGGAAATGCTCATACTCATTTTCAGCAGTAATATAATCTTCCCTGATGTAGAGCATGTCTGCATATTCCAGGCTGGCGGTTTCTGTCCATATACTGTCCGGGTAATTTTTTATTAATTTTAAATAATATTCCTCAGCCTGGTCATATTTTTCCTGGAGACGGAGGCTTTCTGCCATGTAATAAAAAATATGGTCCTGGAGCACCAGATAGTCATCCTTGATTTTATTTAAATAATATTCGGAAATGAAGTAAGAAGACTGATTTCTACATTCCATAGCCTCTTTAAAATATAATCTCAATTCTGAAATATCAGTACTGTAGGTGACGATATCACCAGTGTTAGTGTTCTTATTATCTGAATCAATATCGTCTTTGGTAGATATGTCTGTGGAATTTTCAGTATCGTCCCGGGTATCGTTAATAGTCTTGTCATCGGTAGATTTAAAATCTTCAGTTTCCCCTCCAAATTTTTTTCCGAATATCTCTATATCAAGTTTGCTGCACCCCGCTGTAGCAAGAATCACTGAGAGAATCAGGATTGCAGATATTAGAAAAATAATAATTTTTATAGTTTTACTGTTCATTAAGTAAAGATTATAGCTGAAAAACTAAAAAGATTTTACTCTACAATAGTCTTATTGTAAATTAAATCAATATTTGGATATAAACAAATATTAAAAATGCTTTAAATATTTTTTTTGTTAAAATTACAATATTAATATATGATATATTTTAAGTTTTTTAGTAATTAAAAGATGAAACTATAAAAAATCTTAGTTCGTCTTTAATGAATGTAACAATTATTAAAGAAAGGAATTTAAATGAAGAGCATGAAAATTATATTAATAATTGTTGGTGCAGCGATATTTGCGTTGGGCATATTGGGAGCCGGGATTCCCGGTATGGCTATAGGTTCCGTACCGCTATGGATGGCTATTGTTGAGATGGTTATAGGAGCTGCAGCCATACTCGCAGGTGCGATAGCTAAAGAATAGGATATATGGATATTCCTCCTGCGGCAAACATAAGCTGGTCATAAGTTTCTTTTAGCTTATATTAAGAATAAAGTCCAGGATTTACCCGGGGCTTTATTCTATCGGTTAATTATTTTTTACAGACTTTAAATTCAACCCTTAAAGATTTTTTTCAAATTCCATGGAAAAATCAATGGCTGGTGCCGAATGGGTAATCAATCCCACTGATATTATATCAACACCTGTTTTGCATATCTCTTCAAGATTTCCGAGATTAATGTTTCCCGAAGCCTCTACCGAGCAGGAGCTGCCCCTCTTTTCCCTTATGATTTTAACTGCCCTTCCCATCTGGTCAGTATCCATATTGTCAAGCATTATGATATCTGCTCTGCTGGTTATTGCTTCATCAAGCTGGTTAAAATCTTTGATTTCTACTTCGACTTTTAGAGTATGGGGAACATTGGTCCTGATACTTTCTATAGCCTTTGAAACCCCGCCTGCAGCAACTATATGATTGTCTTTAATAAGTATACCGTCAAAAAGGCCAAAACGGTGGTTATAACCACCGCCGCAGAGGACGGCATATTTTTCAATTTTTCTTAAACCCGGCTTTGTTTTCCTGGTATCTACAATTTTAACCTTATAGGGCTTTGCAATTTTTACAAATTTACTTGTAAGAGTGGCTATTCCCGACATATGCTGGATGAAATTAAGACAGATTCGCTCAGCCTTTAAAATTGACAGGGTTGATCCGGTAATATTGCAGACTCTATCCATATATTCCAATCTATCTCCGTCATTTTTCAATTTGTCAATTTTTATGCTTCTGTCGATTTCTTCAAGTACAAAGCCTGCCAAATCCAGGCCGCTTAATATGGCGCCACCGGCTTCCTTGAATATAATATATGAAAATGAATTTTTATCCGGTGGGATTAAATATTTAGAAGTTATATCTCCAAAACCATCCATATCTTCGGAAATAGCTCCTCTTATAATATCAATTACTTCATTTTTTAAAATCTTATTTTCCATATTTTGTCCTGTTACTTTTAAACATCTTTAAAATATACTTTATTCTGCTTTAGTATTATATGTTTTTTCCAGTTTTTGTCATCTTTATACGGGAAATCATTTCTCTGGTGTGTCCCTCTGCTTTCTTCCCTTAAGCTTGCCGCTTTTATTATAAGGCTGGCTACGGCGAGCATATTGGCAAACTCAAGTATGTTCTTATCTCTTTTGTTATAAAGACACCCGCTATTTATGTGAAAGTCTACAAATTCTCCTGCTTCTTTCAGGCTCCGCGCATCCCTCAGTATGCCGACCTTCTTGGTCATAATATTTTTCAAGTCTGAAATAAAAGTTTTTATATCCAGCTTATTATCATTGAATTTACCAGCTTTGCTTTTTTTTATTTTAGCTTCATCCAAAAGCTTATTTATACATTCAATTGCTTTATTTTCATCCTCCGGGTTTTTTTGCTCCAGTTTTTTTTCTATGTCTTTATATATTTTCCAGCCATATACCAGACCTTCCATAAGAGAATTGCTTGCCAGCCTATTTGCACCATGCGCTCCTGTTGAAGCAGCCTCACCGCAGCAGTACAGGCCTTCTATATTTGTCTTTCCTTTGTAGTCAGTTTTAATTCCACCGTTTAAGTAATGCTCGGCTGGAGATACCTTGATTAAATCTTTTTTTAAGTTCAGGCCATTTTCCCTTAGTTTTGAGATTATGTTGGGAAAGCGTATTTTGAGGTGACTTTCAGGAATATGTGTAGCATCAAGATAAACATAATTAAAACCGCTCTTATCCATTACTCTTATCATTTCCTTTACCACTATATCTCTTGGAGCCAGTTCCGCTCCCGGGTGCCTGCCGACCATAAATCTGTTTCCATGACAGTCCCTGAGGTAAGCGCCTTCTCCTCTTAAGGCTTCACTTATCAAAAATAGTTTTGAGTCTTTTGTTTTAAATACTGTGGGGTGAAACTGTACAAATTCTATATCCATAATAGAGGTTCCTGCCCTGTATGCCATGGCAATACCATCTCCGGTTGATATTGGAGGGTTTGTGGAAAGATCATAAATCTGACCAATCCCACCGCTTGCAATTACAATATTGGAAGCAGAGTGTATTTCAATCTTATCGGTATTTATATCCATACCCAGAACTCCTATACATTTGTTCTTATAAACTAATATATCCAGAACAAAATATTCAGGAAAGAAATTTATCTGTTTTAAGCCCTTTGAGTGAGAAACTAATTTTTTCTCAAGCTCTTCTCCGGTAGCATCTCCTCCGGCATGAAGAATCCTGGGATAGCTGTGTCCTCCTTCAGTGGTCAGGCTTATCTCTCCTTCAGAAATGTCAAAATTTGTACCGATTTCTATCAGGTCCTCTATCATTTTTGGTGCAGTTTTCACAAGTATTTCCACTGCCTTCCTGTCACAAAGGCCCTGACCGGCGGTTATGGTATCTTCATAATGGTTTTTCCAGAAATCGGGTTTTTTAATTGCTGCGGCAATACCACCCTGGGCATACCAGGTTGTTGAATCAGAAAGAGAACTTTTCGTAAGCACTTTTATATTATTATTTTTTGCCAGTCTCATTGCAGTAGAGAGACCTGCAATTCCACTGCCAATAACAATACAATCGCAGTATTTGTGAATTTTCTGGCAAAATGATGGACTTATTAAATATCCTGGTAACATAATTTATTTTATGGCTATCATCCTGTCAATAGCCGATCTAGCTTTTTGAATGATTTCTTCCGGTACTTTTATTTCACATCTCTCATCTTCCAGTGACCAGAGAACCTTTTCAAGGTTTATAAGCTTCATATTGGGGCATATGGCTTTGCTGGTGGCGGGATAGAAAGTCTTATCCGGATTCTCTTTTTTTAGTCTATGCAATATTCCAATCTCTGTTCCGATTATAAATTTCTTTTTTTCACTGTTTTTTATATATTTTAACATCCCTCCGGTAGAAGCCACTTTATCAGCGATACTTATTACATCCGGTGTGCATTCCGGATGTACTATAACTGCAGCACTCAGGTGTTCTTTTTTAAGCTGAATGATTTCTTTAAAATTAATCATAACGTGGGTGGGACAATATCCATTCCATAATATAAGTTTTCTGCCTGTCTGACTCTGAACGTAACTTCCCAGGTACTTATCCGGTATAAATATTATTTCTTGGTTTTTAGGAATGGATTTTACCACATTTATCGCATTTGAAGAGGTACAGCAGATATCACTTAAAGCTTTGACTTCAGCAGTGGTATTTACATAACACACTACAACAGCATCAGGGTGTTCATTTCTTAGCTTCTTAAGCTGAGTTGCGCTAATCATATCAGCCATCGGGCAGCCGCTGTTTTTATCCGGGAGAAGAACTTTTTTAGCCGGAGATAATATTTTAGCAGTTTCAGCCATAAAATGTACCCCACAGAATACTATAATCTTACCCTGTGCTTTTGATGCCTCTATGCTTAACTCGAGAGAATCTCCCACAAAATCCGCAATATCCTGTACTTCGCCAATTTGATAGTTGTGAGCCAGTATAATGGCGTTCTTTTTTGTTTTTAGTTTGATAATATTATCAAAAAGCTCCAGATTTATATTCATATTTTTTTCCTCTTATACGGTAGGAACGCTTTTGTTATTTTAAAACAATATTTATAAAATTAAAATAAGCACTTTATTATATTTGAAAACAGAATCAGTATTTTTCTATCTGATAATATAGAATCGGCGAAAAAAGAAATTAAAAAAAGCTTATCAACTTGAAAGATTTATTTATTTTTCTTTTAATGCTATTATTCCAGATTCAGATATATTTAATTGAAATTTAAAATACCTTTATAATTTTAGTGGGGATAATTTCTTGAAGCTGATTATAAGCGAAAAAGAGATAGCTGCTAATAGAATTGCGAAGATACTTGCCGGAAATGGCGTAGACCAGGAGAAAATATGCGGGGTTCCAGTCCATCACTTCAAGATTGATGGTGAAGATTACAGGGTTATAGGGCTTAAAGGTCATATACTGAAAGTGGATTTTCCGAAGGAATATGCAAACTGGTTTAAAGTAGACCCGGTAGAGCTTATTAATGCTGAAATAGAAAAATTTCCCATCCAGAAAAAGATAATCCAGGCACTGAATAAAATTTCCAGTGATGCTGATGAGATTATCATAGCCACAGATTATGACAGAGAGGGTGAGCTTATCGGCTATGATGCAATGCAGCTGGTAAAAGAAAAAAACGCTCTTGCTCCTGCAAAAAGAGCAAAGTTTTCAGCAATTACTCCAAAAGATATAAACCAGGCATTTTCAAAACTGGGAAAAATTGATCTGGATCTTGCTTTTGCAGGAAGGGCAAGGCAGGATATTGACCTGATATGGGGAGCCACATTGACACGCTTTATATCCCTTGCCACCTATCAGATTAAGGATAAATTTCTTTCGGTGGGAAGAGTGCAAACTCCCACACTCACTCTTATTGTAAACAGAGAGCTGGAAATAAAATCATTTATCCCCACTCCTTATTGGGTTGTAAATGTAAAGCTTAAAACAGAATCCAGTGAGGAATTTGAAGCCACTCATAAGAAAAAAAGATTTTTAAAGAAAGAAGATGCACAGGGTGTTTTTATTAAGCTGGGTGACAGTGGAACTGTCTTGGAAATAAATGAAAGCATTAGAGATATAAAACCCCCAACACCTTTTAACACCACTGCCCTTATAATAAGCGGAAGTTCAATTGGCTTTACTGCATCAAAGACTATAAATATTGCTGAAAACCTGTATATGAACGGTTATATAAGTTATCCCCGGACTGACAATACGGTTTATTCTTCCTCGATAGATGTAAAAGAGATCGTAAGAATGCTTGGCAGTTCCGGTGAATATTCCCGGATGTCTGAAGCTGTCCTTGCGCAGAAGAAGATAGTAGCAAGCAGGGGCAAAAAAAGATCAACAGATCATCCGCCAATTTACCCTACATCGGTTGCCCAGAAGAAAAACCTGAGTAGTGATGAGTGGAAGCTGTATGATCTGATTGTAAGAAGATTTATGTGCACCCTGCTTCCTGAAGCAAAGATTAAAAGTATAACCACATATATTGATATAAATGGAGAGCCATTTATTGCTAACGGCTCCAACATTATAGATGAAAGCTGGATAAAGTTTTATCCGTACTATAAGCATAAAGATGTTTTTATTCCCCGGCTTAAAGAAGAACAAATAATAACTGTCACCGGTAAAGAATTGCTGGATAAAGAAACCAAACCACCTGGAAGGTATACCCAGGGAAGACTGGTTGAAAAAATGGAAGAACTTGGTCTGGGTACAAAGGCAACCCGCCATACAATTATACAAAACTTAATCCTGAGAGGATATGTAAGTGGAAATCCTCTCCAGCCTTCTGAAAAAGCTATTGCAGTAGTCAGGATGTTAAAAAAACATGCTGAAAAGATATCATCCCCGGATATGACTTCAGAGCTGGAAATGTATATGGATGGTATTGTAAACGGGGATGAGACTAAAGAGGATGTTGTGGATAGGTCAAGAAAGATGTTAAGTGAAGTAATGGCTGTTCTTCAAAATGAAAAGGATGAGATATCACAGGAGATAAAAAAAGGAATAAGGGAAGATCTGGTAGTAGGTAAATGTCCGGGTGAAAATTGTAATGGGGATTTAATTGTCAGAACCGCAAGAAAAACAAAGAAAAGATTTATAGGATGCAATGCTTATCCCGGGTGCAGAACTACATTTTCACTTCCGCAGAAGGGTCTTTTGGTTACGATAAGAGAAGAGTGTAAGCATTGTGGGTATCCTATAGTTAAAATTATAAATAAAGGGAGAAAACCCTGGGATTTATGTATAAATCCGGATTGTTCTGGAAAAGATGAGAAATATAGAAACTACAACAATAATAAAGGAAGCGAAAAGGCTTCTGATTGAAGCAAGTTTTAATCTTCCTTGTGATATTATAGAGGCTGTTAAGAGTGCTGCTAAAAAAGAGATTAGTGAGAGAGCTAAAAAAATCCTTGAACTTATTTTAGAAAATGCAAAAATTGCAAAAAAACAAAAACTCCCCTTGTGCCAGGATTGTGGCCTGGTTTATATTGATCTTGATATTGGTCCTGATATCTG
>JABMRD010000042.1 GCA_013202875.1 Actinomycetota bacterium | reverse complement strand
CCCCTATGGTACCCCAGCTCTTCTCGCCATCCGATGATTCAATTAAAACCCTTACCACTGCTCCGGTACCCTTTTTCTCATTCAGTACCCTGACCTTAAAGTCCGTAAGTGTGATTTTTGATAATGCAGGATAGCAGCTTTCTATTGCTTTTCTTAAAGCCCTGTCCAGGGCATTAACCGGACCATTTCCTTCGGCAGTCTCTATTATCCTATTACCATTTATCAGTACTTTCACTGTAGCCTCAGACATCATTCTGCCGTCTTCCTTCTTCTCATTTAATACCCTGAAGCTTTCCAGTTTGAAAAACTTCTTCTTTGCTCCGGTAACTTCCTTAACCAGTAGTTCAAAACTCCCGTCAGCGGCTTCAAACTGATAACCTTTATGTTCCAGATTCTGAATCCTGTTTAAAATCTCACTTACCTTCTTTAAATCATCTTCCAGATTAATTCCAAATTCCTTTGCCTTAAGAATTATGGATTTCTTACCGGAAAGCTCTGAAATCAGTATCTCCCTTGTGTTGCCTACTGTCTCAGGACTAACATGCTCAAATGCTTTTGATAATTTGCTTACCCCGCTTACATGCATACCACCTTTATGGGTAAAAGCATTGCGCCCTACAAACGGCTGGCTTGGATTTGAAATTTGATTTGCAGTCTCACTTACAAATCTTGAAAGATTTGTTAAATGCTTTAGACTGCCTTCTTTTAAGCAGTTCTTTTTTAATTTTATTTCCAGATTGGGAATTATCTGGCACAGGTCCGCATTGCCGCATCTCTCGCCATAACCATTGATTGTACCATGGACCATCTTTATTCCCCTTTTTACAGCTATTATAGTATTTGCAGCAGCGCATCCGCTGTCATCGTGAAAATGTACCCCCAGGGTTGCTTTAACTCCCCTATTTACTTTATCGATTATCTCTATAACATCGCCAGGAAGCATACCTCCATTGGTATCACAAAGGCATAAATAATCCGCACCTGCCTCTAAAGCTGCTTTTAAAGTTTTCAGTGCATACTGCGGATTTTCTTTAAAACCATCAAAAAAATGTTCGGCATCAAAAATCACTTCAGGGAAATATTTCTTTAAGTACTCTATGGAATCAAAAATCATACTTAAATTATTTTCCAGTGTCGTCTCTATAACCTTTTCGGCATGAAGAGAGGATGATTTACCGACAATGCATACGCTGTCTGAACCTGATTGGATTAACTGTTTTATATTATTATCATTTTCTACCTTGATATCCTTATATCTTGTCATTCCAAAGGCAATTATTTTTGAATATTCGAATTTTCTACCCTTTAGCTTTTCAAACAATTCCATTTCCTTTGGATTAGATGCAGGAAATCCAACTTCAATATAGTCAATGCCGATATCATCAAATCTTTCTATCATCTGCAGCTTATCATTGACCGAAAAAGATATATCAGCTCTCTGGGCTCCATCCCTTAAGGTAGTATCAAATATATATATTTTTTCTTTATCAATCATTTGAAAGTATCACCTTTGTATACCTTACTAAAAACTTCTTTTAATTTTGACATACATCGTTCCTATTTATGAATTACTGTAACCATGGACTGGTTATTTTCTTATATTTTCTTTAGTAAATTTTACATAGCCGCCGCTTCTTATTATCCTCTGGATAAACTCAGGAAGTGGGTTTACTTCAAAGATTTTATCCTTTGTAATATCTTTAATTTTACCACTGCTTAAATCTATCTCCAGCTCATCCCCATCCTGTATAAAATTGCTAGCCTCGATGCTTGCTATAACCGGAAGCCCTATATTTATAGCATTTCTAAAAAAAATGCGTGCAAATGAGCTTGCAATTATAGCCTTCACCCCACTTGCTTTTATTGAAAGCGGAGCATGTTCCCTTGAGGAACCGCAGCCAAAGTTACTACCCGCAACTATAATTTTTCTTTCCTCTACCTTCTTCTTAAAATCCTTATCCAGATCTTCAAAGCAATGCGATGCCAGCTCTCTATCATCAGTGGTATTAAGGTATCTGGCCGGTATTATTACATCAGTATTAACATTATCCCCGTATTTTATTGCTCTTTCCCTTATTATCATCACATAACCTCCTCCGGAGTGGCTATTCTGCCTGCTACTGCAGATGCAGCAGCTACCGATGGCCCGCTTAGGTATACCTCACTTTTTGGATGGCCCATCCTGCCTACAAAATTTCTATTGGTCGTGGATACAGCCCTTTCGCCTTCCGCCAGTACGCCCATATGGCCACCCAGACAGGGTCCACAGGTCGGAGTGCTTACCGCACAGCCTGAATTTATAAAAATTTCGATATAACCTTTTTTTAATGCCTCAAGATATATGTTTTGAGTGGCGGGAATTATTATGGTCCTTATGTTTCCGTCTACTTTCCTGCCATTTAAAATTTCTGCTGCAATCCTTAAATCTTCAATCCTTCCGTTAGTGCAGCAGCCTATTACTACCTGATCTATGGTAACATTGGATAAATCACTGGCATTTCTGGCATTTGATGGAAGATGGGGAGCTGCCACCTGCAATTCTATATCTGAACAATTTATATTATATATTTTTTCATACTCCGCACCTTGATCACTTCTAAATATTTTATAATTTCCATCGGATCTTGGTTTTAAAAACTCCTCTGTTATCCCGTCTACTTCAAATATTCCAAATTTTCCGCCTGCCTCTATAGCCATATTGGACATTGTGAATCTAGAATCCATAGACAGTTTATTTACGGCCGGACCGCTGAACTCCATAGATTTGTAAAGTGCACCGTCCACTCCTATCAGGCCTATGGTATAAAGTATTAAGTCCTTTCCTGTTATCCATTTCTTTAAACTGCCGCTGTAGATGAATTTTATCGTTTTAGGCACCATAAACCAGAGCCTGCTGGTAGCCATTGCAACGGCTACATCCGTGCTTCCAACGCCAGTCGAGGCTGCTCCCAGAGCACCGTAGGTACAGGTGTGAGAATCCGCACCTACCACCAGGTTACCGGGCAGTACCAGACCCAATTCAGGAAGCAGCACATGTTCTATACCCATTTTTCCCACTTCAAAATAATTTTTGATTTCTTGCTTCCTGGCAAATTCCCTGATAAATTTACACTGCTGCGCTGATTTTATATCCTTATTAGGAGCAAAATGATCAGGTACCACAACCACTTTTTCCTTATCAAAAACTCTGCCCGTTCCAATCTTATCAAATTCCTCAATTGCAATAGGCAGTGTGATGTCGTTACCGAGCACAATATCTACAACTGCATTTACTATCTCTCCTTCTGACACATGATCCCTGCCGCAATGATAAGCCAGTATTTTCTGCGCTATTGTTTGCGGTTTATTTTTATCACTCAATTTTATAAAGTTCCCTTCTTAACCTAATAAAAATTTAATTTATTATTTAATTTATTTAATTCAATCTGAAATCTGTTAATCTATGCTTTCTTACTCTGCATTTTCTTATTCCGTACTTTCCACTATCCTGTTCATTGCATCAACATAGGCCCTTATGCTTGCCTCGACTATATCCGTGCTTATGCCGCTGCCCATAACTTCTGTACCATTGGTACTCACTACTATTTTAACCGACCCCAGTGCATCCTTACCTCCGGATACAGCTTCTATGTTATATTCCACTAATTTTGCATTTATCTTTGTTATTTTATCAATAGCCTTAAATGAAGCATCCACCGGACCATCACCGATCGAAGAGCCTTTGTGGACCCTGCCCTCTATCTCTATACCTACTATAGAAGTTGCCTGGATATTTGAACCACTTTGAACCTTATAATACTTCAGCGAGAAATGCTCCGGAACTTCCCTCAATTCATTTTCTACTATAGCTTTGATATCCTGGTCATTAATGGCACCTTTCTTTTCCGTGAGGTTTTTAAATCTTTCAAAAGCCTTTTCCAGGTCCTCTTCTTTCAGCTGAATACCCAGTTCCGTTAATCTCTTTATAAATGCATGCCGGCCTGAATGTTTGCCAAGTACAAGTTTTGATGATCTTAAACCGATATTTTCAGGTTTTATTATTTCATAAGTGGACCTGTTTTTTAACATTCCATCCTGATGTATCCCGGCTTCATGGCTAAATGCATTTTTACCAACTATTGCCTTATTAGGCGCAACAACATAACCGGTCAGTGACTTTACTATACTACTGGTCCTTGTAATCTCACCTATATTAATATCAGTGTATAACCCAAGATCTTTTTTCCTGGTATCAATAATCATAACCACTTCTTCCAGTGAAGCATTACCGGCTCTCTCACCGATACCATTTACCGCACATTCAACCTGTCTTGCTCCATGTCCTACAGCCATCAGTGAATTAGCAACAGCAAGTCCGAGATCATCATGGCAGTGTACGCTTACTATTACATCTTCTATGCCTCCGGTATTTTCAAAAATATAATCTATCATACCTGCAAACTCGCCTGGAATAGCATAACCTACTGTATCAGGGATATTTATGACCCTGGCGCCGCTTCTTATTACAACTTCAAATAATTTGCATAAGAATTTCCAGTCGCTTCTTGTTGCATCCATTGCCGAAAACTCGACCATGTCCGTATATTTAAGACTTCTTTTTACAGCTTCTTCTGCAAGCTCGAGCACTTCTTCTCTGCTTTTTTTTAATTGATATTTAAGGTGAATATCGGACGAGGAGATGAAGGTATGTATTACAGGCTGTTTTGCTCCCTTCAGAGCTTCACCGGCAGCATCGATATCCTTAAAATTTGCCCTGGCGAGAGCGGCAATTCTCCTATCTTTAATTTTGCCTGATATCTCCTTTACCGAATTAAAATCACTTTTTGACGATATCGGAAAACCAGCTTCTATAATATCCACATTTAACCTGGCAAGCTGCTGGGCTATTTCCAGTTTTTCCTTTGTGTTCAAATGTATTCCAGGCGCCTGTTCCCCATCTCTCAAGGTCGTATCAAATATATAAATCTTATTTTCCATTACAATCGACTGATTCTTCTAATATCCAGGCTTTTATCTATAATCTCCATATTTAATAAAGAGTAACTATTTTGATATTTTTAAAACCCGTAAGCTTTTTAAATTCTTCTATCATCTCAGGAGTCACTTCATTATCCAGATTCAGGCCCATTACTGCATCCCCGCTCATCTTTTTTCTTCCTACATGCATTGATGCAATATTTACATTTAACTCGCCGAAAGAAGTTCCTATTTTACCAATCTGGCCCGGAATATCCTTATATCTCAAAAAAGCCATATATTTTGAAGGAACCATATCTATTTCAAACTTATCAATAGCAATGAATCTGGGGGTATTCTTTTTACCTGTAGTAGTCGCTGAGATGGAAAGTTCACTATCCTTTCCCTTTCCTTCCAGGGTAATCAAATTTATAAAATCCTTCGATTCGCTGCTTTTTACTACTTTTACCTTAAGGCCTGTTTCCTTGGTTACCAGATCAACATTTACCAGATTTACATTTTCCGCTGAATATCTTTCCAGTATTTTTACCAGTATAACGGATGTTGGGATCCTCACATCATATTCAGACACTTTTCCATAATATCCAATCTTCAAGCTATCCAGATTACCTTCAAATAAATTTACAAACAAGCTGCCGAGGTTCTCACACAATTCAAAGAAAGGTGACAGGACTTCCATTAGTTCCGGTCTTATAGCCGGTGCATTTACCGGGAAAGCGGCAGTTTTTCCATTAAGTACATCGATAACCTGTTCTGCAATTGTAGTCCCTGCCCTATCCTGGGCTTCTGTAGTAGATGCCCCTAAATGAGGTGTGCATATTACTTCTTTCAGTTTAAAAACAGGGGAATCAGTGCATGGCTCCACTTCATAAACATCAAGTGCGGCACCTCCTATTTGACCATCCTCGATGGCTTCTGCAAGATCTTTTTCTACTACTATGCCGCCTCTTGCAACATTTAATATTATTGTCCCTTTTTTCATCTTGTAAAACTCTGCCTTATCAAACATTCCCAGGGTGTCTTTATTTTTGGGCAGGTGTATTGAAATAAAATCAGCTTCCTTATAAATGTCCTTCAGCCTGTCAGCTTTTTTTATCTCCAGTTGTTTAAACCGGTCTACAGATACAAACGGATCGTATGCGATTACTTTCATATCAAGTCCGATAGCTTTTTTTGCAACCAGTCCCCCTATCTGTCCAAAACCTACTATGCCAAGTGTTTTCCCCTCCAGCTCAATACCTTTAAATTTTGATTTCTCCCACTTGCCACTTTTTAAGGAGTAATTAGCCTCCGGAATTTTCCGGACTAAAGAAAGCATAAGAGCTATGGTGTGCTCTGCAACAGTAACCGCGTTACTGGTAGGAGCATTTACCACTATAATACCCTTTTTGGTAGCTGCTGAAACGTCTACATTGTCTACTCCTATACCCGCTCTACCAATAATTTCAAGCTTATTGGCTGCTTCAATAATATCAGCTGTCAGCCTGGTAGCGCTCCTTATTATTATAGCGCTCACACCTTTAATCTCTTCTTTAAGCTTTCCAGGAGACAGTCCTTTCTTCTCCTCCACAATAAATTGCTCCTCAAGTTTCTTTTTAGCTTCGCCTGAAATACCATCAGTAATTAATATTTTTTTATTCATATTTAGTTCCTCTATTATTCCCTTTATCAGTCGTTCAAATAATTATTTTCCATAAATATTCTCTCCGCTTCAGTAATACCAGAACCTACCTCAAATTTATATCCAAGCTCTTTTAATGCCATCTCTAATGCAGATATGACAATAATAATATCAAACATCCCAAAATATCCCAGATGCCCTATCCTTATAATCTTTCCTGAAAGCTTACCCTGCCCACCTGCAATAGTTACTCCATATTTTACCCTCATAGTTTTGGTAAGCTCTTTTGCATCAATGCCTTCGGGGACTTTTATGGAGGTAACTGAAAATCCCCTTTTGTTTTCGTCCTTTACCAGAAGTTCGAGACCAAGTTTTTCTACTGCTTTCTGTGCTGCCAATGCCAGTACTTTATGTCTTTTAAATATCTTTTCCGGACCTTCTTCGAACAGCATATCAAGTGCTTTATTCATAGCCACAATTATTGATATTCCTGGAGTCCATGGTGTCTGGGGCGGCGTCTTCTGCGAATAATTCTTGGCTGCTGCAAGATCGAAATAAAACCTGGGCAGGTCTGATTTTTCATTAAGTTTCCATGCTTTATCGCTTATGCTTATAAATGCAGCACCTGTAGGAGCGCTTAGTGCTTTCTGCGACCCACCGGCAACAACATCGAGATTCCATTCATCCGTTCTCATATCCGATGCTCCCAGACCACTGATGGCATCTACTATAAGGATTGCAGGATAGTTTTTTACAATATTTCCTATTGCCCTTATATCATTTATTGCACCTGTTGACGTTTCGCTGAACTGAACCATAACCCCTTTTATATCAGGGTTATCATCCAGCGCTTTTTTAATGTCTTCAGGATTTGCTGCATCTCCCCACTCATAGTCAAGGGAAATGACTTCAAGCTTAAACCTGCTGCTAATTTTTTTAAATCTTTCTCCAAAATTTCCTGCACTTACGACCAGTACTTTATCTCCAGTGGCAAAGAAGTTGGTTACTGCAGCCTCCATTGCACCTGTTCCTGAAGATGTTAATATAAAAAGATCATTTTTTGTTTTAAAAAGTTTTTTCAACTTTTCTGTAACCTCAATAAATATTTTCGAGAACTCCGGAGACCTGTGGTGCATAAGAGGCCTTGCATGCTCCAGCAGTACCTCTTCAGAAATTGGTGTAGGGCCTGGAGTCATTATATATTTTTTTACCATTATTAAATTCTCCTTTCCTATGATTCTAAAATATTTGTATCAGCACTGTTAACTTTTACTTCCTCTGCTGCAGGCAATTTTACCTGTCCTGACCAGTTCAAGTATCCCGAATGGCCTGAGCAGCTCTTCCAGTCCTTTTACTTTCCTGCTGTTTCCGGTAATTTCAATCATTATGGTTTTTTTAGCAACATCTACAATGTTTGCCCTAAAAACAGTTACTATTTCCAGTATTTCAGGCCTGGTTTTGGAATCGGCATTCACCTTTATAAGAATCAGTTCCCTTTCCACAATATTCGATGGATTAAGCTCTTGAATCTTTATTACATTTATCAGTTTGTAAAGCTGTTTGATTATCTGTTCAATACTGTGCTCTTCCGCGTTCACCGATAGAGTAATTCTGGAAATCTTTTCATCATCTGTCGGGCCCACTGCCAGACTTTCGATGTTATAACCTCTTCTGCTGAATAGCCCGGATATCTTTGCCAGCACCCCTGCTTTGTTTTCAACTAAAACCGAAACAATATGATTCATAATATTACCTTTCCCCTCTATACACCTTCTAACATTTCACTTTCTAACATTTCACTTATTGGGGAACCTGGCGCTACCATAGGGTAAACATTTTCCTCTCTGTCTATACAGAAATCTACCAGCACCACGTTGTTTATCTCCAGAGCCTTCTTTATAGTGTTTTCAACCTCTTCCTTTTTCTTAACCCTGAAGCCAACCCCACCATATGCTTCTACAAGCTTCACAAAATCAACACTATTATATATACAGGTATGTGAATACCTTTTTTTAAAGAAAATCTGCTGCCACTGTCTTACCATACCCAGATAACCGTTATTAAGCAGCATGATTTTTATATTTATTTTATTGGTAACCGCCGTAGAAAGCTCCTGGGATACCATCTGTATGCTGCCGTCGCCGGCTATATCTATTACTGTTTTATCCGGCCTGCCTATCTTTGCACCAATAGATGCCGGAAGGCCAAATCCCATAGTGCCCAATCCTCCTGAAGAGACCAGCGTTCTGGGTTTGGTAAATTTGTAAAATTGGGCGGCCCACATCTGATTCTGGCCCACTTCGGTACAGATTATAGCATCACCTTTGGTCAGTTCATAAATTTTTTCTACAACATAGGCTGGCTTAACCTTATTGGAATTCCGGTCATATTTAAGCGGATAATCTTCTTTAAGTTTCTTAATCCTTGACAGCCACTGATCCCGGTTGTGAATTCCTTTCTTTTCAATATACTCTTCATATTCGCTTTTTAAATCCGCAAGAACAATCTTTGCATCACCTACAATAGGAATAAGTACTTTTATATTTTTACCAATTTCTGCAGGATCAATATCTATATGGATTACATCGGCATCCGGTGCAAACTCTGATAATTTACCGGTAACCCTGTCGTCAAATCTAACCCCTACTGCAATAATAAGATCTGCTTCGGTAAAAGCAAGATTTGCATATTTGGTACCATGCATACCTGCCATTTTTAAAGACAACTGATCAGTTTCAGGAAATGAGCCCATTCCTAAAAGTGAAGTGATAACCGGAATTTTCGCAACCTTTACAAATTTTCTTAAGATATCACTTGCCCCGGAGGAGATCACTCCTCCTCCGGCAAAAATTACAGGCTTCCTGCTTTCGGCTATTTTTTTTGCTGCCTGTTTAATCTGCTTGAGATTGCCTTTAAGCGTAGGTTTATATCCGGGCAGACTTATATCCACCTTAAAGTTTTCGTCTATCAAATCAGTTGTTATATCAACCGGAATATCAATTAAAACCGGACCCGGTCTGCCTGTAGATGCAATTCTAAAGGCTTCTTTTATTACTCTGGGTAAATCCTCAACATTTTTTACAAGATAGTTATGTTTTGTTATAGGTGCAGCTATACCGGTTATATCCGCTTCCTGGAAGGCATCGGTACCAATCTGGGCCGTGCCTACCTGTCCGGTTATAGCCACCATTGGTATTGAATCCATATATGCATTGGCAATACCGGTAATCAGATTGGTCGCACCTGGACCTGAAGTAGCAATACAAACTCCCGTTTTTCCTGTTACCCTTGCATAACCGTCCGCTGCATGTGCCGCTCCCTGTTCATGCCTTACCAGTATGTGTCTTATGTCACTGTCAAATAATGCATCATACAGAGGAATTACTTTGCCGCCAGGATATCCGAATATTACTTCTACTCCCTCTTCCTTTAAACATTTTATTATCATTTGTGCGCCGGTAATTTTACCCATAATAATTTCACTCCCTATATTTGTAACAACTTTATAACACTTAAAATGATTTGATAATTATATCATTTTTTTATTCTTTTTTAAAAAATAAAACACTTAAAATTAATAAAATTATTCCAGTACGGCTCCTTTTGCAGCTGAAGTTACAAGCCTTGAATATCTGGCAAGATAACCTTCCTTTATTTTTATATCTGGAGGATTCCATTTACCAATCCTCTTTTTTATTTCTTCATCACTTAAAAGTAGATTTATCTTATTTTCCTGTATATCTATTTCAATAATATCTCCTTCTTTCACAATACAAATGGGACCTCCAGCCTGAGCTTCAGGCGACACGTGCCCAATAGAAGCTCCCCTTGTAGCACCTGAAAACCTTCCGTCTGTAATTAAGACAACTTCCCTGTCAAGACCAATTCCGGCAATAGCCGATGTCGGAGCAAGCATTTCCCGCATTCCGGGCCCCCCTTTGGGCCCTTCATATCTTATTACTATCACATCTCCGGAATTTATTTTTCCATTCATTATTGCTTCCAATGATTCTTCTTCACTATCGAATATTCTGGCTTTACCCTTATGGTGATACATTGAAGGATCTACAGCTGATCTTTTGACAACACATCCTTCAGGAGCAAGATTACCCCATAAAATGGCAATACCGCCATCTTTAATATAAGGATTGGAAACTTCTCTTACAACTTCCTTATTTAAAATCTTAGAACCTGATATATTTTCCTTTACTTTTTTCCCGCTAACAGTTTCGAGCTCGCCATTAATCAATCCGTTTTTTAGAAGTTCATTCATTACTGCTTCTACTCCGCCAGCGCTGTACAGATCCTCAAGATGATGTTTACCGGCCGGGCTTAACCTGCATAAATTAGGTGTTCTGTTACTTATTTCGTTTACCATTTCCAGGCTAAAATCAACTCCGGCTTCATTAGCAATCGCCGGCAGATGTAGAATGGTATTGGTTGAGCAGCCAAGCGCCATATCAACTGCAAGCGCATTCTTAACTGCATCTATGTTTACAATATCTTTTGGTTTAATATTTTTATTTACAAGTTCCATAATCTTCATCCCGGCTAACTTAGCCAATCTTAATCTTTTGGAATAAAAGGCCGGAATAGTACCGTTTCCGGGTAATGCGATCCCTATTGCCTCTGATAGACAGTTCATTGAATTAGCTGTAAACATTCCTGAACAGCTCCCGCATGTAGGACAGGCTTCTTCCTCTATTTCTCTTAAATCCTCATCAGTGTATTTACCCTTTTTATATTTCCCGATAGCTTCATAGCAAGTGCTGTAATCAATATCCTCACCTTTAAATTTTCCTGCCAGCATCGGTCCGCCGCTTATCACAATTGAAGGAATGTTTAACCTGAGTGCTGCCATAATCATTCCCGGGACAATTTTATCGCAGGATGAAATCAGAACCAGCCCGTCAAAAGGATGCGCCATTGATACTGCTTCTATACTATCAGCTATTATTTCCCTTGTGGCAAGAGAATATTTCATCCCAACATGATTCATAGCCACTCCGTCACACACGCCTATTGTCGAAAATTCCTGGGGTGTGCCTCCGGCTATCCTGATTCCCGCTTTAACCGCCCCGGCAATACTATCAAGATGCATATGGCCCGGTATCAATTCATTTGCTGAATTCACAACTCCGATTATGGGCCTCCTTATTTCTTCATCAGTATATCCCAGAGACTTAAAAATCGACCTGTGGGGTAGTCTTGCAATCCCCTTTTTCATACTATCACTTCTCAATTTTCCTTCCTCTCTTAAGAAATTATTTTTCAAATATTTCAATTATATAACATAACAAGTATTTGAAATACTTATAAAAGAATTTACAGGACTATTATACATTGCTAAAACAACATTTGTCCTGAAATTAGGACAGAATACCGACCAAAAGTAGTAGACAGGTTAAAATTAAAAGAATACATAGCCAAAGACCGGTAGTATTT
>JABMRD010000041.1 GCA_013202875.1 Actinomycetota bacterium | reverse complement strand
TCAATTATCCTGGTAGGAAATTCAGAATCTTTGCTAAATAGATTTATGGTAAAAATTCTTTTGTTATTTTCAGCAAGTTCATATTTTTTACTTTTTATATTTACAGATATTTTTTTGAGCAGGCTTATTATTTTATTCATGTCTGTAAAATTCTCTGAAGTTGTTATTCTTACCAGGTAATTTGGCAGTTTGATTACTTTGTCTTCAATGTATTTTAAAATACTTAAGGTTATAAATCCCAGGATAGTTACCAGTATTGCAAGGTAATATAACTTAGCACCCAGTGCCATACCAACAGAAGCAACTACCCATATGCTGGCAGCGGTGGTTACCCCTTTTACAAGTGGTCCCTGCCTGAAGATAACTCCTGCTCCTATAAAGCCGATTCCGGTAACAATACCTGCGGCTATTCTGCTGGGGTCTACATCATACAATGATGAAAACCCCAGATAAGATATCAGGGTAAATACTGTTGAACCAAGGCATACAAGAGTGTGGGTTCTAAGTCCTGCCGGTCTTTCAGCTTTCTCTCTTTGGAAACCTATTAAGCCTCCGAAAATTAGTGCGAGAATACAGGGTAGTAGAATATCATATATAAATACAAATGAGTCAAACCTTATTTCTGATAGAAATTTTTGGGTAAAATCCATTTTTTCATACCTTTTTATAATTTTTTACTTTTTTCATTTTTATGAGAATATATTTTATCATATTTTGGGGCAGCTATGTTAATCCCTATGGTTAAAATAATTATTCTGCAGTTTTATGTGTAATAATGATGATATACTACTGCCAGATATTTTTAATTTTTTACCCTAAATAGGGTATAATGTAAATGCTTGGATACTGGAAAAAAGGATTTATTTTTAAAAAAATATCAGACTAATTATAAGTGATTCACGGGTGAGGAGAAAAAGTTAAATGTTTAGATCCTCGATAAAATTATTTAAGGTTTTTGGAATAGAGATCAGGCTGGATTATAGCTGGTTTATAATATTTGCGTTATTTGCTTACTATTTTGGATTTATTTATTTCCCTTCAGTTCTTCCTGGATTGAATAAGGGTCTACTGATATTAATTACCATTGTTACTGTAATCCTTTTCTTTACCTCGGTATTAATACATGAAATGAGCCATTCTCTGGTTGCCAGGAGGAGAGGCACATCTGTAAAGAGAATAACCCTTTTTATATTTGGGGGAATGGCGCAAATAGAGAAAGAGCCGGAAACTCCTTATAGCGAGTTTATCATGGCTATTGCCGGTCCTACTGCGAGCTTTGTAATGGGCATAATATTTGGTGTCGTATGGATCTTTACCGTAAATATTGCTCCTGTAAGAGAGCCGGTGAAATATCTGGCTATTATTAATATCATGCTCGGAGTTTTTAATATGCTTCCCGGTTACCCTCTTGATGGCGGAAGAGTGCTGCGGTCAATAGTATGGAGAGTTACAGGAAACCTGGAGCGTTCAACCTTTATAGCTTCTACGGCAGGAAGAGTAATTGGATTTATGATTATAGCAGTTGGTATCTTCTTTATATTTATGGGTAATTTCTTAAATGGGATATGGCTCGCTTTTATAGGATGGTTTATACAATCATCTGCTAAGATGGGCTATCGCCAGCTTATATTTGAAACTTCTATTAAAGGAATTAAAGTAAGGGATGTTATGAATGAAAATATTGTAAATGTCACAAAAGATATAACCATACAGGATTTAGTAGATGATTATTTTATGAAGTACAGGTTTGGAAGGTTTCCAGTAATAGAAGATGAAAAAACCCAGAGATTTATAGGTGTGATTTCATTACATGACATTAAGGGAGTTTCAAAGGAAGAGTGGCCGAAGGTTAAAATAGGAGATATAGTTAAATCAGTTTCGGAAAGTGAAAAAGTAGATATGTCTATGGAAATATCTGATGCAATTAAGAGGATGGGAAAAAACGATCTGGGGCACCTGGCAGTGATGTACGGCGATAAGTTAAGAGGAATAATTACAAAAAGTGATGTAATGCGTTTTATAAAAATCCGGTCTGAATTTCACTAGCCTTCCAAAATATTAAATATCCGGACTTGAAGAAAATGAACTTTATCCTATCTTAAAGATAGACGAGTACATTAATTGTAAAAAAATAACTTAGAGGTAGAAAGGTAGAGAAGGTGAAATATAGATTATTTAGAGATAGTAAAAAAGAGATTAAAGAAAATTTAAAAGATTTAAAAGTTATATATACTGACCTTGACGGTACTTTATTTAATGACAGGGGTTGTATTATTAAAGATGAGAAAGGTGGTTATTATTTTGAAGCAGTAGAACTGCTGCCAGAAATAGCAAGAAAAAACTGGGATGTTGTCCTGGTATCCGGAAGAAATAAGTTCCAGTTGGGATATAATGCTCAGATAATTGGACTGAAAAATTATATTGCTGAGTTAGGTTCTGAATTAGTCTATAATCTGGGTAAAGAAGTTTATGCTACGTTTGACAGACAGAAGATAAAATATGATCTGACATATGAAGGAAAAGATTTAATAAAGATTATAGAATTATTTAAGAAAAATTTTCCAGATAAAATAGAAAGTAAGATGGAATGGAGCAGGCATAGGTCACATACTGTATTATTTTTTGGAGAAATAAATCTGAATTTCGCAAACAAACTACTTAAAAAAGAAGGATATGGAGAGCTTGTTATGGTAGACAACGGGCTTTCATCATTAGTAGAATTAGGTCTGGATATAGAGAGATTGCATATTTATAATTTAATGCCTGAGGGAGTTAACAAGGCAAATGGGATAAAGCTGGATAAAAAAATTAGGAATTTTGATATCAATAATTGTATAGCACTTGGCGACTCACTGGAAGACTTAAAAATGGCAGGTGAGGTCAAATACTTTTTCCTTATGGGGAATGCACTGGAGCATAAGGAAATGATACTGGATGAACTTGATAAATATAATAATGTATATGTAACCGGTGGTGTTATGAATAAGGGTTGGGCAGAGGTTATAGAGTATCTGGTGAATTAAGCTAACTACCTTACTTCCAATTTTTTATTATGATAATGTCACTATGTTCAATATAACCATTAAATAGTTTATAATAAAGACGTAAATAAATTAATTAAAAAAGGATGTATCAATAATGTGTAATAATAATTCAGGTCCAGTAAGTGGTGAACATAATAAATCTGTAGGAAAGGAGTTAGCAGAGGTATTAACAATTGTTTTGATTTCAATTTTTTCTGGATTTATATTAGGATTATTATTTGCGCCCCAGTCTGGATTAAAAACTAGAAAAAATTTAATTGAAAAGCTTAAAGATATAATAGATAGAGGAAAATTTACCCTGATCGAAGCAAAAGTTATGGGTGGGGAATTAATGGAGAAAGGCAAAGAAAAAGCCGGGAAAATATCCTCTAAAATTAAAGGTAAAAGTCGGTAATATATTAATTGAAAATTAGCCGTAATATCCTGCTTTCATCTGTTGACAATGATTTTTTACTATAGTAGACTTTACGTTTGCTAATTTAATTGGGAAGCTAATGACCAGGGCAGTTTTAGTTGTTGTGAGGTTAAATTAGCAGGGGCCGTTAGCTCAGTTGGTAGAGCACCGGCCTTTAAATCCGGGTGTCGAAGGTTCGAGACCTTCACGG
>JABMRD010000040.1 GCA_013202875.1 Actinomycetota bacterium | reverse complement strand
GTTATAATAATCAGGAAACATTATAATTATATTTAATTTATATATTTTCCAGAGGAAGGGTTTAAAATGACCGAAGATAAAAAAATTGATAAAAAAGATATCAGCTTCATAATCGGAGGAGCAATACTGGGAGCAATCGCTGGTTATATTGTAAAGAGAGTGGGCATAAAAAACATAATGAATATGTTAAAGCAAAAAGAAATTATTCCTCCCTCTATCTCAAACTTAATAAATGAATTCACCTCAAGGAAAAATTCAGAAGAATAAGCCACTTAATCAGTTAAAATTTAACTAATTAAAGGGCTAAATATATAATTAATATAAAAATATGTTTTGCAAAGTTTTAATTATTTCTTTCGGGGCATCTTTTTCATTACCATAAAGTAATAAACAATTGCTGCTATACCATTCAACTGGGTAACAAAAAAAGTTACAATTAAAATTACAAGCCACATAGTTTTGGCGTTTTCTCCGCCAGTGCCAGCCGGAAACTCATCTGGTTTTCTCCTGGCACAATCCACTAAAGCAATTATCCATACTACAAATAAAAAAAGCCAGATTAATCCACCGATAGCTGCTACACATATCCATATACCTGCAAATCCAGCAGCGGCCATTCCTCCAACAATATCTTCCCCTGCCACTTCGGTAGCACAGCTAACACCCACTATCGCTACTGCTGCAAATGATAATATCAAAGCCAGTGACAATAATTTTTTCATTATTTCCTCCTGAATTAATGAATGATATTGGTAATAATTTTTCTTATTCTAACATTAATAAAAAGCGTCTTCAACTCTTTAAAATTAATTAATACTTTATCTAAAACCTATTTATTTCTCTATTTTTTCTGATAATACTTCCCAATCAAAACCAATGAATATTATAAAAGTATTATTCTGTGTTCCAATTAACATGAACATCTGCTGTTCGTCCTCCTTTGAAGCAACTAACATTGCAGGTTGTCCTGTATTCTCAACCTGCTCCTCACTTTGTGATTTTTGTATATCCCATCTTTTATTATCAAACGAATCATAATAACCTAATACTTCTACTTTATCATCTGCAGTTGAATAAATTGTTGCGTTTAACTCCTGCTCCTTTATTTCCTGTGGTAATTCATCCAAAACTGCAAATTCTTTTTCAGATAAAGCAGCACCATATTGGCTAGCTAATTCCATAATCCTCTTTATATTGCCGTCTGCCTGTACTAAAGCCATAGAATCAGGATATATCAGCTCGCTTGCTACAAGGTCTTGATCAATATTTTTTCCAATTCTAACTTCAATTCCGGTAAATTTTCCTAAAAGTGAAAACGGAGAAAACACACAACTTGTACTAATAACAGTAATTGCCAAAAATAAAAAAACCATTATTAAAAACAATTTTAATTTTAAATGATTTTTATTTATCCGCATAAGACACTTCCCTTCTTATCAAATTTTAATGGTTATAATTTTTATATTATAAGTCTTTTATTTTATATAAATCCTTGGAATCCTGTTTTTAAACATACATACCACTTCATAATTTATGGTCCCCACCAGTCGCGCAATATCTTCTGCAGTTATTCTCTGTCCTTTGGATTCACCCATTAGAATAACCTCATCGCCAACACTAATATTATTATCCCTTGCAACATCGGTTATATCTATCATAAACTGGTCCATAGTAATATTCCCTACTACTGGTGCAGACATTCCATTAATTAAAACCATAGCTTTGTTCGACAACAATCGACAGTAACCATCCGCATAACCTATAGGTACAGTTGCAATTATACTATCCCTTTCAGTTTTAAAAGTGCCGCAATAGGAAATAGCCTCGCCCACGGGGACACTTTTTATAAAAGATATCCCGGCTTTAAGGCTAAACACTGGTTTTAAACTGGATATAATATTACCTGTTTCCGGACCAAGCCAGTCATTATAATCCCCGTCATAAGGATTTAAGCCATATATGGAAATCCCGGTTCTTACCATATCCAGATGCATATTCCTGTACCTAAAAAAGGCTGCACTATTGGCACAGTTAAAATATTTTACTGCTATTCTATTATTTTTTACCTGTCTTATAATTTCATTAAACCTGGCCCACTGCAGTTCAGTATAAGAGCTTTCCCTGCTGCCGGCACAGGAATAATGTGTAGAAATGCTCTCCAATCTTAAATTGGGAAGAGCTGCTATTTTTGAAATCTGGTAGGCAGCATCATTAAAATTTATTCCTATCCTGTTCATCCCTGTATCCACATTTATATTTATAGTTGCTTCTTTTCCAATTTTACTGCATTGTTTCGATATAAATTGAGCTGACTTGTATGAATTTATACATAGAATTAAATTATGCTCTAAAGCCTCTTCTATTGCTCCACCAGGACTTTCACCTAAAACGTATATAGATGCATCAATTCCAGATTTTCTTAGGCCGGTTCCCTCTTCAACCAGTGCTACTCCCAGTGCATATGCTCCGCTTTTTATTGCCTGCCTTGAAATCTCTATCGACCCATGTCCATAAGCATCGGCTTTAACTACTGCCATTATTCTGGTATTTTCAGAAGCAGCATATGATTTAATTATTTTTAGGTTATGGTCAAGGTGTGCTAAATTAATTTCAGCCCAGGCAAACCTTTTATTTATTACACTATTTTCTTGCATAAAGTTCGCATTAAAATAACCATGTTTTCAAACCATTGATTTTACAATATCTGCTCTGGCAATTATTCCTACCAGATTACCATCATTATCCAGTACGGGAACTCTGTTAACATTATTCCTTACCATTATATTTACAACTACACTAACCGGTGTATCTTCTTTAACTATTTTAACCTTACTGGTCATTACATCCTCTGCTTTTGTTCCTAAATATTTTCTGAGATTTCTCTTAAACTTGTTTAAACTTTCAAGATATATAATACTATCC
>JABMRD010000039.1 GCA_013202875.1 Actinomycetota bacterium | reverse complement strand
GTAGACGCGCTAGGTTCAGGGTCTAGTGTTCGGAAGTACATGGGGGTTCAAGTCCCCCTTCGCCCACCAGTAAGTTTGATAAATATGGTGGAAATTGTGAAGTTAAATTGTTGAAAACATGCCTCAAGTGCATGTTTTCAGGGACTTGAAAAGACGGTAGTGGGGATGTAGTTCAGTGGGAGAACGCTTGTCTGGCAGACAAGAGGTCAGCGGTTCAAGTCCGCTCATCTCCACCAGTAAATTTACTGAATATGATAAAAGATGTTTAATCCAGATTGTGTAAAATATGCCGGTGGTGCATATTTTACAGGACTTGAAAAGACGGACTGAGCCGAAAGCGAGCGAGTCTGCGGCTCTGCAGCGAGCGAAACGAGACGAAAGACCAAGTCCGCTCATCTCCACCATATTTTATATACTAATATTTTTAAATCGAAGTATTTATAAATTTGGCAAATACTAAAGCTATAGCTATAAGTCTTTTATTTAACAGTGATATTTATTTTAAACAGAAATTCTTCTTTTAACTCTTCCTCTTCCCAGGATCTTTTATAAGTCAGGATAATTTCAGTCTGACCGTTATTTTCAGCTTTGAAGGTAAAAATTTCGTAGCCTCCCGCCCCCACAAGTTCTTCTTCTTTTTCTGTCTGCACAAATTTAGAGTCAAACAGGGATACCACAGAAGTATCTGTCTCTCCATCCAGTATCCAGCTATAGCCTGTGGTAGGATTGGATTCAAGTTTTATATTTATTCTATCTCCCTTTTCCAGTTCGAAAGATTTACCCTTATCGTCAAAAGTTAATTCAGCAATGCTTTTGCATGAACAAAGTAAAATTATTAAAAGTGTGATAACCAGTACAACAGATAAAAGTCTAATGATCACATTCTTACCTATCATTTTGGTTTCCTTTCTTATCTGGTGATGATAATATTAAATAATAACTGCAATATAAAATAATTTTCAAATATGATAGTTTAATAATAGCTTAAAAAGATTTAATTAGAAATATAAAGCTGATAAATTTTAAATGAACGGGAAAATCTGGAAGGAGAATCTATATGAAAAGTTACAGAAAGGAATTATGGTTTCAAACTAAAAATAGAAGAGAACTTATTAATATAACCGGTCAGGTAGAGAATTGTCTAAAGGAAAGCGGAATAAATGAAGGTCTTGTTCTTTGTAATGCTATGCATATTACTGCCAGTGTTTTTATAAATGATGATGAAAGTGGCCTGCACCAGGATTTTGAGAAGTGGCTTGAAAAAATTGCACCGGAGAAACCTTATAGTCAATATATGCATAATGGGTTTGAGGATAATGCTGACGCACATCTGAAGCGAACCATAATGGGAAGAGAAGTAGTAGTTGCAGTAACAGAAGGCAGGCTTGATTTAGGGCCGTGGGAACAGATATTTTACGGTGAATTTGATGGTAAGAGAAAAAAAAGAGTGCTGATTAAGATAATAGGAGAATGATAAACGCAATTTTTAAAGAAAAATATTTTATTATTTCTTATAATTATAGAAGAACTGCTAAAGGATTAAAATTAACTTTATATGGCCTTATTAAAGTATTACTCTGTTATTTTATACTTATCAAAAAGGCATCAACTGAAGGCAGAATTGTTGAATAGATTATTTTTATTAAAAAGGACTTAAATAGGAGATTACGATCAAGCTAGGAATAATAGGTCTTCCTAATGTGGGAAAGAGCACACTGTTTAATGAAATAACAGCTGCTGGTGCAGAAGCTTCAAATTATCCATTTTGTACCGTAGAGCCAAATATTGCTGTAGTGCCTATTCCTGACAGGAGGCTGGAGGAATTAGCCAGAATAGTTAGGCCAGAAAAAATTATCCCCACGGCTATTGAATTTGTAGATATCGCAGGGCTGGTAAAAGGTGCCAGTAAAGGTGAAGGACTTGGAAATAGATTCCTATCTCATATTCGCGAAGTGGATGCTATTATTCATGTTGTAAGATGTTTTAAAGATGAAAATGTGTCATATGCATATCCTGATATAGACCCTGTAAGAGATGTTGAAGTAGTGAATCTGGAATTAATTCTTGCAGACCTTGAAAGCCTTGAAAAAAGGATTGATAAGGCACACAGGATGGCAAAAAGCGGTGAGAAAAAATATATAACTGAATATGAACTGCTGGGGAGAGTAAAAGAAGAACTGGCAAAGGGGATTCCCCTGAGGAATATGGAATTCAGTGGTGAAGAAAGAATAATTATAAATCAGCTTTTTTTACTCTCTGATAAGCCAGTTATATATGCTGCAAATGTAGATGAAACTGATCTGGGAAATGATATGGAAGATTTAACAGCTGTAAAAAAGCTTTGGCAATATGTTTCTAAAGAAAAATCAGAAGTGACGGTAATAAGTGCCAAGATTGAAGAAGAAATAACACAACTGGGCCCTGACGAAAGGGAATTATTTATGAAAGAACTTGGTATTCCCATATCAGGTATGGATAGGTTGTTAAAAGCCTGTTATAAACTGCTGGGGCTCATAAGTTTTTTAACCATAAAATCTCCAGAGGTCCGGGCATGGACTATCAAGGAAGGCACCAGGGCTCCAGAGGCTGCGGGTAAGATTCATACAGATTTCCAGAAAGGTTTTATATGTGTTGAAGTTATAGATTACGATACTCTTGTAAACATTGGTTCATATGCAGTTGCAAAAGAAAAAGGGCTGGTCCGCCGTGAAGGAAAAGATTATATAATGAAAGACGGAGACGTTGCCTTATTTAAATTTAGTGTATAAATTGAGTTTTCCAGTATTCATTTGTATAATATATTTTAGTCTTTGCAGGCAGTTATAAATCTTTGTTTCTATAACCAGAAAGGATATTCTTGGAAAGAAGAGGTAGAAAAGAATCAATCATAACTTTAACGGTAATGGTTATAATCGCTATAGCAATCGTAAGCTGGCTTTCTGGTTTATGGAGTTGTGAAGCTGGCAGAAAGGATTTAACTGATGAAGAAAGGTTAAACATTCGCGATTATGTAAACTCTGTTGCTGTTCTAGTTCAGAAATCCAATAAAGTTTCTTACGAATTCTTTAATACTATGGTGAAAGAATTATCCAGGGAGGATATGGATAGCGAGCTTTTAGAAATAATAGAAGAGAGTAAGGTAATTTTAGAAAATAGTAGAGAGCTAAATCCCCCGGAATTTTTTGAGGTTTCGCATGGATATTTAGAATTAGTGTTTGATACCAGAAATAAGGCTTATGAAGATTTTAAACCAGCTCTATCTAACGCAATACGGGATCTTAGTTTAGACATATCTACTACCCAGATAACAAATACATTTTTGTATATGTTTATGAGCGATAAAGTATATTCGTACTTTCAGGATGAGTTAAAGGAGTCAGGAAAGCAGTTGGGGATAGAAAAATTGACTATAATTGATTCGGTGATTCTTCAGGATATTCAGTATAAAGATAAAAAGTTCACAATGACCAACACTCAAGATGTTATGGAATTTATCTCAGAAATTAAGAGTGAGGCCGAGTTAAAACCGAGGAGAGGTGTAGCGGTTATTGGCGACAGCATACAATTTGATCCTCGGAAGGTTAATGAACATGGTGATGATTGGATACTGGAAAATGGCTCTGAAATTAGTGTGACCGTCACAATAGAAAATCAGGGCAATGTAGTAGAAAATGATGTGAAAGTGGTTATGAAGTATATAACTGAGGATAATATTCTGGAGGAAAAAGGATACACTATAGATTCCATCGATCCATCTAAGGAAAAGATTGTAACCATATCAGGGTTCACTGCTTATCCGGGTAGAAAATGTGTACTGGAAATAACTGCAGGTCCTGTGCCTAACGAGGTACTTACAACCAATAATACAGCTACTTACAAATTCATGATGGAGGATTAGAAATACTTAAAGGTTAAGCCACCGTTTGAAGTTCTATGACCCTTAATATTTTTATAATAAAGGAACTTAAATAAAAAAAACTTTAATAAAAAGGGTTTTCCATATTATATTTATCGGTTATAATGTTATATCTAACTTTTAATACTGGAATAATTTGTTTATGGAGGAAAAAAAGACTAAATCTTTTACTTTATTAGTTTTATCTGATGCTAAATCCAGAATAAGGAAAGTAAAAGTTACACATAACGTGTTAAGATTATTATTTATTGTATTTATAATAATCTTGGCCTCTGCTGTAATCCTTGTTTCAGATCTATTTCTTACCCGCCAAAAATTAAATGAGAAGATAGCTGAGCTTGAAAGAGTAGAATATAAGGTCAATTATAAAGAAATAGAACTGGCAAATCTCGAAATGAAAACCAGGGAGATAGAAACAAAAACAAAAATTCTGGAAAGTTATCTAAAAGAAGTAGAAGACCTTGACCGGATGGTCAGGAACATAACCGGAAAAGGTGGATATGCTGAGGAGGTAGCAATTTATGTCTCAGATTTGAGTTCTGATATTGAACTTGAAGAAGACCCTAATGAGATTTATTACTATATCAGTGACCAGGAACAGGAACTGGACGATATAGATGCGCTGCTGGATGATCTTCTGAGTAAAGCTCCTGAATTATCCGAGATACTTTCCCGGGATAAGCAGGATATGGAAGACCATATATACATGATGGAGCACACCCCTGATATGAAGCCTACTCACGGGATATTCACATCTTTATTTGGAGAAAGAAGATGGGGCTACGGCGGGCATAAAGGAGTGGATATTGCCAACGATGTTGGTACCAATATACATGCAACTGCCAGCGGGGTAGTAATTTACGCAGGCTGGCATGGAAGCTATGGCAGGAAAGTTATAATTTATCATGGGCCTGGTTTTAATGATGCTACATATAGTACCGTTTATGCACATCTCAGTAAAATATATTTTAAAGTGGGAGATGAAGTGACCAAAGATGATGTAATAGGAACAATGGGAAATACCGGAAACAGCACAGGATCACATTTGCATTATGAGGTTTTAGTAAATGGTGTTCCTAAAAATCCAATGGATTTTTTCAAGTAAATATTAATCTTAGTTTAAAAAGCTTGTTTTGTTTTATATTATTTTCAATCAATAAAATATATGGCCAGTATTTTTTATTATAAAAGTTTTTAGGTATATTAATATGAGTATAAAAAAGAAAATAGCATATTTAGGCCCGCCGGGAACATTTACCGAGGAAGCCCTGGATAAATTTATTAAAGATTTAAGTCAGGTAAGAAAGATATCTTTCCCCACAGTTGTAGATGTAATAAAGAGCGTAGACAGGGGTGTAGCTGATGAGGGGCTGGTTCCAATGGAAAATTCTATTGAAGGTTCAGTAAATATTACCCAGGATATTCTTACCTTTGAAAGTGACGCAAAGATAGTAGGTGAAGTGACTATTCCAGTTAAACACAGTCTTATTGGTAAGAAAAATATTAAACTTAATAATATAAAGAAAGTTATATCACATCCTCATGCAACTGCTCAGTGCAGGAAGTTTTTATCAACAAACTTAAAGGGTGCTGAGGTAATTGCTGCTAATAGCACTGCCGAGGCTGTCAAAATCCTAAAAGAAGAAAATGACGATATCGCTGCCATAGGAACGAAAACTGCTGCAAAAATATATGATCTTGAAATAATAAAAAGTGACATTGAAGATAATAAGGATAACAAGACCAGATTTGTTTTTATTGGAAATAGTATTCAGCCAAAAACAGGGAATGATAAAACTTCAATAGTGTGCTTTCTTAAGGAGGATCGGCCAGGAAGCTTGTATAATATATTAAAAGAATTTGCCTGCAGAAACATTAATCTGGCCCGGCTGGAATCCAGACCGGCTAAAAAAGATCTTGGAGATTATGTATTTATGATAGACCTGGATGGTCATCTGCATGATGAGAATATTTTTGAAGCGATTGAAGTTCTGAGAAAAGGTGTGTATCTGGTAAAGATTTTAGGTTCGTATCCTAAATGGATTAAAAGTAATAGAAGATAATAGGTACAGTAAAGAATAATGATTGATTTAGAGTTATTTAGAAAAAATCCTCAAATTTTTGAATCTGAGATAAAGAAGAGAGGTTTAAAAATTAATACCAGTATTGGTCTTAAGCTGGACAAGGTAAAAAGAGACCTTATATTTAAGATCGACCGGTTAAGGTCTGAGAAAAATTTGGCTTCAAAAATAATATCAGGACTTAAGGAAGAGGAAAAAAATAAGAAAATTGACCAGATGAAAAAGATAAATGATGATTTAAAAAAAATGGAAGCTGAGCTGGTAGAAGTAGAAGATAAATTTATAATTCATTTTTCAACATATCCCAATCTGTCACACAGCACCACTCCTGTAGGGAAAGACGAAAGTGGAAATGTAGTCCAGTCATATTACGGTAAAAAACCGGGGTTTGATTTTAAACCTAAGAGCCATGTAGAGCTTGGTGTAAGCCTGGATATACTTGATGAAAAAAGAGCGGCAAAAATTTCTGGTTCAAGATTTGTTTTTTTGAAGAATGAAGCAGTCCTACTGGAATTTGCATTAATTCAATATGTCCTGGGTATTTTAACCCATAAAGGCTTTACACCACTATTGCCACCCCTTCTGGTAAAAGAGACGGCAATGTATGGTACAGGGTTTTTCCCTGTAGAAAAAACTCAATATTATAAAACTGAACTTGATGATCTATTTTTAATCGGAACTTCTGAGGTTCCACTTTGTGCTTATCACAGTGATGAGTTTCTGGATGCAGATATGCTTCCTCTAAAATATACTGCTTTTTCTACCTGTTTCAGAAGAGAAGCCGGAACTTATGGCAAAGACCTGGGTGGGTTGTTTAGAGTTCATCAATTTGATAAGGTTGAGATGTTTATCTTTACTCATCCTGAAAAATCCTGGGAGGAATATGAAAAATTAATGGGAACACTTGAAGAAATTATGCAGGGATTCAAGTTTCATTACAGGATTGTAAATATGTGTACCGGTGATATTGGGGCTCCTAATGCTAAAAAATATGACCTGGAAGCCTGGCTTCCAGAACAGAAGAGGTACAGGGAACTGGCGTCATGCAGTCATGATACGGATTTCCAGGCAAGAAGATTGAATATAAAGTACAGGGATGGAAAGAAAAAAGAACTGGTTCACACCATGAATAGTACTGCCTGTGCGGTGGGAAGAACCTTGATAGCTATTTATGAGAATTATCAGGATGGTGACGGGAATATAAAAGTTCCTGAAGTGCTGCAGCCATATATGGGCGGGGTAGAGGTAATATCCAGAAAAAAATGGGACAAATAATATATACAATTGTCTTTTAATTACTGTCTGCAGGTCGCAATGAGACGTACATTTATAAATCCAGATTTTATGTTATAATTTATTTTTGCCTGGAGAGGTGGCAGAGTGGTTGAATGCGGCGGTCTTGAAAACCGTTGAAGGTTTATATCTTCCGGGGGTTCAAATCCCTCCCTCTCCGCCATAAAGCTACTTCTGTCTGTGAAGGTTGATGAAGTTTAACTGTGTAAAATATGCCACAAGTGCATATTTTACGGGATTCGAAAGGACGGACCGAGTCGAAATTTTTTACTTTCCAAAATAAGGTCAATAAATACTAACTATTTACTTCCCCTATTCTAATAATTCAAAAAATGCATCTACTATTTTGGGGTCAAACTGGATTCCGGAAAATTTTTTTATTTCCTTTTTTGCTTCTTCTTCCGTCATCTTATTTCTATATGGTCTATTGCTTGTCATAGCATCATAGGCATTAATAAGAAATGATATCCTGGACAATACTGGAATCTCTTCACTCTTTATACCTCTTGGGTATCCCTGACCATTATACCATTCATGATGAGTAAGTATAGACTCCGCTACGGGCTTAAGCGTTGTGGATGATTTTGCAATACGGTATCCTATCTCGGGAATCTCTTTTATTATTTTCCACTCTTCCGCGGTCAGCCTTCCCTTTTTTGCCATTAATTCATCAGCGAGTGCTAATTTTCCTATATTGTGAAGATTCATAAGTAATTTCAGTTCTTCAAGCTTTATACTGGAAAGATTCAGCCTTTTTCCTACAAGGACGGCATAATTCTTCCATTTTTTTAATACGCGGCTCAGTTCTATAGTCTCCTTTTCTTAGACTCTCCCTAAGAGACTGTAAAAGACTTTCATGAACAGGCGCACTCTCTGCTATTTTACTCTTATACATCTTATCTTCAGCTTCTTTTAATATATCATCTATATTCTCTGATGGAGACTTCTTTGTTGAAATCCCAAGGGAAATGCTTAGAGGCATCTCTGTTGTACTTTTTTCTCCACATAATTCTTTAATTCTCTTTATAATGTTTTCTGCATCTTTTGTGCCGGTCTTGGGAAGTATGGATATAAACTCATCTCCTCCCCACCTTGAAATAATATCTTCTTTTCTAAAGCTTTCTTTTAATATATCTGATATATTTCTAAGAAGCACGTCTCCCCTGGAGTGGCCGTATGCATCATTTATTACTTTGAGCCCATTTAAATCTCCCATTACTATAGTTATAGGAAGCTGTCTTTCTGTGTCGAGTCTATTCAACTCTTCATCAAAATATGCTCTATTATAAAGCCCTGTAAGTCCATCATGAAAGGATAAGTATTTTACTTTCTCTTCCGCCTTCTTTTTATCTGTTATATCTCTTGTTATGCCAAATATTCCTATTATGTTGTTATTTTCGTCATACCAGGGTAGTTTTGACGTAGAAGCCCACCTGTCTTCTCTATCTTCATAGGTTTCTTTTTCTTCAAAATCTATTATAGGCTTATCTGTTTTTATTACTTTCTGCTCATCTTTAAATGCTTGATTAGCATGTTCTTCAGAGAAAAAATCAAAGTCTGTCTTACCAATTACTTCCTCCGGATTTCCTATTCCATGTTTTATGGCGCATGCTCTATTGATCCTAACAAATCTGCTGCTCGGGTCTTTGAAGAATATGCTATCAGTTATGTTATTCATTAAAGCGTTAAAAAAACTTTTTTCTCTACCTAAAAGACCTTCTTCGGATTTCTTTCTCTTTGTTACATCTCTGGATATACCCATAGTCCCTATTATATTCCCATTTCTATCATACCAGGGTATTTTGCTAGTGGACGTCCAGGATTCTTTACCTGAATGTATTTCCTTTTCGACCTTATCGGTGATTGGTTTGCCACTTTTTATAATCTGATTCTCATCTTTAAAATATTCCTTTGCTCTTTCTTGTGGAGAAAAATCAAAATCTGTCTTTCCGATAAAATCTTCAGGTTTTTTCTTCATGGAATCAGCTTTTGTTTTATTTACTATAATAAATCTGCTTTTCTTATCTTTGATGTAAATATAATCTGGAATATTATCTATGAGCGCCTGCAAAAGATAATATTGATCCTCCTGGACATAGAACATATCTTTATCCTTGTTAGGAGTATTATTATTTTTACCCACTTTTTTATTTAAATTTTTTTTTGCCATTCCAACCTCTTCTCATGATATAATTTTATGTTTTTAATATTGTCTTATTATCACCTGGCACTTTTATAAATTTATATGCATTTACATTATAGGATATTACAAAATATCACAAATGAATTTTAATTTATCAGGAGATAATCCATAAATCATTTTATCTTCAATAATCTTTTTTTATGGTCTTTTGATATTATGATAACACTAAAAATTTTATAATAAAGCTCATATAAAAAATACTTATTTTTTGATAGGGAGTATACAAAATAAGGTAAAAAAGATATACTTTTCCAAGGCTAAAATTTGAAAAGAGCCGGTAAGTAATTATTAATGATGGAAGGAAGTTATGGTAGAAAAATATACAGAAAATACAAAATTATCAGAAGTATTAAATTCACCTGAAGCAAGTAAAATTATCGCTAAGTATAAGCTGCCCTGCCTGCATTGTTCGATGGCCGCTTATGAGGCAGAGATATTGACGCTTGGCCAGGTTTCTAAAATTTATGGTATTAATATTGATGAACTGCTGAAGGAATTAAATGAAGTTTCCTGATATAGTTAAAACTGCTACATTTTAAAAATGGATATATTTTTATTATACTAATATACAGTAACTGTAATTCTTCTATTTATGCTCATGAACTTTATGGTTAAGAATAATGAGCGCCTGTAGCTCAATTGGATAGAGCAGTGGACTACGAATCCGAAGGTTGGGGGTTCGAATCCCTCCAGGCGTACCAAGTTTGTATACGTAAAACGTTAGATACGGTAAAGATAATTAGGGGAAACATGCCAGTGGCATGTTTTCTGGATTCGAAAAGACGGACCGAAGGGAGTCTGCGGCTACGTGAGCGAACGAAGTGAGACGAAAGACCGAATCCCTCCAGGCGTACCAGAAATGTAAAGGTGTTGCTAGAGATTAATAAACTTTAATGGATGGAAATATGCTATTTTTGGAATTTAAAAAATTTGGGTTGGAAAAATAATTGTAGTAAAATTAGTTCTAATAAAATAAAAAATTAAGAATATTTTTGAAAGAAGGTAAGTAAAAAAATGGAAAAGTCTGTTGTTAAATTTGCAAGTGTTAAAT
>JABMRD010000038.1 GCA_013202875.1 Actinomycetota bacterium | reverse complement strand
GTAGTAGCGATCCCAATACCTATTTATATATTTCTCTTAAATCTAGCCTGTGTGGGCTGTTGGAAACCGGGCTCTCAAAAAGCCGGGTTTTCAACAAATGCACAGGAGTACTATTTAAGTATTAAATATCCGTACACGAGACTTGGTGAACCTAGGTTCACCAAGTATAACAAGGTATCTAATATTAAAAGACACCCTATATTATTTTATCTACTGCACCGTTTTTCTTGACCTCAAGATTAAGTGGCCTAAGAAAAATAAGCTTTTTAAAATGAGCCGTGTGCGAATTTAAAAAAGGGGGCAGGGGTGTGAGATTTGTTAATTTATAAAAACTGTTAAATTATTTATTTCTATTATTTTTTTAAGTCCTACTTCTCCCGGACCGGTGCGGGAATCTTGTACTACAAATTTTAAGATCCGGACCTGAATCTGTCCTACAAATAGTTTCCCCAAGTCCGTATTTTGTCTTACATATATGTGACCCCCACAGCAGCTGACAGGCATACAACATATATAATTAATATATTGATTCAGGTCTTTAAGAGTGAAAGAGATTAATCAGAAGATTAACTATATAAGGTTATGCTGTCTGAGGAAGATTAATGGCTTATTGGTTATCAATCGAGTGTGAAGATTTATTCTTCTAAGGTAAAAACATCCTCGGGTTTACCGGTGTACCATTTACCCTAATCTCGTAATGAAGGTGCGTGCCTGTACTGAAGCCTGTATTGCCCATTAGGCCTATAATATCCCCCTGGTCAACCTTTTCTCCTGCCCCCACCTTAAATTCACTTAAATGAGCGTATATAGTTACATAAGTGGTACCGTTTTCATCTGTTCCATGATAGATCATAATTCTTCTTCCGAAGTTTCCGCTGCTGCCAACAGCAATTACTGTACCATTGGCTGTTGCCCTTATTGGGGTACTTGTATTATTAGCGATATCTATTCCTTTATGGATATGTGTTGCTCTTCTTTCTCCAAATTCAGAAGTAACAGTTCCACCGGCGGGCCATATTGATGGAATATCAGGATCAGTTAAATCTGGTATTATAAATTCATCAGGATCAAATTCTGATGTCGGATCTATAAGTGGTAGAATTTCAATCAATGCAGCAAACCACTCTTTATGTATTTCGTCAAAATCTTCTGAGATTTCCTCATCTGATAGTATAGTAGTTTCAATTTCATATTCTTCCATTTCATTAAGGTTCTTAAGAAAATCAGTAACTTTTTTAACGGTCATATTATCTTCTGATGTAACATAGTCTAAAGAATTAAGAAGCTCCTTTATTGGAGTATACCCGTTTGCTTCAAGCTCTCTAGTGACTAAATATTCTTTTTCAATTATAGTTTCTGTAACTATTTGGCCATCTACTATTTTTGATATTTCCTTTTCAGTCTCAATTATTTCGTATTCTTTAAAATCCACCAACAAAAAGTCAAAAACACTTTCATTTGGCTTATTTTCTTTTAGATAATTATCAAGCCTTACTACATCATACACCACAAAAGAATCCCAGCTTATATCTGTTTCTTCAGTTAGCGATTTATAGGTCTTAAATTCTTCCCTGCTGACCTGGGGAAATAAAACATTAATTGCAATCGAAAATATGAGGATCGGGATCATTATAATAATAAATATCAATATAAGAAGTATGTGCCAGTATTTTTTAATAAAACTGGTAATGGTGGTTGCTGTTGAAATTATTGTTAAAGGATCGGCCATTTTACTTTATATTGCTATAAATGGATTTCTTATCATAAATTTCTTCAAACTGTATCGGGTCAACAATCTCAAGCTCATACTTTGAGGCTCTCACCTGGATAACTACTCTTTGAGAACCTGCTATGAAGATCCCTTTCCCTTTTGCGCCTTCACGTTTTGAACTGCTTCCCTTAAGTATAGAAAGTTCCTGATCACTGAAACCATAAAGGTCTTTTACAACCGGTATGTCTGTTTCCCCCAGTCTAAAAAATAACTTAAAATAACTGTTATCTATAATAGCCTGGCCGTAACGCTTTATTGAAAGAAAATCAGGAAGGTTCTGGGTGGCTGTAACAAAACTTATTCCATATTTTCTGCCTCTTTTAATTGAGGTGGCCAAAAACTTAAGTGTCTGTGGATTATCAGGATCCGCAAACTGATGTGCTTCATCAACGTATACTCTTTTAGTTTTCAGCCGATCAGCTTTACAAAACTGCCAGGTGTCTTTCAGTAGTATGTCATAAAGTGGCCTAGTGACTGCTTCAGGAAGGCCGGAAATATCAAATACGGTAAAGAAATCATAGTCCCAGTTAGTCTGCCCATTAAACATATAATTGTATGCTCCGGTTATGTACGGTTGTAGAGAAG
>JABMRD010000005.1 GCA_013202875.1 Actinomycetota bacterium | reverse complement strand
TTGGTAATCAAATATTTTACACTTGGAGGTAGTGTTTTATCTATCAATTTGTATCTATATTTTTATTTAGTTTTCAAAGAGCTATAAACTTTGAGTTGTAAACACAACTCTTAAATAGTTCACTTTAACTGCAAAGTTTGTCACTTTCAATCGAATATCTAGATATTCGATTTCAACTTATCTATAACATCAAATAAATCAGCTACGATACAATAATCCGCTATTTTAAATATAGTTGCTCTCAAATCTTTATTAATTGCAACTATTTTTCTTGAATTTCTCATTCCGATAATATGGTGAATTGCGCCGGAAACACCAAAACCTATATATAGTTCCGGTCTTACTGTAATGCCAGTCTGGCCAATTTGTTCAGAGACACTGGCCCACCCGTTATCTACAACTGCTCTTGTTGCTGCAATTGCCGCGCCATTTACCCTGGCAAAGTCTTTTACAAGTTCAAAGCCCTCTTTTGAACCCACGCCCAAGCCTGCGCAAAAAATAATTTTTGCTACATCCAGCGGAATCTGGGCTCCATCTGTATTGCTAATTACTTTTAGTATTTTTTTTAATTCTTTTGCAGAAATAACAGACCTGGCTTCTGTTTTCTTAACGGTTAAATCAATACCAGCATCTTTTAAAGGCTCCTTTTTCTTAATAAAAACATTTGGTCTGACTGAGGCCATCTGCGGATAATTGTAAGGAGATATTATTGTTGCCAGGATTTTTCCACCATATGTGGGCCTGATTTGTAAAAGATTGCCATCTTTATCAATCTGCAGTTCAGTACAATCTGCAGTAAGTCCGGTTCTGATTCTTGTGGCAACACGTGGTGCAAGACTTCTGCCAAAGATAGTGCCTAAAAATAAGACAATTTTTGGTTTATCAACCAGTATTTCAGTTGAAATTATTACGGAAAAATCTTCCGGTATATACCGGTCCAGCTTATCATTAACTATCAATTTAATTTTTTTAACGCCATATTCTGCAAAGATTCTTTTAAGCTTTTCATTCCCTGCCGTTTTGCCTCCAATCAATACGGCAGTCACTTCATCTCCGCTTGCTTTAGACAGTTCAATAGCTTTGCTTATCAACTGAAAACTTGTGTTCTTAAGTTCTGCATTAAAGTATTCAACAATTACCCAGATGCCTTTATATTCAGTACTATCAATCTTTCTGTCTGACTGTATTATTTTAATTGCATCAAATTTGCATGCATCGATGCAGGCATTACAGAAGGTGCAGGAATACAAATCTATATTTGCCTTTTTGTCTTCTATTTTAATCGCATTATAGTTGCAAACCTTAAGACACTTACCACATCCGTTGCATTTTTCCTGGTTAACTTTAATAAGGCTCATTTTATTTTTATCACCGATATGTTTAAATTATAAAATACAACTTAAATTATTTTATCAAGCCCGCCAGTTCAGTTATTGCTGATTTTGAAAGGTCTTTTATTATCTTACGGTCTTTTTTTACAGTTATTCCACCGTTTAATATAACTTTAATTCTTTCATTGGCTTTTAAATTAATGTCTACCGTTACATATTCAACAAATCTCTCATCGATATCTATATTTACTACTCTTGTGGCTGAACCATCAAGGCCGACATACTCGGGGTTTAAATCTATATCATTAAGGTTATATTTCTTTATAATGCCTGTATTTATTTCTTTATTTTTTACCTGAGTTATTCTTTTATCCTTCTTTAAGAACGATATGACTACAGGCAGCTCTGCTTCAATGACTGCATCGTTCCTGTCAAACTTTGCCAGGACTTTTATTTTACCGGAGCTTATTTCCATTATTTTCTTGGTATAATTTATCTGCGGGATACCCAGTAATTCGGCAATGCTTGAACCAATATGGCCTGTACCGCTGTCAACAGACTCCTGTCCGCAAAAAATATTTTTATAATTTATTTTTTTTATAAGTGCTACCACCGCAAGTGCTGTAGCAAGAGTATCAGAGCCTGCAAGCCTTATGTCGGTAAGTAAAAAAGCTTCGTCTGCTCCTCTTCGTATGCTGTATTTCAATATATCTATCGCCTGAGGAGGCCCCATAGTCATTGTGGCTACTTTTGTTCCATATATTCTTTTTAGTACCAATGCTTCTTCTAGAGCATAGTCATCATATGGATTTAATATGCTGTCTTCTCCTTCTCTTATCAAAGTATGATTTTCAGGATCAATCTTGACATTGTTAGTATTTGGGACTTGTTTTAAACAAACTAAAATTTTATCCATAGTGTTTTCTTTGGTTTTTAACATTAAATCGACCTCGCTAATTTTTCAGAATCATGGATTGCAAGCTCAACGCATGCAGGTACTTTAGCATCTCCAAGCCTGAATGTTGGTTTGATCTTATCTCGAAGCTGCCAGTAAAGCTTGTCAGATGATCGTATGCTACCCAGATATATCAGATTATCATAACCATTTACCTGTAATTCTTCTTCGCTGTAAGCTTTCTGAAACTCAATTTTATTCTTGCTCACACTTTTTATTGAATGATACGGCGTTATCTTAAAATCAAGCGGCATCAGTTTCCTTAAAATGATATCTACATTTTCAGGTTGGGCAGTAAGACCGATATTCGATGTGGGTGTGACATAATGGACCTTGATGTTTTCATAATATTCAAAAAGATATTCAGCTATTCCCATCCCATCATTTTTTGAAAGTTGGTCATAGATGACAATATTCTTCCCAATATTTGCACTGTCATTTAATAATTGATGGCCGGTTATGGTTTTTTCATTAAAAAACAGTTCAGGAATAAATGGCTCTGCGCCTGATGCTATGACCAGCATATCAGGCTTTTCTTTTAAAATTTTTTCTGAATCCGCTTCTTCCGGTATTCTTAAGTCAATATTATTTAAATGTCTTACCTGGTATTCCAGATAACGGATTACTTCTGAAAATTCGTTTCTAAATGGAATCTTCTTCAATAAATTGATCTGTCCTCCAAGTAATGTATCTTTTTCAAAAAGTACGATGTTATGTCCCCTTTTTGCAGCTATCTCGGAAAACTTTAAGCCTGATACACCTCCACCGACAACGACTATTTTTTTTGCCGAATCAGTTTTTCTTAATTTACCTATTCCATATTCTTTTTCTTTTCCCACAGACAGATTCTGAATGCATCGGATGGGCTGCATACGCATTACCTGGCCAATACAGCCTTCATCGCAGGCGATGCATTTTCTTATGTCATCCACCTGTCCGTGCAAAGCTTGCCTTGGGGTCTCAGGGTTACATACTAATTGCCTTACCATCCCAATAAGATCTGCATTTCCGTTTTCCAGTATCTGCTCGGCCTGGACAGGATCGTTGATCCTGCCAAAAGCAATTACCGGAAGATTAACTGCTTTTTTTAATGCTGATGACATATATTCAGAGAAACCCAAAGGCACACTCATCGGGGGGATTTCCATCATAAAGATATTCCATGAACCAGCATCAGAACTTATGTAGTCAATTAAACCTGTCTCTGCAATATATTTTGATATTTTGATTCCATCTTCAAGGTTATATCCTTCATCGTCAAACTCATCAAGACAAATCCTTGCACCCAGGACCATATCATCCTTTATTACTTCTTTAATAGCTGAAAGAATTTTCAGGATAATTCTTGCCCTTCCCTCAAAATCCTTCCCATACTCATCGGTTCTTTCATTATAATAAGGAGAAAGAAAGGTTCGTAAGAGCCCGTCATGTGCTACCTTTATTTCAACACCATCAAATCCACCCTCCGCCAGATTTTCAGCAGATTTCCTGAAATCCCTGATAACTTCATTTATATTATCCTTATCCATTTCGATAGTGTATGAATTAGTGCTCTTTTCAATTACCTGTGAAGGGGCAAATAAATTCGGTTCAGGTTTTTCCATCTTTGTAGATCCTGCATGGCTAATTTGTCCGATAATCTTCGTGCCAAGTCCGTGCACACTCTTTACCATTTTTTTAAAGTTAGGTATAGCCCTTTCATCTGAGGCATTTAAAAAAGTACGGCCATACGATCCATCTTTAGAGACTACGTAACTTCCGGATATGATTAATCCTACACCGCCTTTGGCCCGTTCAATATAATAGGCATTTTCTTCTTCGGTGGACAGTCCAGTAATTGAGACCAGACCATGAGTGTGCGGAAGAAATACTATTCTATTTTTTAAAGTCAGACCTTTGATGGAAAATTCCGAAAATAACCTTTTAAATTTTATTTCATTCATCTTTTTAAAATTAACTATACTTCTTTAAATAGATTACGTAAACGTTTAATAATATACTGTATCGAATTATAAGATTCGGAATTGATTCTATCAACGTTTTTACAGCAAGATGTTATCAAATTAACAGCCAAGTTTTTCAAAGATTCACTTTCCTTTTCTAAAATATCTTTATATCCGTAGTTAGTTATGTTACTTTATAAGTATATTATATATTATTTAAAACTTAAATTTATCTAAAGCAAGCTCTAACGCACCTTCAACAGGATTCTTATCAAGATATTTTATTTTAATTTTTTTATAAGTTTTTTTTAGGTTAGAAATAACTATTGGTTTAAAAAAACTCTCGTCTTTAAAAATACTTCCCGATAATACACAATCAAAAATCTCCTCTGAAAGTTTTAACTTTCTAACAACAGCTTTTACTGATTCGATTGCTTCAAAAGCTTCTTCTCTAATAATTTTAATACTTTTCTTATCTCCAGCAAGTGCGGCTTCCTCAACAATTTTTGCAATTAGAGCTACTTTTTCTTTTGAAAAAGGGAGATATACCCATCTTGTTAATTTATAAATATTTTCAATATTTAAATCTTTTAGAATTTTTTCAAGTAAAATTGTTGGTTCTCCTCTTCCATCATAAAATCTAGCAACAGCTCTTAATGCTTTTGCCCCTATCGAATATCCGCTTCCTTCATCTCCTAAAATGAAATCCCAACCGTTTGATTCTGATTCATCTCCATCAGAATTAATACCATAACAATGAGACCCAGTTCCACATATTAAAATTATTGCATTTTTATTTTTAGTACATGCCCTAAGGCATATTCTTGTATCATTACAAAAAATTGTTTTTTTTCGATTAAAAAATTTTTGAAGATCTGAGCTAAATACTATTTTTTTGTAATGTTCAAGATCTTCATAAGAATCATAACCTGCTAAACCAAAACATGCGCTAGCAAAGTTTACATGACTTAATCCGCAATTATTTTGAATTTTTTCAACTAAATTTAAAATAGCATTACGAATATTTTTACTTGTTACCTTAATCCCCGAGCTTAAATAATTGCTTGGCCCAGATAGACATTCCTCTCTTTTACCCGTTTCTATTTCAAGCGCCACTGCAGTCGTTTTAGTTGCTCCTCCATCTAAACCTAAAATATAAGTCATTTTTCTCCTATAAAATACAAAATATTTGATGCTATTATTAAGAATTATTGTCTATTTAGAATCTTGCTAATATAGTTATTTACAATGAGTGATATTTCATCTTCCAGATCGTTTTCTATATATTTCCTTTCACTTTTTAAAAGTTCCTTTGATTTAATATCAGCTTTTTCAATAAGACTTTCCCTATCCTTATTCCAACTATCATAGCTAAGTCTGTTATAAATTGTAGGAAACCATGATTCACTTTTAAAATTTTGCATTGTGTGGTCGTCTAAAAGAAAATTACCCTTTCTAACGTTTCTTCTGATTACTTCCATGGCTATTGTTTCTTTCGATATTTTAAACCCTTTTAATATTCTCTTTATATAACTTACCATCTCTTCTTCGATAATCATTTCATGTATGCTAAAACCTTGATCTGCACCACAAATCCCCATATGGCCAAAAAGACTTGAGCCTGATAGCGCAGCCATGATTTGTGTTATCCCTCTTTCAACTCCGCTCTGTGAGTCTGGTGCTAAAGCATCTGATAAACCTGTATTTGTTGAGACAGGAAAACCATAATAATCACCAAGTTGGTTAAACGCTATCCCCATAAGAGCCTGTTCTGGAGAACCAAAAGAAATATAGGCAGTAGAGTAATCAATATTATGTGCATCCCCCCAATAATTGATTGGGATACCTGGATTAATAAATTGAGAGAGCACAACACCACTTAAAATGTCCGCATTTTCAATTACTAATGTTCCTGCAATTGTGCACGGTGCACTCATGCCGCACATTGCCATTGGACCTATCCCTAGGGGCAATCCTCTACGTACAAACTCCATCATTATCTCTATCCCCTCCTTAAGATACTTCAACGGTGAGATCGGTTCTAAAAATGCCTCCATTAAAGGAAATTTGACTAATTCTTTGTTACCTCCTCTTAAGATTTCACAAATATCATTTATGATTTTTGCATTTTCACCATTATTAAAAAAAATAGAAAGTGGTTTGTTTGTATATTTTATTTGTTCAAAAAAACAGATTAAATCTTTTATTCTTACATCATAATCAGAGGGGACCCCCATCTGACCAACAATATTTATATTCTCAAGACTATTAGCTATTACTATTGCTTTTTTTATATCTTCCAATGTTGGCTTAAATCTTTTAAAATTTATAAGATCTAGCCAAATATATTGAGATGCACTTGTCATAAAATTTGGTTCATTGTAGCCAAACCTTGCAGTCTTTTTTTTATCGCTTCCATATAATATAAATTTTTTCCCGGCTATCTTTATACAATCTCGAACTATTTCTTCTTTAACTCTTATAATTTTATTCTTAAAATCTACACTAGCTCCTTTAGATTTTGCTATACTAAGCATCTCTTCGTGTGGAACACAAAATCCCTCTTTTTCTAAAATCTCCATTGTTGTCTTGTCAATTAATACTAATTCTTTTTCGCTCAAGATTTTTAATTTCTTATAATGCATTCCCTAACTTTCTCTTCAAAATAATATAGTGTATCACTAAAAATGGTTTATTGTCTTTAGTATTAAGAGGTGCTTACTTATTGCATAATTGATAAATACCATTAGCTTTTCTTTTAGTATATTTAACAACATAAATTACTCTTACATAATCGTTAATAATAATTTGTTTGATAGACATGTATTTTTTACTTTTTCTTCAACTTCTTTATCTAATCCATCCGGAAATCGTATTTGTGAAGAATGCAGCTCGTATAAATCCCTGACTAGGATATTATATTTCTCAATCATTTTTTGACATTTCTTCATCCGAAAATCTGGCTCGTATTTGTTTGATCTTGTTACACCGGATTATACACCAGTAATCATTGATACTATCTCATTATGATTACTTTCTTTTTTTTGCTTTTCACCAACGACCATTCCATTTCTCAAAACTATAATTCTATCAACAAGTTCAAAAACATGTTCTATATTATGAGTAATTACTATGATAGAAACACCAAATTCTTCTCTAAGTTTTTTTATTAAATCAAGAATTCTTCTTTCTTGTTTTACGCCTAGATTATTCGTAGGCTCATCAAAAATTAATATTTTACCTCCCCAATAGACAGCCCTTCCGATAATAACTGTTTGTCTTTGTCCACCTGAAAGTGTAGATATTTCAGAATTTATATTCTTTAATTCTACATCTAATTTTTTAAGTAAATTCTTAGTTTCATTTTTCATAAATCTGTCATCGGTAAATTTAAAAATTTTTCCCCAAAAATTTTTTATAGTTTTTTCTCTACCTAAAAATAAATTCGAAGGAGCATTTAGTATTGAGATTACCCCCTGATCTTGATAAACAGTTTCAATTCCATAAACTTTTGCACTTTTTGGGTCATTAATAGCTGAAAGTTTATTATTTATATAGATTTCACCTGAGGTTCTTTTATAAACTCCAGAAATAGTTTTTATTAGAGTGGATTTACCTGCACCATTATCTCCGACAATTGCAATAATTTCTTTTTCATATAGTTTTAAATTTATATTGTCAATAGCTTTTATACCACCAAAATATTTACATAAATTCTTTACTTCTAAAACTATTTTATTTTCCATTTTATGATATCCTCTAATATCAAAAATTTTTAAATTATTCTTTACCTACAAATCATCTAATACTTTTTATTTCTATATTTTTTAATAATAAAAATATATTTTTTTAAAATATTCAATATATTTATCCTTTACTTTTTTCAAGTGACCTTCCTACCAAATAGTCCTTGCTGAATATTGACTGACAAATTATAAATTAATTGGATATTTACCAAATTCATATGCCGCTTTAAAACCTGTTACTATATTTTCAGGTGGAACATCTGCTTGTATATTATGTCCCATAGCAAATATGTAACCACCACCAGGAGCTAAATATTTTATTCTTTTCTTAACCTCCTCCCTAACTTCTGCAGGTGTACCATTAGGAACTACTGTTTGATTTGGCATATTTGAATAAAAAGCTATCTTATCACCAAACTTGTCTTTAAGCCTTATAGGATTATCCATTTCAGCTGCAGCTGCTTGTAATGGTTGAATTGCATCTACACCCATATCTATAAAATCAGGGATTGCATAAAAAATTGACCCACAAGAATGTAAGCATATCTTTGCTTTGGTCTTACTTTTTATAAAATCGATTAATTTTACATATCTAGGTTTAAATATTTCCTTAAATATATTAGGATTCATTATTGGCCCATTCTGTGTACCCCAATCATCTGCTATCCAAACTGTTTCTATAAAATTACCTATCTCATCTAAGTAACGATTTAAAAATGCCATATGCCATTCCATAATTCTATCAATTAAAATCTTTAAAACACTAAGATTCATTGATATACTTTCCATAAATTTTTGATATCCTATAATCTCTGCTGGTAAATAAAAAATTGATGCTAGGTCACCAGCAATTAAAGCATAATGTGTCTCTTCACATAGCTTTTTAGTTCTTTCTTTTAAATTTTCAAATCTACTTTTTTCCTCAGGATCAGGCATTTTCCAATTTACTATTTCTTGCAAAGAAGCATTACCTAAGGGAGGATATATATTTTCACAATAAAAACCAACTCGTTTTCTTATAACGCCAAATTCATCTGTATAGCTTCCATCTGGGGCAATTGTCAAATTAAATGTTTTAGGTTTATTTGCAAAAATGTATCTGGTATCTACATTAAATTTAGTTAATATCTCTTCTTTTACAATTGCTAATCTTTGCATAAAATCGAATATTTTAACTTCATCAATTATATCTAAATATTTAATTAAGTTTGTATAAGCAATTTCATTAATTCCATTACAACCGTCTTGCCCAAAATCAATGGGAACCCTATCTGGTTCCTGAAGATTCATTGCTAATCTATATCTTTCCCTACTCGTCATTATGATTGTCTCCTTTTTAAAAGATTATTAAATATTAAAGAAACTATACCTTACCAGAACTTAAACCATTAGTTATAACTGCCTTATCAAAATAGAAATCAAAATATTTTTTGTCTTCTAAAAGATCGGTAGTAAATTCTACTTTATATATTTCCAATTGATTCTCAATTATTACATTTAACTATCTTCTTTAAATAATATAGTCTTCTATTATTTTTTTATAACCACAAATCTATTGGTTTTTTAGCATCCGAAGTATAGGGGAATTGTATCCTACATCCCTTTTTTGCAGAATCATATGATGCAAAAATCATCTCCAATACAACTTTACCGTCTTCTCCTGTTATTAATGATTTTTCATTATGGAGAACACAATTTACAAAATGCTCAAATTCTTGAGGAAATCCATAATTCCATTCTTCTTCATAAATAGTATATGTCCATCCTTTTGAAATAGGAGCTTTTTCTGCTACATATTCATAACCTACTTCACTATAAGTTTTTAGAGAAATATCCATATGTAAAGTAGCATAACTTAATCCTTTTGATCCGTAGGCTTCTGCCCTATCATCCATCCCTCCCTTTTTAACCCAGCTTTCTTCAGCAATAGCTTTTCTTCCATTTTCAAATGTTACTATAATTATTGATTGATCATCACCACGTGTTTTATCTTTATGTAATACTGTAGACATATCTGCATATATATTTTCAACCTTTGGATTATTATAAATCCATCTGAAGAATGCTAAAGCATGACAACCCATATCCATAGCTGCACCCCCTCCAGATTTATTAACATCCCAAAACCATCTAGAATGAGGCCCATCATGTTTTTCTGATTGCTTTACTAGAAAAACTTCCCCTATGGCACCACAATCACATAATTCTTTTAGTTTTACATATTTAGGAACAAAACAAAGTTCTTCAGCATACATTAACTTAACATTAGCCTTACGACATGTATTTATCATTTCGTCAGCTTCAGCTATATTAAGGCATAATGGTTTTTCACAAACTATATGTTTGCCTGCTTTTGCAGCGTTAATTGTTATTTCTGCATGAAGATTATTGGGTGCACCTATCACAATCATATTGATTTCATCTATTTCAAGTAACTTCTTATAGTCAAGAAACCATTTAGGAATCTTAAATTTCCGTGCAAATTCTATAGCGCGATCTTCTTCTGGTGATGCACATGCTATTACCTCAGCACTTTCAACTCTTTCTAATGCTCTAGCGTGTATTTCTGAAATAAACCCACAACCTACTAATCCAACTTTTACTTTTTTCATCATTCCTCTCTCATCTTAATAAAGTTTGTAAAACAATAATTTCTTCCAATAAAAATATTTACATTTAACATGTGATTAAGGTTAAGTGAGGATGCACAGTGATAGTTAAAAATCGCATCTACCCTTAACCATTAAACTTAATATTCCATTTTAAAGTAATATTAATTTTTTTCACTATATTACAATGTTAAATCAAAATTTTTTAAAAACTCATATGATTTCTTTACTGCTTTATCCACTTCCTCTAAAGGTTGTTTTTCCTCAGTGAATTCAATTTCTACAAGCATAGGGCCATTATAGTTTTTAAGTGCATTAAAAATGGCTTTAAAATCTATTTCACCCTCACCTAATGCTGGAAAATCCCAAACATTATAACCACCACGCTTATCTTTCAAATGAACAAGCCCTAAATTACCTAAAGTATTTTGGATATCATCCTCAGGTCTAGTATCCCCGAAATAAATAACATTCGCTGTATCATAATTAATTTTTATATTTTCCATACCGATTTTTCTAACTATCTCACTAGCGACCCTTCCATTACTAAACCAAGCATCATGTATTTCTAAGCATATGGTTATATTTTTCTTTGCAGCATATTCCCCAAGTAAACTTATTTCCTCATAAAATCTTCTCTGATCCTTTTCATTTTCAACATCTCCAGTACCTGTATTAATATAACTAACTTCTAGGTCATTTACTGCATCTATACATTTTTTAAAATTTTCAACAGCATTATCCATCATCAATCTTCCATGAGCACAAACAGCAACTATTGTAATCCCATATTTTTTACATAACTTTGCACTCATTTTAATATCATTTGGATCTATAAAAACATGCTCTTTATAAAACTGCCCTGGAACAATAACAGAGGACAATTCAATATATTTAAATCCTCCATTAGCTATACCCTTTAATGCATACTCTAGATCATAGTTAGAATATGTAGTGCTCATAACTCCTATTTTATTATTCATATTTTTCCCTCCTAAATAAAGTTAACAATTCGATAAAAATTTTTTTAAGGTATAAATATCACTTTATCGGTCTTCTTCTCGTCAAAAAGTTGCCATGCCTCACGTACTGCGTCTCGTTCAAGTGGGTATTTATGAGAAATAATCTTTTCTGCATTTTCAACACCAATTTTTTTTATAATAAAATCACATATTCTATCCCATTCCCACATTCTGAAGTACCAAGATCCTATATAAGTAATCTTTTTACCTAAAATCTGATTCATAATATTGATTTCTGCCAAACCACCCTCCACACCGATTTGGGAAATTCGTCCCAACTTTTTTACAATCTGAAAAGCAAGGCTAATTGCAGGGGTAGCGCCGCTACATTCAACTACTCCATCTACTCCCCAACCATTTGTAAGTTTTTTCACACCTTCTTCAGCCTCTTGACTTATAAAAACATGGTCAGCTCCCAATACAAGCGCAGACTCCAACCGGGATGTTTCTAGATCAATTGCAATTACTTCAGCACCAAGAGCTTTTGCACAAAGTACACCACTTAGACCCATAGGACCCACACCAATTATTGCAACTCTGTCATTTGCTCGAACTCTTATCTCCTCCATAGAATTATAGAGATTACCTATAGCATCGGTAGAAACTGCAGCTAGATTAAAGCTCATTTCATCAGGTATTTTTAAGCATGTTGCAGCAGGAGTAATTAGCGTCTCAGCATCTCCTCCATGCCTATCAAATCCCAAACACTTCATATCATAGCAAAGGTTAGGTTGACCAATTTTACAATAGTAACACTTACCGCATCCGTCAAAGCAGCTAATAGCAACACGATCTCCTTTTTTAAATTCGTCAACTGCAGAGCCTACTTCTTCAATAACCCCTGCAGGTTCATGACCAGGTACTACAGCACCAGGAGGCAATTTACCTACAACAGGTTTCATGTAATAAATACTAAGGTCACTACGACAAAGTGCTGAAGCCTTTATCCTAACCTTTACTTCCTTAGAGCTTAGTGAAGGATCTGGCCAATCAACTACATCTACCTGCTTGGGACCAATAATCTTAATACCTTTCATTATAATAACTCCTTTCTTTTAAATAACCTTTTCTCTCAGACTAATTACAATAGCAATAATAATTATGATACCTCTGGCTATCATTTGCTCAGGTACTGCTAAACCCGCTAAAAGTAATCCATTATTTAACGTACCCATTAAGAGGGAACCAATAATCGAGCCAATGACTGACCCACGACCACCAGATAAGGCTGTACCTCCGATAATTACAGCAGCAATTACAGTAAGTAAGTCAGCCTGTCCAAATGTGTAACGTGCAGAATGCAACCTACCAGCATATAGTAAACCAGCAAAAGAAGCACTCAGTGAGGAGATTATTAGTACACCCATGCGGATATTATTAGTCGATATACCAAAAAAACGTGCTGTATTACTGTCCCCACCGGTTGCTTGTATTCTTCTTCCAAATGCTGTCTTTTTCAACAACAACTGACCAATTAAAGCTACTATAATTGTCCATATGAATAATGTTGAAATTTTACCAATATTGCCAGAGCCAAAAATGAAAGTAAAATTTTTATTTTCAATTGGTACTGTTTGTAAATTAGTTATCCTTCGAGCCAGACCAACTAAAACGCTTTGTGTTCCAAGTGTGACGAGGATAGTAGGAACACGGCCTTTAGTAGTCACTAAACCATTAAAAAGTCCAATAATCAAACCAACCCCTAAACCTCCAAGAACTGCCAAAATCGTTGGACATTGCATTCTTAGCAATATTCCAGTTACTAAGGCTGAAAGAGCTACAGTGGCACCGATGGAAAGGTCTATATCACCAGCAACAATAGCAAAAGTCATACCAACTGCCATTATAGAAATCACCGCAGTTTGACGAAGAATATTCATGAGATTACTAAAAGATAAAAAACCTCTATCTCTTAAAAGAATAGAAAAGAATATCACAATTAATATAAAACCAATATAGACTATATGGTTTCGCGAAATTTTTTTTAGTATTTTCTTGATAAAACTTCTATTTTTAATATTCTTCATCTTTGGACATTATTTATAATGATTACTATAATTCAGCTTCCCAGTTAGTCTCTTTTATAACAGAATAACTGGGAAGAGATATCATTGATTATTTTTAAGTGCCTCTAGGATCTGGTCGGGAGGTTCCATGCCAAATGAACGATCCCACGCTTCAATCATGTTGTCTTTATTCACTTTCATAAGGTCAACTACTGCGAAAGGTGGTGCTTCTTTACCAATTAGTGCGTAAGCAGACGCATTTGCAAGCGCTATACCCGTGTCATAATATAAGTCTGTGACCTTACCATATACGCTGCCTCCTGATATCATATTCAAGTCAGTTGTAGGATCTAAATCAATAGTTACTATCTTAATATCATTTCGTTCAGCAGAACGCAATGCCTCAAGCACACCTATAGCTGGTATAGCCCAGGCTACGTAAAAAGCATTAATTTCAGGATGTTGTTTTAACATAACAGTTGCAACTTCACCTGCTTTTGATTCTTCAACAAAACCACTCGCTGCCACAATCTTGATGTCTGGATATTTCTGTTCAATTTGAAGAACAAAGGTACGGTCGCGATTGTTAGTGACAAAAAAATCTGCATCGTGATAGATGAAGCCGACATTACCTTTTCCACCAAGAGCTTCGTTCATTATATCTGCGGCTGCTCTTCCTATTCCAAAGCTATCACCACTTACCATGCTTACATACTGCTCGCCAGCATGATATCCAGTTGCTATATTCTCTTCAAAAACAAGCACTATTCCCTTGTCAACTACTGCTTTGAAAGCTTCTGCAGCTGAAACTGGATCAACCGGCATAGCAATAATTATGTCTGGATTTAATGCTAAAGTAGTTTCTACATCAGTAGCTTCCTTTGCTACATCATACTGAGAATCTGACTCTAAAATTATCTTAATACCTAATTCATCAAAAACTGATTTTATGCCATTCGTCAAACCTTCGTAACATTCACCAGCACCAGCCCATAGAATAGCAGCTGTATAACTACCTTCCTTGACCTTAGCAATCTCTTCATCAGTTAAAGTAATCTCGTATGCTGATACAGCCGGGTTTCCATCTGGGTCATTCGCATATTTGGCACTATATTTGGAGCTATCAAAACCTAGATCAGCAAGAGTAATTCCTTTTACCACAGCTGCTGCCTCTTTTTTACAGCCTGAAAATGAAAAAGCTGCAACCATTGATAGACTCAATACCACCACTACTACCCATAATAATGATTTTTTCATTTCTTTTACACTCTCCTTTTTATAATTTTACTTATACCACAATCCCCAACAAAACACCCCCTGAGATTTGTTTAGTATATGGTCATACAAATATTAAATCATATCTAATCAAATCTCATTTATTTTGCTATATATACCTCCTTTCTAATTTCTTCAACTTTCTCCATAAACATATTCTAAATTTAAACATTTTTATTTTTAAACTATCACCTTACAATGATTCAATCGTTATTTAGAATCTCATCTTCGTTGATATTAAAATAATTTACTTTATCCATTTCTTTTATTTAATGATTTTTTATTTTTTAATATATTAGTGGTTGTTCAATTTTATAAGGAAATTTTTTTATTAACAGAGATTCTATTGCCTGAAAAGAAGCACCTACTATACCAGCATCTTCACCAAGCGAAGACAATTCAATCTTGGGAATCTCAAAAGGCATTGAATCCCTAATCTTCTCTATGATCGGTTCTAAAAATAATCTATTTACTTCAGGCAAGTTGCATATATCTCCACCTAAAACTATAATCTGGGGATTTTGAATTAAAATTAAATTAATTATCCCAATAGACAGGAAATCAACCATCTCCGTTATAATATCATTTGCAAGCTCATCACCACGGGTTGCTGCTTCGCACACCATATAAGGTTCTATTTTTTCGATGTCATTTTTTACCATTTCAGTGATAATAGTTTTTCTACCATTCCTGATTTCTCTTATTGCTTTCTTTTTGATGCTCTCCACCGATGCAAATTTTTCTAAAAAACCTTTATTTTTTACCTTAAAACCTATATTCTCAATATTAATTATTGTAAATCCAATTTCACCTGCTGAACCAATAGAGCCTCTAAACAGGTGGTTATCAATAACTATTCCTGCCCCAATTCCATTACTTATTTCTATAAATATAAAATCTTTAAAGTTTTTCCCCTCCCCGTAATGTTTTTCTCCCAGAGCAGATAGGTTAACATCATTTTCTATATAAACAGGGATATTAAATTCACTGCCAAGAATTTCTTTTAAATTTAAATCCTTCCAATTTCCATAAAGAGGAGCACTTATAATTTTTCCGTTGTCTATATCAATAGCAGCCGGAATTCCAACACAAATAGCTTTTAGGATATCCCATCTCATTTTTTCATACTGATGATATCTACCCAATATTTCTTTAATTTCATTTATTATTTTTTCTGCTATATTTTTATTATTTGAAATCTTAAAGCCCCTATATTTCTCAATTATTTCCCCATTAAAATTGGCCAGGGCAAGCTTAAACTTTTCTTTTCCCAGATCTATCCCTATGACAAAACCTTTATCCTGTTTTATCCTTAGAAGCGTTGGTCTTTTACCGCCCTTGGTCTTCAGTTTATCTGCCTCAACGACATACCCATCTTTAATGAGTTTACCTACCACTCTTGATACTGCAGATGGGCTGATCTTTAAATCATTTGATATTTTTATCCTTGAAATAGGTTCATTTTCACGAATATAATTAAATATTATTGAAATATTAATTTTATATTGCAGCCCTGCACTTGCTGTCCTTAAAAATTTGAGCGATCTTTCCATATAAAAATTTACAAATGTTATTTCTTTATAGTAAAGAAATAATAACAAATACAAATACTCCTGTCAACTATTCGAATTGCCTATTGTGTTAATGTTATAGCAAATATACAAATATTTATAAAAGATTTTGCTTCTGGTATTATAATTACCTGGGGTAGGATTTAGGTTAATCTTAATATTAATTATTTTGCGGGCTTACCCTTTAGGTAAGTTATCGCTTTTAAATTAAGATCTTGTCTTAAGCTAGTGGTTGGTGTTGCCAACCCCCACAGTGGACTTTCACCACCTAGTTATTGCCCATGCTGGGCGCACTAAAAAAAATTAGAAGTGCTTATATCCCGATAAACACTTCTAATTTAATATTCCTATTAAATAGAATTTAATAGATTTTCTTATTTCTACTTATGAAAGTAGTTCATTAGCCAAATCAACTGCACTGGAAGCATCAGGAGCATAACCTGCTGCACCTATAGAGTCTGCATATTCCTGGGTAAGAGGCGCTCCGCCTACCATAACTTTTACACCAGCAGTTTCCTGATCAGCTTTTAGTGTATCAATTACAGTTTTCATACCAATCATCGTAGTGGTAAGAAGCGCTGATAGACCTATTAGTTTAACACCATTCTTTTTTATTTCTTCTACAAACTTCTCTGAAGGAATATCAACTCCTAGATCAATAACAGTATATCCTCCACCTTCCAGCATCATACCTACCAGGTTTTTACCTATGTCGTGGAGATCTCCCTGTACCGTACCTATTATTATCTTACCCCTAGTATCTGTACCGGTTTCTGAAAGCAGTGGTTTTATAATATCCATTGCAGCATGCATAGCTCTTGCGGCTATTAATACCTCAGGTATGTAAAACTCGTTAGCTTTAAACTTCTTCCCCACCACATCCATACCAGGCATAAGCCCATCATTTAAAATTTCCACTGCAGATACTCCCTCATCAACCAGTTTCCGTGCAATTTCCTTGCTTTTTACATTATCCCCTTTGATAATGGAGTCTGCCAGTTCTTGGTATTTTGCCATTTCACCTCCTTTCTGTCTTAATATAGGTCTTTACCTATCCCAGTAAAGCATTTTAATATCATAACAGAATAAACAAAAAAATAAAGAATGCGAATTGCTTTATTTAAAAAGTATTCCAAACGGTATCGTTGCCTACCGTGATAATATAACAGTTATAATAGCT
>JABMRD010000037.1 GCA_013202875.1 Actinomycetota bacterium | reverse complement strand
TAATATGATAATTATAGAATAGCTTCAAATAATTTATAAGATTTTAAATACTTGTTTCAACTTGGAGTTGGTTCACTCCATTAACTATGGTAATAGATTCCATAATTAGTATATATTTATACTAAATATGTTATCTATGTCAATAATAATAGTAATAATAAAAAATAAAAATAGGTTGTATTCATCCTAAATAAGTGTAGAATATATACGAGGTGATTTTTATGTTAGTTAATACAAAAGATTTGATTTCATTAACAGAAGCTAACCAAAACTTTTCCAAAGTTGCCCGAACTGTTGATGAAAAAGGTTCAGTTATCATAATGAAAAACAATACCCCTCGCTATGTATTAATAGATTTTAAAAAACTAGAGCAACTGGAAATTTCTGTAAATGAACGTATAGAATCTTTGGCTTCACGTATATTGCAGGATAATCTTGAAGCTTTTAAGGAACTTGCTAAATGATCAAGCTTGATATTAGCCATGTTTTATATCTCAATAATATGATGTGTAAAGCAACTGGTGGTTCATCTGGACTGCGTGATATCGGAGCTCTTGAATCAGCACTGTATCATGCATATGCATCATTCGAAGGAAAAGATTTATATCCAACTCTTGAAGAAAAAACTGCACGTCAAGCTTATGGAATTATAAGAAATCACCCTTTCTTGGATGGGAATAAGCGAACCGGACTATTTGTTATGTTGGTTTTTCTGGAACTAAATGACATCAAGTTGCACTTTTCTCAACCCGAACTGGTTGAGCTGGGTATTGGAATAGCAGAAGGAAGAATAGGCTCACAACAAATAACAAAATGGATTATTGAACATAAAAAATAATCTTTTTCATCTAAAAGACTCTACTTAATAATCTGTACTATTTTACGGCAGGCAGATTATACTTATAATAATTAGTAAAGGAAGATGATATCCCGCCCGCCTGAATGAGAGAGGGGAAATCTTCTCTGTTCTTATTAATAAGCTAAGACTGTTAGGATTTCTTAATCTGGTGGAAAAAGAAAATATTCATTTTAATTAGTATTTTTGTTGCAGAGTCAATCAAATAATAAAAAATTAAATACGAAAAAATTCGGGCAAATACACGATAATTTTAATATTTAGCTATCTACTATTTTCATCTTTAGGGCTTCAGCGTGATTTGAATTAACAGTAATAGCCATTTTATTTATAATTCGGATACTATAATACCCAGATTAATAACAATACAGATAGTAAATGGCTTGAACCTTCTAAGGTAATAGGAATTTTTGGTCCCAGCAGATCTGGTAAAACCATACTCATGAACCTGATAAAAGAAAAGATTGTCACGTATGATATATTAATGGTACATGGGGAAAATCTGGATGTTGCTGAAATTTTATCAAGTCAGCGTACTGCTATCTTAAAAAGATTTATCGGAAAAAACAAATATTTATTTATTGATGAAGTTCAAAAAATTCCCAAAATAGGAATAAACCTTAAATTGATTGTAGATACCATATCGAAGATTTTATTGCGGATATAATTTATAGCAAAGTTTTAAATTCGATTGAATGGCTTGGAATACTCAAATTAAAAAAATCAACAAAATATGTTTTAAGAATTGAAAGATTGATAAAATAGTATAGTTTGTCATAGACTGGTACTAAATTTAATTTTTAGCGGGCTGGTTATTGTTGTATACATTTTAGCATTTTATTTGTTTCATATATAAAGATTGGATTCAATGCTTACTAATATTTGCTGCAGTAAGTAAGGTAAGTGAATGGTGAGGGATGAGTGCAGAAAACCTGGAGGAGGTCCTGATAAATGAGATGAAGGTGGTATTTAAATCTCTAATCAAAATGGGCGTCACAAAGGAAGACACGGAAGATATAGTTCAGGATACACTTTATAAAGCATTAAAATATATTGACTCTATAGACAGCAGAACGGCCAGAGCATGGCTTTTCCGTGTAGCTTTAAATGAATTCTACAATATATACAGGAAAAATAAGAGAAATATATGTATTAATATTAATGATATAGATGTTATAGATTTTTTGACAGAGAGTGCCGAGGATGCTGTAATTGTCTTGGAAAAAGAGAAAGATGTAAGGGATACATTGGAGAAATTACAGCCTGTATATAGGGAGTTGTTAACCCTGAAGTATATAATAGGTTTTTCGTACAGAGATATTTCAGAGTTTACAGGATACAGCGAGGACAAAGTAAAGATTTATCTTTATAGAGCAAGAAATAAATTTAAAAAAATATGGGAGGCAAGATTTAAAAATGAAAAAAGAGTCAGAAAATAATGAGAAAGATGTAGATAAAATTTTTAATGAATTTAAAGATAAGAAGCTTGGCAGGGTTATTAAAAGAGCAAGATGGCAGACTATATTGAGAAATATCGCGATAAGTTTTTTGGTTTT
>JABMRD010000036.1 GCA_013202875.1 Actinomycetota bacterium | reverse complement strand
CTTCAGAATACCTGGGCAAAAAAAACAGAACCCGAAGTGCTGTCCCGCCTACAAATGCCATGTTCAAAAAAACACCTTCACCTTGTAAAAGCTGTAATATGCGAGCCTGCAAATATTCACGGGTAACACTGCGTCTGAGTAGCACATTGGGTTGTTCTTTTATCAATTGTCTTAAATATTCTTTCATAGTTTATTCTTGAATTAAATTTATAATTCTTGCTGCTGCCCTGCTAAGTTTAGGAGTTTTATATTTTTGTGCAAAATCCATAAGAATTTTTGTATCAATGTTCTCAGTGTTCTGAAGACGTAATTCTTCAAGATACTCTATACTATCAGATTGTGGAGTAAGATAAATCAGATCAAGTAAGCTTTTTTCAGGTAATGCAATAAAAACTTTTATACCATTTGAGACTTCCACTTCCTTGTAACCCCAAAAAAGTTCTTTTTTTATGTGTCTAAATTGAAACCTTCCCAGCTTCGTAGTTAGCTCCTCTGTTCTCCCTGTTGTAACACTTGTAATTATAGGAACATATTCTGGGATAATCCCAAAGTATGCAAGTGCTGATTGCAGGCTAACATAAGAAGCCCTTTTTACCATGTTTGCGATTAAAAATGGATGAGGTTGTATATCTCTATAGGGTTGGGCTACTGCATAAATACCCCTGCGCAGCTGAATAAGTTTACCTTTTGATACCCATCTTGTCAGTTGCTTACGGATAACACTAATAGATACGTTCCCGGCCAACAGCATAGATGATGAAAATACAGTTTCTCCATTAAGTAATTTTAAGAGCTGTTCAAATTTCATAGCAATAAAATACCATAAATGTCTATTTATTGCAATGGATTTATGTATATGGCAGGATTGAATCTTTTTTTTATTATTCTCCCATGACCTATATAAAAACCTCACGTGAGCGGGGCCTATTATCATGATCGATAATGATTATCTGCTGCCATGTGCCGAGAACCAGTTCACCATTTGACAGCGGTACACAGATACCCGGACCCATAAATGTGGATCGTATATGTGAAAACCCATTGTCATCTCCCCATGTCTGTGAGTGGCGGGTATGTTTACTGGCCGGAACAAATTCTTCAAGCTGCTCTCTCACATCTTCAACCAGAGCCGGTTCATATTCTACGGTTGAAACAGAAGCAGTTGACCCAATGGCAAAAACACCTACCAATCCATTCTTTATGCCGGACTGACGAGCAATACTTTTTACCTTATCGGTAATATCTTTAATATCTGAAAATCCTTTTGTAGATAGAGTGATCTTTTTACCAAATACCATAGAATTTCCTCCTTACCTTAATTGGCATAACTTAATTTTTGTAAGTCTAATCTACATTTTTAAAAAATAAAAAGAATGTTTTTTAGAGTATCCTGTATTCCAGAACAATCTATACCAGATGTATTAGTAAGACTGGCTATTGCTGCATCACGTCTTGGAAGAATGCCTCACCAATCAGGAGATACTAATCAAATATATGTTTGGAGTGCATCCCTCACATTGAAGTGCCATAATAGCATTTGAGTTAAAGTACACAAGTATTTAGTCATAGACTTTTCGTTAGGTAAAGTTATAGCTTCTGTTGTTGCTAAAATTGTATAGAGATTACCTCACTTCCTACTTCAAATAGCTCCGATTTAATTTCATGCACAAGACCCCAAGATTTTGCTTCATCCGGATTCAGAGTTGTCCTCTCAAGCATTGCATCCGTCACGTCTTTCACATTCTTACCTGTGTTTGCTGCGATTACCTTCGAAATGTTTTCAATATCAATTTTTAGTCCTTTCAATCTTTCTTCCAATTGCTTTTCTTCTAAACTCGCTTTCTGGGGAAAGTTGGCGTTAACACCATGAAGTAAAAATCTTGCCTGTGGGACTGATAATCTTTTTAAACCACCACAATATAGGACAACTCCTATTGAATCCACGCTGCCAAAATTGTGGGTAGTTATTGTTGCAGGTAATCCTTTCAAATAATTGTATGCACTTAAACCATGAAAAACTGAGCCTCCTGGTGAAGAAATGAGAATAACAAAATTTGTTACTCCTTGCTTCATTTTTTGATCAATGGCATTCATCAAAGCATTGATTGTGACATCATTGACTGGTGCAAAGAATTTGATTACAACAGGTTTTATGTCCATATTTGCTTCCTCCTTAAATTAATATTAATGTCGTCTAATTTAAAATAATTGAACTACTTTTTTTATACTCTCAAATTAGCATATTTTACGAAGTATCTCATTTATAAACAATTCCATGTAAAACTTCAAATTGTTACTCTCTGTTATTTTCGTCTTATTCCAAAATTCAAAAGACTTCTAATCCATCTAACATTGGTTTAAGAAAAAAGAGGCCAGAAAAATCTCTTACATACCTACTTCCTCTGAAACTTTAAACCAGTATTTAAACAGTTCCTTTTCCGATTTTTGATAATCTTTATATTTTCCCGATATTATCTCCCAGAATCTACTATTATGATTTTTTTCAATAATATGAACCAGCTCATGAAAAATTATATATTCTATTAAATACTCTGGTAAATATTTCATAAATCTATAAATCGTTAAATTTCTAACCAGACTTAGACTTGCGCACTTTGTTCTCATTTTTCTAAAATAAACCTGCTTTACCCTTATTTCTAAATCACCAGATATTTTTTTACAACAGTTGGTTGTGATTATCTCTAGAAAAACGCGTACTCTTAATGCAAGAGATCTTTTTTATTTTGGTGTTGAGTTATATTTGTTTCTTTGAGCTCTTTCAATCTTTAACTAAAAAATTATGAGTAATATCTATAAAATCTGAAAAATTTTTATAATAATAATATTGTGTTGCGCTATAATCAAGCCTTCCGTCTTGACCATCTCTTTTAAAGTTCTTCTCTATGATTCGAAAAGCTAATGCCTCTGCAATAATTTCTGCCAATACCGTATGATATAAAGATGAATCTATATTTGTATAAGAATCACCATTTAGTTCACCTAAATACTTTCTTACTGAGTGTTGTTTAGCACCAATAAGTAATAGATAAGGGTCTTTAGAGATATAATCAAATGTTGTGGATTGGAATAGTAAAGGAGCATATCCTCCTGTAAAATATTATCAATTAGAAAAAAGATAAAAAGGAGAATATTGAGTAATTGTAAACAAGAAATCAAATTTATTAAAGTCAAAAATAGCTCATAAAGTTTATTAAGATAGAGGTATTTATAAAAAAACATT
>JABMRD010000035.1 GCA_013202875.1 Actinomycetota bacterium | reverse complement strand
GTCAGATAGAGGTAGCTATAAGTTCTTTTAAAAAGGTTATTGAAGCAGAAGAAGCACTGAAGGCAGGTTAAATATGACAGCATTGCTGGATAAATTAAAATTATATGAAGATAATTATATAAAACTAGTAGAAAAACTCTCAAGTCCGGAGGTTTCTTCCAATCCTGAAAAATTAAAGGAATACGGGAAAAGAATAGCTGAAATTGAAGAGATTGTGACTATTGCCAGAGAATATAGGGAAGTTCTTTTTTCCGTTAAAGAGGCAGAAGAGATGCTCAAGATAGAAAAAGAAGAGGAAATGAAAAGTTTTCTTAAGGACGAACTTAAGGAAAATAATGACAAAAAGCAAAAGTTTGAGAAAAAAATAAAGCTAATTCTAACTCCAAAAGACCCTGATGATAAGAAAAATGTTATAGTTGAAATAAGGGCCGGTGCCGGGGGAGATGAGGCAGCATTGTTTGCAGAGGTTCTTTATAGGCTATATACCAGATATGCAGAAAGCAGGAAATGGAAATATTCTGTACTCAGTTCCAGCGGTCTGAATATCGGTGGATTTAAAGAAATCATATTTGAGATTGGTGGAGAGGGAGCCTATGGAACGATGAAGTATGAATCCGGAGTACACAGGGTTCAGAGGGTTCCCACTACTGAATCCCAGGGAAGAATCCATACCTCTACTGCCACAGTTGCTGTACTTCCTGAAGCTGAGGAAGTGGATGTTGAAATAGACCCATCTGATCTGAGAATAGATGTTTTCCGCTCAAGTGGACCAGGAGGGCAGTCTGTAAATACTACAGATTCAGCAGTAAGGGTAACCTATGTTCCTACCGGTATGGTAGTAACCTGTCAGGATGAAAAATCACAGTTACAGAATAAGGAAAGGGCCTTAAAAATTCTAAGAGCCAGGCTTAAAGAAGCAGAGGAAGAGAAGCAGATGAGCGAGCAAACAGAAAGAAGAAGAATGCAGATCGGGACCGGGGACAGAAGCGAAAGAATAAGAACCTATAATTATCCGCAGGGCAGAGTGACTGACCACAGGATAAATTTGACTTTATACAAACTTGATGAAATCCTGGAAGGTGATCTCGACCGGTTGATAGATCCATTAAAAAGTGCGGATAATGAAAAGAAAATAGAAAAGATAGGGGCTTAGTTTATTTGCAAACCTGGAATGTAAAAAGTATTTTAGATTGGGCCATAAATTATTTTAAAAACAAAAATATTCCCCAGCCCAGGCTATCTGCAGAATTATTGCTTAGTTCAGCTCTTAATCTAAACAGAATCAACTTATATTTAAATTATAACCGCATCTTAAACCAGCAAGAACTGGGAATATACAAGAAATATATCCTTAAAAGACTTGAACATGTTCCTATTCAATATATTTTAAAAGAAGCATATTTTAGAAAAATAAAATTATATGTAGACAGTGGCGTACTTATACCAAGGCCCGAAACCGAACTTATAGTGGAGAGGTCATTTCAACTTTTAAAGGGCAATTTAGACCAGGGGAAAATCAATATTTTAGAGATTGGTACTGGAAGCGGCGCTGTTGCTATAAGCATTGCTTATGAGATTGGCAAAGAATTAAAAATATCTGACTCCTCCTGGCAGATAATAGCAACTGAAAACAATACTGACGTACTGGAGATAGCAGAAAATAATGCTAAAAGTATTCTTGATGGCAGCAAATTTGAGAACATAAAATTTATCGAATGCGACCTGGTACCGGAGAAGGATTCTGATTTTTTTAAGCAGTATGAAAAAAAAATTAACATTGTAATTTCAAATCCCCCATACATTTCTGAGGAAGATTATAAAAATCTGCCCCGGGAAGTAAAAGAGTATGAACCAAAATCTGCTCTTCTGGCAGGTAAGACCGGACTGGAGGTATATGAAAAAATTCTTTCCAAAATCAAGTCCTACCTGTCCCCTGACTTATGCTATATTTTATTTGAGATTGATCCTAAAGTAAGTATCCCATTAAAAGAAATGTCAGAAGATATCATCAGCCCGAAGGCAATAATAGTAGAGAAGGATCATAATCAGAGGGACCGTATTCTAATCATTGAAACGTAGATAAATATAAAACACTAAAAACAATAATCCAAAAAACTTAATCTTATAAGAAAACCTGTAGTACCTTATAATGCTTTCTGGCAATATTTGTTTTTTTAAATTTTAGGTGGTAGCATTTTACTAATTTTTATTTAAAAGTAAGAATATACGGGAAAGAAATTGAATCCAGCTTTAATCGCAATAGTAATTTTTATACTAACATATGCAGGTATTGCAACAGAGAAAGTAAACAGGGCCGTAGTTGCATTTACTGGTGCTTTGCTGCTGATTTTATTTAATATTTTTGATATAAATGAGGCTATAGGTTTTATCAGCTGGGAAACTATAGGGCTCCTGTTTGGTATGTTTATTATAGTTGCAGCTTTATCAGATGCAGGTTTTTTTACTTTTATAGCTCTTATAATTGCAAGATGGTTGAAATATTCCCCCAGGAGGATGTTCATTTTTTTCCCCATAATAGCAGCGATACTTTCAGCTTTTATGAATAGCGTTACTGTAATGCTTTTTTTTGCTACTCTAACCTATGAACTATGCAAATTACTGAAAATGGATGCAGCTCCTTTAATAATCACAGAGGTAATAATGGCCAATATTGGAGGATCTGCAACTATGGTTGGTGATCCGCCTAACGTAATTCTGGGTTTAAAACTTGGTTATTATTTTAATGATTTTGTAATTCATAATGGTCCCATTTCCATAGTGGCCGGAGCGGTTACTTTACTATATTGTTATTTGGTAAGCCGGAAATCAATTGCTTCATCTGAAAAGATACCGAAGAAAGAATTTGAAGAAATGGATCCAGCCGGAGCAATAGAAGATAAAAAACAGCTTAAAGTTGCATTGGCCGCATTTGGAACAGCAATTTTCTTTTTAATTACCCACAGTTACATAGAAGAATATCTTCACATTCCACTCACAGTCCCTCTTGCTGCGATGATACCTGCTTTTATTATGCTGACTATTCTTGGTAAGAGATCGGAAAAAATTCTATTAAAAGTGAACTATGAAGTGATATTATTTTTTATGGGACTATTTATATTAGTAGGCGGACTGGAGCATACCGGGATTGTAAATATAATTGGAGGCTATATTGCAGGTCTTTTTAAGGGTAATAATATAGGACTTTTAAGCACACTTGTCTGGGGTTCAGGTATTGTCAGTGGAGTTATTGATAATGTGCCCTTTGCACTTTCTATGGCATATATCCTGGAAAATATTGTGAAGTTTGCAGGGGTTCCGGCGCTATCAATAATGGTTTGGGCAACCTCATTGGGTGCGGATATGGGAGGTAATTTTCTTCCAATAGGAGCTTCGGCAAATGTGGTAGCATATACTACGATGGAAAAAAGAGGTCAATCAATCGGATGGGTAAGGTGGATGAAACTTTCAATACCGGCTACACTGATTGCTCTTGCTATTTCCAATATTGGGATTTATATTAAATATATTACCGGGTTCTTTTAATTATCACCCGGTAAATCATCTTTTTTAACCAATATTTAAATTGTCATCTTTCCCGGTCCTGGGAGGTTTTTGTTAGATAAAAATTAATGATGAAATGTGGGTTTTACTGTTTGAAAAAAAATGAAAAATCGTTATAATAGGTTTCTGCAGTAAGGAAGTTAATTGCAAATTTTCTAAAACAACGCGGGGTGGAGCAGTCTGGTAGCTCGTCGGGCTCAAGTAAAGGGCGTCCTTACAGCAATGTAAGGAAAGATGACCTGTTAAATTCGGTGAAGCCTTTGATATGGTAATAC
>JABMRD010000034.1 GCA_013202875.1 Actinomycetota bacterium | reverse complement strand
GTTTTATAATGTCCATTGCAGCCTTCATTGCCCTTGCAGCCAGCAATACCTCAGGCAGGTAAAACTCGTTTGCTTTAAACTTCTTTCCAACCACATTCATACCAGGTACCAGTCCATCATTTAGAATCTCCACTGCGGGCACTCCTTCATCTACCAGTTTCTGTGCAATATCCTTGCTTTTTATATTATCCCCTTTGATGATGGAATCTGCCAGATCTTGGTATTTTACCATTGTACCTCCTTTGTGTCTTAATATAGGTCTTTACCTATCACAGTAAAGTATTTTAACACCTTAAAAAAATAAATTAAAATATATTCTGGGTTAAAATTTTAAATATAAATTATTACAATCTTTATATCAGTGACTCTTTATAATATTTTTTCTCTGCTTTTATTTTGGAATTTTTATTTACTCAACTTTTTTTATATTGTATACTTTTAAAACAATATAAAAAATGTACTGTTGAGTGATTTAAGAGACTAATTTTTAACCTTTATGTCAATAAGCGCTAAAGAAAGCATAAATAAATTAAACAACGAAGTTAAAAACTGTAAAAAGTGCCTGGATTTATTAAAAATCCGAAAACAACCTGTACCGGGTACAGGCGCACCTAAAGCAAATATAATGGTAGTTTGTAATTATCCTCTGGCCAATGATGCTGAAGAAAGAGGTATTCCTTTTATCGGCGATAATCAGGGTAAATTCATGAGAAAAATATTTGATGAAACTAAACTATCTCTGGTTAAAGATACCTATATCACCTACCTGGTTAAATGTACACCAGGGAGAACCACAAAAAAAGAGAGTAGCTCTTTAGTGGAAGCTACTGAACCGCTCAAAAAACATATAAATAACTGTATCTTATTTCTCACCAGGGAAATCTCCATAATTACACCTCATATAATTGTATCACTTGGACTTAATGTATCCAATATTATCCTGCAGAAATTCTTTTCTATTGAAAAAAAATATAGAAATATGGAAAAGATACATATGAGGATATTTGAAAATCCATCATTTAAGCTTGTTCCATTTTTTGACCCCCGGGATGTTATTATAAGCGGTACAATTACTGAAGAAAGATATATAAGGGATTTTGAGTCTTTATCTAAATTTTTAAAGATAGTTTAAAAGATTTATTATTCAACCAGGTATATTTTTATTTTTCTTTTGCCATGCCTGAAGCATTCTTCTAAAGATTCAAAGCATAAATCAATTCTATTGCCCTTTATCCGCCCCCCGGTATCAGCGGCCAAAGCTTCGCCGTAACCAGGTATATAAAGTTTTGTACCCAGAGGTATAACTCTTGGATCTACAGCAACTATTCCTTTCCGGGCTCTCAGCCCTATTGCCGTAATTCCGTTTCCATTTATATCATTGCCTCCCTTTCCAAAAGCATAGTATGCTGTGGCTAGCATATCCCATTCTCCAACAAGCGTGAGCCCGGAAGGCTGGATTTGCGCTATTCTTTTTTTTATCTCACTTAAAAGATTCTGGATTTCCGCTTTTTCACCCTTAACTTCCCCCAGAAGAACTTTATTTTCCTCCATACTTTTTAATAGCTTCTGCTCTTCAGCTTTAATTCTGGCTCTGGTTTCTTCAATCTCTTTCATTTTCTCCTCAGATTTCCGGGAAATTCTATCATATTCTTCCTTTTCAAAGCGGAGCTGTTCTATGATTTCAGCTTCCCTGCTCATAATATTTTTAAAAAGGTAAAAGTTGTTTACAGCTTCATTTAAATCCCTGGCACTAATAATAATTTTTGCGACATCATTATTTCCATATTTATATGAAAAAATTACTTTTTCAGTCAGGAGATCCTTTTTATTTTCAATACTTTCACTTAATTCCTTTCTGGTTTCATTAAGTTCCTCAAGTTGATTTTCCAATACTCCAAGTTCTCCATTCAACAATTCAATTTCATTTCTTTTATTTTCGATCTCTATCCCAGATACGAGTATTTTTTCCAGTAAGCCCTCCTCATCCTGACTGAGCCCGGCTATTGCATTACCCAATTCCTTTAAAGTAATTGCATTTACCTTTTTTGGTGAAACCAGCAGCAAAGAAACTAAAATTAAAACAACAACTGCTATGAGCACAGTTCTTTTCAATAAAGTTATTTTCGATGCCTTTAGTTTTTTTAAAATATTTTCCTTATACATCACTGTTAATTTATTTTTTTTACAAAATGTATAAAACAAATATTAAATTAGTACTTCAACTGTCTTATTAAGAAATAATTTTATTACATTTATCTATATTTTTATAGAATTAAATAATTCTACATATTTTCAAACAATATTGTGAAAGAATAGGGACATAGATTTTAAACTAATTATTATATAATTAACGCTGTTTGCAAATTTAAAAAAGCAATTAGTTATTTTGGAAATCTATAATGACCGGTAATAGTCTTTTCCTTCAGGATGTCCTTTTCAACTGTATATCCCGGGTCAATATAGTTATAAATAACCTTCGGGACTCCATCCCTTGTCGTATTATCTGAAATAATACCAACATTATCACTATAGCTGTTTCTATCCATATCAAAAAAAACCACGTCTCCGGGGAGCCACGAGTTTAAGTTTTGCTCATCTGAAGCATTAAATAAAATATCCAGAATTTTTGCATTCTTATTAAAGAAAATTTCTAAATTCTGGATTCTCCGGTAATCAATATCAGGATCACAAAAACTCCGATTCCAGATTTCTTTTATTTTATACTGGTCAAAGTTTTCTTTTATATCCTCATACACAAGATCTTTTAAACTAAAACCAGCTTCCAGGAAAGCTCTTGCTATAATGTCTTCTGTACTTGCCAAATTCTCAGGTGGGTCTCCACCTGAGAAATAATTGAGTTCTCCTTCTTCTAAATTAATAGTTTTAGCTGGATTCTCCAGCTGTTTTTTTGCACCCTGCATAATATCTTTCTGATCATTTATTCCATCTTCATCCTTATCGCCTGTAATACCAGTATTATCCATATCTATTAATCTATATCTGGGCAGTTCATCGGCAAGTGCAGTGGGTGGGTGGTACTCTTTTTTAAAAGAAAATTGATTTATGCTTATAATTACTGCTATTACTATAACCAGCACCAGTATAATAATTAAGAGATGCTTTATGTTAAATCTTTTTCTATATTTTTCCAAAGTACTAAAGAAGCTAAAAAAATATCAATTGAAGTTATTTTAAAAAATAAACTTGAGTTATTTTAAAATTAATAATTCCAATATCAATATTTAATATTTCCAGTAAACCCAATATTGCAATAGCTAATATAGCTAAAGTAAAAAAAGTAACATAAATATAGAAAAACTTAGGAAATATAATTTTTCCTACCACACCCGTAAGAGGCTTTTTAAAAAACTGGACAATAATCCTAAAAATATTGATCATAAGAAATATAAAAGCAATCACCATCGCGAGCAGCAATATTATATTATTAGCCCCTATTTTTAAGAAATTTACACCATTGATATACTTAATAAAGGGCTCAATATGATAAGCAAATCCGGACCAGGATATAAATATTATTATCAAATTTATACATATATAAATGTTGCTTCTCCCAAAACCTCTTATACTGTCAAGAGAATCACTGCCTGTATTTTTTTCAACAACACTGAAAATACTGCATATGGGCATGAAACTAAATAGCACCAGTAGGACATTTGTAATATTAAACCAATCCATCCGAGACTTGCTGATAATTCCTGTAGAAAACATGGAAATGTTCAATATAAAAATACCAATAAAAAATAAAAATAAAAATGATATTATTCTTCTTATACTATTAGTCTTAAATGCTCCAATGCTGCCGGCAAATATACAAATAAAAGTTATTACTATAAAAAATATAGACATATAAGGGTTATTTTTTTCTATAAAAAAACTATATAACTCATTTAACTTTAGAAACATAAAAATACCAACTGGAAAATATAAAAACCATATAATAGCATTCGATGAAAACTCGCCTCTTTTTATTAGCTTCATATATGGGCCCTGGAAAGGAAATAAGAAAAAATACAGGTAAATAGCAATTCCAAAAATAATCAGGCCCAGGACAATTAGCGGATTTGAAATATATTCCGGTTGCAGAATTTGATTGAAATCTTTAAAATCCGCAGCACCATAAAACAATGAAAATCCAAAAAAGAATAAAATCACTGTTAGCGTTGGCCTTAAAAAATACCTCAATATATAAGGTCTGACTTTGTTCATCTTTAAATTAAGAGCAGTCACTAATTGAAATATTGTTAAGATGAATATGGTTAAGCTTGTAAATATTAAAAGAAAATTTCTGGCAACCACTACAAAAACAGCGCAGATGGTTGAGAATAAAAAGAGAATCAATATTTTAATAAAATGATTACTGTCCACTTTATATATGGAAATAAAAAATAACAAATTTACGGCACCAAATAAGATAATGCTTACTTCTATCATTTGCGCATTCCCAAAAGACAGGAGAAGATTAGAAAAATTGCCTATTGAAATAAAACTATAAATATTAAGATAAAAAGCCAAAATAAGAGAAATTGAAGTTACTATTATCAGAAACCTTTTAACAGCCTTACTTTTAGATATTACAAAAAAAGATGAAATAAAAATTGCTAATGATAAGACAATTATACTTTGAAGAGGATTTATTTTTTCATTAATATAAAGTATGAAGTTCATAATCTATATATTATCTTCTCCCCACCAGTCGCTTCTGGTTATCTTAAATAATCTAAATTCTCTATAAAACATTTCTTTGTCAAGCGGATCCAGCTTTAAATAAATATAGTAAATAATACAAAACATTAAAAAATATATGGATGTAATCCCAAAAATAATAAATATTGCACCCAACAATGAACGCTGGTATAAAAATTGTGAAAAACTTAAAAAATTAATAGCAGCAGAAATTATTATAAACTGATAAGAAACAAATAATGATATAATATTCTTGCTGTAAAATATTCCAAATACCCCAATCAGGAAAAGTAAAAAATTAAAATATATTATAAATTGAAAATTCATTTTTCATCCAAACTAATAATAATAAACCATAAAAAGGATACAAATAATACTGCAATTATAATTATTAAAATTAAACTATAATCAGTAAAAAATTTACCAGCAATATCACTTAGACCAATGATGAAAATGTTACCGCTGCCACTGACTTTTTGTAAAAAATCAGATGTATAATTATAAATTAAATAACCAATAGCTGCGCAAAATAAAAACGGTAGAATAATATCAACAATTATACCTTTGATATTACTATTTAATTTTTCATCTAATCTCTCATTATTGCTAAATAATTCTACTTGAAAAACAAATAAGTATAATGACATAAAAAAGAACATAATAAAAATCCCGACTATAAAAAATAAAATACAGGAATAATAAACAAAACTTAAGATTCCGACAAATAAAAAGGAGAGAAACAAAAATAATAATTTCTTTCTCTTGCTGGTTAGAATAAGTGACAGTAATCCAGATATTACCAGTCCAAAGAGACTTATGTAGTGTATTATTATTAATATTAATTGACTTCCAAATGACATAGTTATTTTTACCAGAAATCTCTAATTGTGCTTGAAGGTTTTATTAATTCAATTTTTTCCAATCTCAAATTTTTTCCACTATATTTCGCAAGTTGATATTTGTAAGACATATTGATAGCATTCAATTCACAAAATTCAACACAATTTCCGCAAAAAATACATTTGCTTAAATCCAGACAGAATTCATCCAGAACTTCCCTGCCATTATCTTCAATTCTTTTCTTTACTTCTATGCAATCCTGTGGACAAATTATATTGCACAATCCACAACCATTACAAATAACCTCGAGGGAATCCAGATCCAATTTTAAATGAAGCACACCCCTGCTGCCTTCAGGAATTATTATTTTCTCTCTGGGATAAATAACAGTTCTGGGCTTCTTAAACATATTTCCTAAAATGATAAAAAAATTCTTAAATAACCTTAACATCTTAATAAAATACTTAATTAAATTAAACTATATTCATTACGGGCTATAAAAAATCCCAGGGTAACAATAAAATTAACCAGCGAAACCGGAATCAGAAACTTCCAATTAATCCTGACTAAAAGTTTGTAACTATCTATTCTGCCAATAGTCTTGTCCATCAATAGCAATAGTATAAAAATAAAATAAAATTTAACAGCAAGCATTATCTCTCCCCTGATAAAATGTATGTCTTGCCATCCACCTAAATACAGGATATTTAAAATTATAATCAAGAAAAGAACAATCATATAAACCGAAATCTTTTCAACAATTTTCCCTAAGCCTATTCCTTCTTTACCTATATCTATCTCGGTAGATAAGTAGCTCTTTCTACTTATGCCTAATAACTTCAATTGCAAAAACAATGAAATAAAGAACGTTATAAAGCCCAGGGGTTGGAAAATTATATTCCAGTACTGGTACTGAGAATTGACAATCTCCCTTAAGCTTAATGTCTTACTTATTAAAACAATACTTACAATACTAAATAAAACAGGGGCCAGGAAAGAAAGTAAAATTAATACTTTCTTACTGGCTTCACTAAATATGGCACTGTAAGAGGTCCTGCTTGAATTAAAAAATAATATAATTATCAGTCCTATATAGAAAGTTATTGCAACCAAAAGACTGTAGTCCATTTCTATCAAAACCAGATTTGCAGTAATAGGAACCGCACTCCACATTAGAAAAGAGAGCAAAAAAACAAAAAAAGCCCAGATATTTATCTTACTACCCCTGGACAAATATTTAAAGAGTCTAAGCAGAGGAAAACCAGCACCACTCATTCTGGTTATTCTATATCCCCTTCTAAGCTCGATACGGGCTGTAAGCTTATTGCTTATATACTCACATATATATAAATTCACCAGCAATACTGTAAAAATATAAAACATTTTTTTAAAAATAAATAACATAAAATATATACTCCGCCATTATGTACTTATTATTTCCCCCGGGCTTATATCCAGGCTTGTTAAAATTAAATTAATATCTTCTAACCTACTCTCTTTCAGTATCTTCTCACTCAAAATAAGACTATTAATTGAGGGCCCATTTACTATTAACGAATTTATATTGCTCTTTTCAACCTCAATATAAATTTTAAAAAGACCATGCGGACACTCAATGCCGTACGATACTGCTTCAGATTGAAATTTTATACGAGATAAATTTATCCTCTTTATAAAAGCTCCTGAAGGGAATTTACTTATAATTTGACTTATTATTTTAAGAGATTGAAATATTTCATTAAATCTGATTAAAACCCTATCCAGACAATCCCCTGTCCTGCTTATAGGTACTGTAAATGAGAAGTCTTTATATGAAATAAAATCTTTATCTTTCCGTAAATCATATCTAATACCTGAAGCTCTTAAATTTGGACCTGATATACCATAATCTAAAGCAATTTCTTTACCAATAATCCCAATATTCTTTAATCTCTCAATAACCAAAAAATCATCCATTATTATCTTTTCAATTCTTTTTATATTTTTATATAAGATTGGTAAGCTTTTCTTGATACTGGATATTATCTCTTCACTTATATCCTTCTTTACTCCACCTATTCTTATAAAATTGGGAACAATTCTGGAGCCTGTTACAGTCTCTATGAGCTTTAAAACCCGTTCCCTTTCCAAAAGAGAAAGACTATAGGCAACATCCTCCCCTAAAATATTACAGATATTTGAAATGAAATAAATATGGTTTGATATTCTATATAGCTCGCATAGAAGCATTCTGATATACCCGGCTCTTTCAGGTACTTTTAGCTGCAGTAATTCTTCAAAAGCACTGCAAAGACAAATTTCCGGAAATATGCCTGCCTTCCAGTCAAATCTGCTGATATAGGCTATAAGATTATAAATCTCCAAACCTTTATAATAATCGTTACCAACAACCCTGCTGATATCGATATCGACATAAGCTTCTTTAACTACGTCACTATCAGTAGAAATATTTAAATCAAAACAATCCAGACCATCCAGGCTCTGACAAAAAATTTTAATATCAGAGTTTTCAGAAATTAACTTACTTCTATCCCTGTAAAAATTAACCGCTTCATAAAATTCCCCCAAGACGTTAACAATCTCAGTACAGCCATTTTCCAGTTCTTTCACGGATATTTCTATTTTTATTAGAACAGAAAAATTATTAACAAATGATGTAAGGTTTATTATTAGAAAGTTTTTTTCAATACTTTTGTAAGTAGCTGCACTTTGAAAACTATTTACTTTAAGTTCAGGATTTTCCTTTAACTCTTTTAAAGCCTGGTAAAGATTCTCTTTAGATACTTCTATTAAAAGATCCTGTCCGGCTTTAAAAACATTTTTTATTTTATCCTTTAGAATAAATTCTATATTTTTCTCCATTCCCTCCATAAACATAAACTTTGGAGGAGAATAGATTCTATTATAAATATTATTAATCATTTACATAAATAAAATTTAAAAATTGCTATCTATATTATTATTAATTTCTGCCTAAAAATCTTAAAATAGCATATATAAACGCTTCCGGTCTGGGCGGGCAGCCTGGAATATACATATTTATTGCTACTTTATTCTGGAACTGGCTTAGCAGTTTACTCTCTGATTTAAATAAATTTTTATTTAAGACACAGCTTCCCACCGCAATTATCCATTTTGGGGAACTCATCCTGTCATAAATATTTAAGACCCTGGCTGCACCTTTTTTATTATAAAAACCCTGGATCACCAATATGTCGGCATCTTCAGCAGTGCTGACGAAATTTACACCAAATCTTTGAATATCATATAACGCTCCCTGGGTTGCAAATATTTCCTGTTTACAACAACCAAATCCTGCAACCAGTATATTCAAGTTACTTCTATCAAGAGAAGGCATCCAGATAACTCCTAACTTATAATCTTTGATTTGACTAGATATATAACCATTAATATAAGATAAAACACTATACCTATGATTAAATACAGATTTAAACCTGGTGCTGGATCTCTGCTGTAATTAAAAACAGCAAAGATAAAGAATGTAAAAACAATTACAATTATAAATACTGTACCCAGGATAAAAATATTTTTTAGCTGATAGGGTTCCTTTTTATAACTATATATATCTGAAGACCTGGTAGGAAAAATTTCTTTTTTTAATTCTATATTGTTTCTTCTTCCAGTCTTATGGGTCAAAGTGCGCGATAACAAAAAAAACATTGCAAATATAAATGTTATTACAGCTATAAATAGAGTGAAAGCTATGATATTATTAATATAAGCAGCGATAGATTCTTCCGGCATTATTATTTCCTGTTTTATATTTTCCCATTTTTTTTCTATTTTTGAATTTAAACTTTATCACAATTACACTGCTACTTCAATTAATAACATTAGATAAACAGAAAAGCAGTCAGCTGAAAGCTGACTGCTGAAAGCCCATAAACAATGAATAATGAGCTAATCAACTTGTAACCAAATACTAACAACTATTTTTCAAGTAAACTGTTAAAAAAATTAGAGGGAGGAATATAATCCTCCCTCTAATCTACTAAGTATAAGCTCTTCAAACAAAATTTCCGGAAGTAGAGTAAACTATTCTCTAAATAAGTTTTATGAATTTGGACTGAAACTTTCTACTATTTTTAAAAGACCTTTTTTCTTCAACACAAAAGCTACCGCTCCTATAGCTCCGGCATTAACACTCAGGGCAGCAGGGACTATTTTTACCCCTTCCATAGATGCGGTAAAAGAATGTTCCCGAACATATTTTCTTACCGGCTCAAATATTAGATCTCCCGCATTAGCCATTCCTCCTCCGAGGATGACCATCTCCGGGTTTATTATATTAACTATATTAGTAATACCAATCCCCAGATACCTACCTGTCTCCTCAACTACCCGCTTACATAGGTTATCTCCCTTTCTTGCTGTATCGTAAACTAACTTGCAGGTAATATCTTCCAATTTATTTTCCACTAAATCAGTAAGAAGAGTTTCCTTTCCCCTATATATGGCAGCCAGTGTTCTTTTTGCTACTGCACTGGCTGAAGCATAAGCCTCCAGGCATCCTCTATTTCCGCAACCGCATAAAAGTCCGCCTTCGTGAACTACCATATGTCCTATCTCTCCCGCTGTATTCCTGGCTCCATGAAGAACTTCTCCGTTAATTATTATTCCTCCTCCTACTCCGGTACCCAGAGTGAGTAGAACCAGATTGTCCACATCCCTTCCTGCTCCTAACCACCATTCACCTAAAGC
>JABMRD010000033.1 GCA_013202875.1 Actinomycetota bacterium | reverse complement strand
TTGAAGGAAGCTCTTAAGTCAAGACTCTTAAAAGAAATACGGAAAAACCAGTCTATACTGGATGAATCTGAAGGCGGCTGCTCATTGTGGGCCAACAGAAAATGGGTTGAAACATTGCTAAAGTAGCATAAGCATTAATAAGAAGTAATAGATTCATTCTTTATCAACCTATAGATAGCTTTAAAAATAGCTTAATATCCTCTCAGAAATAGATAATAATTAATCATTTAAAGTAAAAAAATACCAGGAACGTTCTTAAAATAAATACGGCAGTCGGATTTCTTGATTGTATTATAAGATTAATTATCGTATAATAAATCGTATGAAAGTTACGGCAATCATATCGGATAATCTAATTTCAGAAGTAAAAAAATATGCAAAGGGTAGAAATCTTACCGAATCTTTAACAATTGCACTTAAAGAATGGCTGGCAGTAAAAAGAATAAAGGAATTAAATAATCTGGTGAAAGAGTTCCCACTGGAATTCAATGAAAGCTTTTCTGCAGAAACAATAAGGGAAATTAACAGACAATGAAAAGTGAATCAGGTAGTAAGATAATAGCAGATACAAGCATATGGATTGAGTTTTTAAAAAATAATCAGGATGTTTTTCCTTTGATGCAGAAATTGCTGGAAAAAAATTACATAATAGCTGTTGAATGCATTTTTGGAGAACTCCTGCAGGGGGTAAAAACAACCAGAGAAAGAGATATCATTTTTGGGTATTGGGAGTGTTTGCCAAAAGCAGATGAATCTAATGTCTGGATAGATGCCGGCAATTATTCGAACAAAAATAAATCATTGGAAAAAAGCGTCGGACTTATTGATAGTGTGTTAATTGTTCTTGCTATAAAAAATAACCTCAAGATATGGACACTTGATAAAAAACTAAAAAAACTGCTGCAGCCGGAAATTGCCTATCTTTCATGATTTAAATAGTTCAGTTTAAGCTTAATAAATGAAGAAAATATTAATAATTTTGATGGTAAGTCATCTTTGGTGTCCCTGGGCTTTGAAATTTCGAACTGCTTATTGAAAGAATTAGAGGAATTTAAAAAGATTATTGATTGCAGTAGATAAAGTTTAAAACCAATATTTTAAATTCGAATGATGATTTTTTTATACCAGAACTAAATTTACAAGTTTAATTTATGTGCAATCGATTTTTTCTCCATTTCTGACTTTTTTTAATTCTTTTATTATTTCTAGGTTTATTATATTACCAATAATTGTAACAGGACTTGCAGCCTGAGGTTTATCGTCTTGACTTGCAGGAGTCTTACCAAAAAAGATACATAATGCACTTCCAGGAGGCCAGAATGCTACTGTACCTATATCAACTTCTTCAATACCATTTTCAATATTTTCCTTTAAAGGAATTGAAAAGTATATTTCATCTCCCCATCTATTAACATTAGAGCTAATGGGTAGTATTCCAAGTAATTCTTTTGCTGTTTTTGTATCATTTAATTGCACTTTGATATCAAGTTTGCCAGTCAATATATTTATAGTTTTTTTTATTTTATTATCATTTCCTGATTCTTTTTGCATAATTACCTCTTTTTCTAATAAAAAATATTTTTTTATATATAAAGATTAAATACATGATATACAAGTTATACCTTTATAATAATTTTATGCATTAAATTATAACACAGATAATGTGCGAAAGAATTAAGGATCGCATGACATGGATGTCTTAAATGGCTGGGGACAGCGGACAAAGTTAGAACCACTTTATTGAGCTTAAATGAGGATATTTTTATACCTGAACTGAGTTTTTAACAATTCCAACAAAAAGTATTATAATTATATTTAATTATAGCCTGTTAGATAAGTTAATAAGTTTAAGATTAAAAATATATAGATAACCAAAATGATAGAGGTAAAAAACCTGACAAAAAAGTTTGGTGATATTACTGCAGTTGACAACATATCATTTCATGTCGACGAAGGGGAGATATTTGGTTTTCTTGGACCCAATGGAGCGGGAAAAACCACGACAATAAGAATGCTTTGCTGTCTTATTTCCAAGACCAGCGGAGAAGCCAAAATAGCCGGTTACCAAATCGGGGACAGCAATAATTCATTGAAGATCCGAAGGATTATCGGGCTTGTTCCGGATAATGTCGGTCTCTATGAAGAATTGAGTGCCTATGACAACCTTGATTATTACGGAAAGCTGTATGAATGCACCGAGAAGCAGAGAAGAGAGAATATCGAGTATTTTTTAAAGATGCTGGGCTTATGGGATAAAAGAAACCTTCCTGTCGGGGACTTCTCAAAGGGTATGAAACAGAAAGTCGCAATTGCAAGAGCGCTTATACATAATCCTAAATTGCTGTTTTTAGATGAGCCTACTGTTAACCTGGACCCGGAATATTCCAAGATAGTAAGAGATTTTATTCTTGGGCTTAAAAAGGAAGGTAAAACAATTTTTTTAAATACTCATAATCTCGACGAAGCCCAAAGGATTTGCGATAGGATAGGGATAATAAAGACCAGATTACTTACGGTAAATACGCCGGAACAATTGGAAAAATCCGTTTTTGGAAACAAAATCGTGATTCAGTTGGAGGAAATCAATGAATCGATCCTGGCCGCAGTAAAAAACCTTAAGCCAAAAAATCTTACTGTTGAGGGAAATAAAATAATTATAGATGCAGCTGACCCCTTAAAAGAAAGCCCCACATTTGTAAAAGCAATAGTTTCAGCCGGAGGCAATGTCCAATTTGTTGCAAAGCTTAATCCCGATTTAGAGGAAACTTACTTAAAAATCGTAAAGGAAACAAAATGAGACTATCAAAAGTTTGGACAATTGCATCTAAGGACTTTAAAACCTACAAAAAGAAGAGAAGTATTCTCCAATCGATTATCATCTTTGTATTAGTTGTCTCAATTGGCCTGCCTTTTATAATTGAAATGGTTATCGTAAAAGCTAAGAATCCTCCTGCTGCTGTATTACCTGGACTAATAGATGCCTTTTCATTCTGGTTTGTTATAGGAGCTGCAGCTCTGCCCATATCTATTGCTTCCTATAGCTTGGTTGGAGAGAAAGTCCAGAAAAGCCTTGAACCTTTACTTGCCGCACCGGTAACAGACACAGAAATCCTAGCAGGTAAAAGCATTGCTGCATTTGTACCTTCTATCGCCTCGGCCTACATTGGAGCTTTGATATTTATGTTTTTGGTAGACATATTTACTTTTAGTCCACTGAAATATCTGTACTTTCCAAATTGGAATATTGGCGTTATTCTACTGCTTCTAGCACCGCTTTCTTGTATTCTTAGCATTGGGATCAATGTTTTAATCTCTTCAAGGTCTAATGATGTAAGGGCATCCCAACAATTTGGCTTGCTGATATTAGTGCCATTCGCAGTAGTATATTATTTAGCGGCACTTAGTTTTATATCACTGACAATTACTAATCTTCTCATAATGGCGGCAGTTCTATTGATCATAGACATAATAGTCTTTTATATAGTTAAGGCCACATTTCAGAGAGAAGAAATACTTACAAAATGGAAATGAGGTTTTCTCACCTGGAGCCCTCATTTCATTGATCTATGCATTTAAAAGATTGTATATATTTTATTTAGGACTTTGAAGTATTCATTCTCTTTGTATTAAGATATTTACGACACAATTGTCTTAAGTGGCTGGCCACTGTGGACGATGT
>JABMRD010000032.1 GCA_013202875.1 Actinomycetota bacterium | reverse complement strand
GTACTTTAGTAAATATTGAAAATAACAAGTTATTTTTTATGGTTGATAAGGAAGTTCAAGAAGATCCTTACGCAGTTGAGGATGTTGAGGACTACCAAGTAATTTTTGATATTGATACTTTTAATTTTAAAGAGGGATCTTACTATGATGCTTTGGAATATTATGGTTCAGGTGATGAGAAAGATTGTTACCGCTTTTATAGTGCCGGTGAGCTGGAGTTTTTGGTGGGGAAGTATTTGAGTGTTTGTTACTCTGTAACTGAAGACCCTTATACTAAAGCTATAAATAAAGTACTTATTTTCGAACCATCCTTCCCACTTAAGTCGTCTATTATTTCTTTTACTCAATAAGTTTTTCATAATATAAAGGCGATTGTTTTAGTCTCATTTATATACCTAAAAAGGAGTTTTATATGATTAAAAGAAGGTTATTTTCTACACTAATGGTATTTTTATTTGTATTTATATCTGTAACTTTTTTAGTGCCTTTTGATCTAAACGCAGAAACCCGGGAGTTCTGGGTGGATACAAGCCACTGGGAGACTAATAATGTCTGGGTTAGTGAGGGGCACTTTCAAGACACTCAGGAAAAAAGATGGGTGGATACGTCTTATACGGTTACCCGGGGGTACTGGGAAAACTCTACAAAAAATGTTTGGGTAAGTAGTGGGTATACTGCAAGCCGGTGGGTGGATACGAGCCACTGGGAGAAACAGGCTTATAAAGTCTGGGTAAAAAGTGGATATAAGGCAAGCCGGTGGGTGGATACGAGCCATTATGAGACCAGGTATAGAACTGTTACCAAGTGGGTACCTTGTAATAAAACCTTTGTTGTTACTATCCGATCTGAGCCTAAGAATGTAATACTTTCTAAGTGGTGGAAGTATCCTGGTACTTATTATTATGGCACAATCAACGGCACTAGGTATAAGTATTGGAAATCTCTTTATAAGGTGTTGCCTCTTAATAATATAGGACAAGTAGGTGCGTGGGTGACTACTAAGATAAAATATCATTGTACTGCTATGGTGTCTACCTATAGAGAGTCTTACCGGGTTTGGGTTACGAGTGGATACAAGAAGTATTACTGGGTGGATACGAGTCACTGGGAGACCAGGTATAGAAATGTTTGGGTTACGAGTGGATACAAGAAGTATTACTGGGTGGATACGAGTCACTGGGAGACTCAAACCAGTAAAAGGTGGGTGGATACGTCTTATACGGTTACCCAGGGTTATTGGGAAAATTACACTACAAGTGCGTGGGTTGATACAAGTCATTATGAATATAAAGCAGTCTGGGTTGAGGATGGATTCTATACTTCGCCTCTTCATGGCGAAGTAATTGTTGAAAAAAGTCCTAGATATATTTTTACCAGATGGCATAAAGATCAGAACAATGAAGAGTGTAATATGGAGCTTAATGTAAGTTGGAAAGTGAACAATAGTAATTTATCCGAAGGTGAAGAGGAAAAAGAGATTGTCCGGATTTATATTTATCAAGATATTTGTAGATTTAATAACAAGGGTGTTGAAAAAGTCATTATATTTAATAGTAATGTCACACCTTCTGTGGAGGGTAGTATAAATACCATTACTAAATTTGACTATAGTGGTACCGAAGAAAGTATTTTACATATTTATCTCTATGCCCGGAATGGGGAAAGTGCTCATGTCTATTTTAACAACCCCATAAATGGTTTCAGGTCGATTAACTTAAGCTCAGAAGGAAGTAATTCTGATGCGAATACATGGTTAGGTGGAAATAATTATGGTAAATTCGAATTTTAACCCCGGGCAGAATAAGGGTTCGGTCCTACTTATTGTTGCTATATTGCTACCTGTATTTATTTTACTATTGGGGTTTGTTGTAGATATAGGCAGAGCTTTTCTATATAAAGAAGAAATAAATAAAGCCTGCATGGTTGCAGCAGAAGAAGCTTCCAAATGTATTGATATTAAAGCGGCGCAGGAATTTGGTGTTAATAGGCTGGCAGATAATTACCCGGATATAATCTATGAATTTTTTTATAAGAATTACAAAGATACTGATGACTGCAGCATTAATAATCTACAATATAATGTAATAGAAAGTATAGATAACCCCAAATATATAGAGGTATACTGCGAAGCAGATGTCAGGTGCTTCTTTCTAAAAATAATTTCTATTAATAGTATAACAATTCACACCAAAGCCAACGGCAGACTAAGAAGAATAAAATAGAAAGTCTTTTTATTATAGATACTCTATTGATTATTAAAAGTGCCCGAAATCTAGTACTTGACAATATATCATAAATGATATAAATATAGAATGATAAATAAAATAAGTTTCTATCAGAGTTCTAATGGAAAAGTACCGGTAAAAGAATATTTAAAATCTCTAGAATCTATACAAGTAGCCAAAATTAGAAATATTTTGAGATTATTAGAAGAATTTGGTTTTAGTAAGCCATATGTAGATACAAGAAAAATTAAGGGGAAAAAATATAATGGGTTGTATGAGATTAAAATTGGCTATAGTAGAATTTTGTATTTTTTATATCTTAATAATGAATGTATCTTATTGCATGGATTTACTAAAAAAACAAATAAAAGTCCAAGAAGGGAACTTGATACCACACTTAAAAGGATGAAATTATATAAAGGTATATTGGATTAATCTAATGGTGGTGATTATAATGAAAAAAGTTAGTTGGAAAAAAGTAGAAAAAGAGTTACTGGAGGATCCTGAGGTAGCCAAGGAATGTGCAAATCTTGAAGCAGAGTACCAGATTATAAGGCAGCTAATTACTTTGAGGAAAGAAAAAAAGTTGACCCAAAAAGAACTGGCTAAATTAATTGGGGATAAACAGTCAAATATTTCCAGACTTGAAAGCGGGAATTATAATCCTACTTTATCTAAATTGAAAAAGATAGCTGACTGTCTGAATCAGAGATTAGATATAAGATTTGTTGATAAAGTACACTAGTTGGTTGAATAAATGCTGCTAGGTAGAGATTTTTTTAGTATTATTTCTAATAATAAAAATGCAGATTTATATATATCCGCCTAACATGTGTAATGGAGCTATGTGGTGAGGGTCTACTATGAAGTTAGACAGCACTAAATACTTGCTTGAGGTAAGATGCCCATCATGAGATGGAATTTTCGTGACCCATAACTATGGAATTTTGTTTGACTTTGAGGATTTGAAAACGAAAGAATGTAATAAGTAAGTTAAAATTCTGAAAAATCCCTTAGAAAAGTTCTAAGGCAGGACCCCGAGATACTAAGTAGCCTAAAGCGTGAGCTATGGTAAAAGATAACTTGGTGTTTATTTTTTTTAAAAGAAGCTTTATTGACAAATGTATATTATCATGATATACATATGCAAGTATGGATATTTCCAAGAAGCTTATTAATTGTATCGGTTTCCAGTGGGACAAAGCTAATGCAGAAAAGAACTGGCTAAAACATAGTGTTACTCCTTCTGAGTGCGAGCAAATATTTTTTAATGTCCCTTTGATTGTTGCCAATGATGAAAAGCATTCACAAGGAGAAGACAGATATTATGCTCTTGGGGAAACCGATAAGGATAGATGGCTTTTTATTGTTTTTACAATTCGAAAAAATTATATAAGGGTTATATCAACACGAAATATGAATAAAAAAGAAAGGCAGGTTTATAATAATTATGAAAAAGATTCTTAATTTTGAAAATGAAGATAAAGAGAGGGAGTTTTGGGCAGAAGCTGATTCTTCAGAGCATATTGATTGGAAAAAAGCAAAAAAATATGTTCTTCCTAATTTAAAACCTTCTGTTAAAACCATATCTCTTAGAATTTCGGAATCCATGCTTGAAGAAATAAAACTTCTGGCAAACAAGCGGGATGTTCCCTATCAATCATTGATGAAAATTTTTCTATCTGAAAGAATAGATAAGGAATTAAGTGCATAAGTGAAGTATTGACGGATTACCTTGGGATATATTGTCCTTACCTGGTTTGGAGACAAAATCCGTTACTTATTTTATAGTTTTACCCACACCTAAATGGGGCTAAACTCAATAATAAATTTTCTAATTAAACAAGGCACCACAACCACAATCTATATTACCCTGGACAGCATAGATGTAGAAAACGGCATGAAGTCCTTTAAAGAGTTTTTGTAAGTACTCTTTTAAATGCCACCCTTATTTGAAATTTTGTAATAAAATTATTAAAAATAATAAGTGAAATTTGTTATAATCAAGACAATTTAATAATAATTAGAATTCAATATAACTACGTACAATATACAATAAAAGTTTAATTTTGTAGAAAAATATTGTATAGAAAAAAATTATACGCAGTTGGCGGCACAAGGAGGTATAAAAATGGGAATACCTGATAAGTTGATTAATGTGGAAAAAATGCAAGCAAATAAAGATGTTAGAGGATTGATAAGAGCTTTAAAGGATGTAAAGAGTGATGTCCAATGGAGTGCAGCAGATGCTCTTGGGGAGATAGGTGATGCAAGGGCTGTAGAACCTCTGATTAAGGCTTTAAAGGATGAAGATAACTATGTCCGAGAGCAGGCAGCAGTGGCTCTTGGGAAGATAGGAGATAAACGAGCAGTAGAACCTCTTATTGAGACTCTAAAGGATGAAAATGGGCATGTCCGAAGCGATGCAGCAAATGCTCTCGGGAAGATAAAAGATGCAAGAGCAACAAAACCTCTAATTAAGGTTTTAAAGGATAAATATAGCGATGTCCGATGGAGTGCAGCTGATGCTCTTGGGAAGATAAGAGGTAAAAGAGAAGTAGAACCTCCCCTATAACTCACATAAAAAAATACTTGTAAAAACAGGGCATGTGGTACTGGAAGTGGCTCTGCTCCTATGATATAAGTAAGTGGTATTTATAAGAATTTGGAGCAAATTAACAGACAGGAGACCTAAATAATTTAGCTAGAGGCGGCTCTGGCTTTTTTTAAGCAGGCTAAAATCCTTAGAAATCATATTTGGTCTAGAAATCCATATAATCGGTATTTACATAATCATCACAGCGCCAGTCATCAAAAGTATCGGCAACTGCAGGCACACTGGGAGGGGGGCTATCTCTTTCAAACTCACATATCCCAGGATAATCCAGAATTTTTTGCAGACATTGATATAAAAACCGAGGTACCTAACCATTTGTTCGCTCTTATTGGGAAGCTTCATCTTTGCGATTGGCTTTAATAATATGACTTACTTCAGCATGCATTGATGTCTTCATAATAATCTACGTTTTGTTTATTCATAATTAAATCTCTCTAATATATAATAACATTCGCCTCTAAGGGCGTGTTTCAATCTTTATCATTTATGTCCATCTACATAAACACTAACCACATACTCTTCAAGAGATTCATCCTCTCCCAAACCATCTAAAATAGCTCTGCCTGGCGGGCCTTTTGTATCGGGGTCAATGCATTCAGATGAACCTTTGACTGTAATTCTTACATCCTTCAACCCGGATGCCTCAACAATCCTTTTATACTTGTCAATAATTACTGCTCCCCCAACACAACCCACATAAGCTTCAATGCTCTCCTGAATTCTCTTAGGAAGACTCTTGAGAAGGGCCATATCAGAAATTGCTATTCTGCCACCCGGCTTTAAGACTCTATAAACCTCCCGAAAGACTCTTTGTTTATCAGCCGATAGGTTGATAACACAATTACTTATGACCACATCAACAGAGTTGTCGCCAATAGGTAGATTTTCAATTTCTCCAAGTCTAAATTCAATGTTTTCATAGTTACCTTTCAGGGCATTTTCTCTTGCTTTCTCAAGCATTTCAGGGGTCATATCCACACCAATAACCTTACCTTTTACACCTACTTTATTAGCAGCTAGAAAGCAATCAAAACCGGCACCTGAACCAAGATCCAATACTGTTTCTCCTTCTTTAAGTGATGTGTAAGCAATTGGATTCCCACAGCCCAGGCCCAGGTTAGATCCTACTGGAATTTCTTTTATATCCTTTTCTGTATATCCAATACTTTTACTAATCTCATCAAAGTTATTACTCTCGCTACAACTGCAGGAAGTTTTATTGCCACAACAATTACTGTATTGCTTTGCAATTTTGCCGTAGCTTTCCCTAACTAGTTTTTTAATGTTTTTATCTTTCATTTATTAACCTCCGGAAACATACAAATATATTTGTTTAAAATTAAATTGTTTTCTATTGTAGTAAGTACTGCTGGTTAAATATATTAATTAGAGTTCTTTTATTTTATTATCGGTCCCAGCATATCCATTATCACACCAGAAAGATTTTCAGCTTTAATTAAGACTATGCAGCAGACTTTCAAATCTGGATATTGTCAATACCGGGCACACTTTAATAAATGAGTTAAGTATAATAATTCCTTTTGTTTCGAAGCTATTTCACCGGCCGCCATAGCAGTAGGTCAAATCCTCGGCAACAATCGCATAGTCAGAAATCTTATCTCCCTTCCCTTCAGGTAATGGCTCTACACTTTAATATTGTCAATTAATGTATAGCAAATACATTATACTATTTTTATGAAAACTACATAAGGAAAAATGTAATTTAATATTGACAATAAAAAGTTTGAACTACATACTTTTAGAAAGTTAAATTATTAAAAGACTTAAAGTTAGATAATTTATGAAATTTATTTATTCGGATTATTTTATAGAAAATGTCTCAAAATTATCATACGAAGTAAGAAAAATTTTAAAAGAAAAATTATCGCTGATGTATAGAAACGCCAGACACCCACCTTTAAAAGTTAAAAAGATTCAGGGGCAGGAAGATATCTTTGAAGCCAGTATAGCAATGGATATTCGAATGACCTGGCAATATATTAAAAAGGATGTGATTCTACTTAGAAAAATCAGTAGGTACGATAAAACTTTAAAGAATTCTTGATTATAATTCACCAATTATGTATTTTAGGAACAAATATTATTTTTAAGAAAGGAATATCATGGCAAAGCTAAAAGATGCATATTTAACCGGGCTGGGAATTGCCGCTCTTACCTATGAAAAAGCGGAGAAAATAACAAAGGATTTAATTCAAAAGGGTGAGCTTGCAAAAGAAAAACAGCAGATGTTTATCCACGATCTGATGAGAAAAGCCAAGAAGAACAGCAGCGAAATAGAAAAAGTAATTAAGGAAAAAGTCGAATATTTAAAAGAAAAGGGCGAACCTTTAAAGGAAAAGCAGGATAAAATTATTAAGGATTTAGCAGTTAAGGCAAAAACGACCGGCGGGATTGCTGAGATAAAAATAAAGGAAGCAGTCAGGGAAATTATAAAAAAGGGAAAAGATGCCGCAGAAAAACAGCAAAAAATGTTTAAGGAACTAAAAGAAAGAGTCACAAAGAGCGATGAGGAAAAAGTCGAAGAGATGCTTAAAAAGTTAGATATTCCCACAAAAAAAGATGTAGATAAGATAAAGAAAAAACTTGATGAGCTGACTAAAAAAATCGCCAGTTCTTCTTAAATTTTTAAAGAAGATTAACGCTTAAGGCTTGTTATGGATTTCAACGGTAAAAACACAAAATCATATATCTATCAATATACTGCTATATAATTGGCACTAGCCTTATGACAGTGGCTTAATATACTTTAAAGTCATCAAAATATACAATGTTATTATCATTAACTATTGCCCCTAAAATAATAGTGTCAAAATCTGGGTATGATGAAAGATTAAAATATATCATTAATTATTTAACAAGGCACTAGTTTCTATTTAATAAAATTAGGCTCATTTAAAAAATATTGTTGATTTTTTACACTGCCTTAAGTGAACATGCCCTAAGGCGCCTGTACGCATACTGGCGCCTTATTATTAAATGTGTAATTTTCTTATTTGGCAGGTTTTCCTTTCATGACAGGCGTAACTCCTGCAGCATCTGAAACAATGGTCTGGACTTTGTTAGTATCAACAAGGAACTTTGAATTATCCTTTAACGCTGCTTCTGTAGCCTCGAGCTTTCTCAGTATCTGGGCATTACCTACAAAATATTTCTGTGCAGCTTCGTTAACCACCTTTATTTTACCAGCTTCAGCGTTTGCAACTACCCTTATGCCCTCAGCTTTTCCTTCTGCTGACAATATCAATCCCTGCTTTACTCCTTCAGCCTTTTTAATCTCTGCCCTTCTCTCTCCGTCAGCTTTTGTTTCAGTAGCGGTTGCCATATCCATTGCAGCTATTTTTTCCTGTTCTGCTTTAACAACCTTATTCATTGATTCCTGTACATCCGCCGGCGGTTCAATCTTCTGGATTTCTACCCTTAAAACTTCTATACCGTAACTGTTGGTTTCCTTGTCCAGAACAGTTTCCATTCTATCGTTTATGTCGCTTCTTTTTTCATTTGCGTCAGTAAGTGTCATATTCCCAATAACCGCCCTTAAGGTAGTCCTTGCCAGACTTGCCAGCTGCTTCCTGTGGTCATCTACATTATAGATAGACGCTTTAACATCTTTAATCTGGTAATAAACCACCGCATCTACCTCTGCATTTAACTTATCCTTTGTGATAACCATCTGGGGAGGTATATCTACCATCTGTTCGGTAATATTAATCTTATACATTTTTTCAAATGATGGTATTATCCAGGTAAGCCCGGCTTCTTTTGTTCTTAAATATTTTCCGAATCTTTCAATAACCCCCTTTTCTGTTGGCCTTACAGTCCTGAAACCGGAGAAAAATATTATTAATACTCCCAGAACAGCCAACACTATTCCAATTAAGTTAAGTCTCATTGCAAATAAAACGATAGCTGCAATAATTGGTAACAATCCTAAAATTAACATTTTAAAATCTCCTCCTTGTTAAAAAATGATAAAATTAAAAACATATTTAATTTTATCATAAAAGTAATACAAAATTTAAAAAAATAAAAAGGCTCACAATAAAATTATTATTTAGGTCTATATTAGTAGTTTTTTATTCTACCGAGTATTCCACAGTTTCTATCAGCTCATTATTCAGGTAAACTACTACGTTATATCTCCCTGAAGGGAAACCCAGGTCTGTGGCTAAATTAAAGCTAGTGTATCCTGAGCCGGATTCTTCAGTGGTAAAATCGGCGGTATCGATTTCTTCTACGGTCTCCAGGTAATTCCATTTGGTGGTTATTTTGTCTTCGGAGGTCATATTGTTGATTTTAATTGACACATGAACAATCTGGGTTCCTGATGGAAAGGTATCCATAGGTTCTATAGGTTTGCCAGTGTCATCAACATTTTTACAAACGACAATTTCTTCAATCTCTACCGGGCCCAGGGTGCATCCGATAAATGATGCGAAGACAAATGCTAAAATAAGAGTGTAAATTACTATTTTGGTTTTCATATTTAAGTCCTTTTTTATAGAATTATTTTATTGCCTTTCCTGGCTAATAATATAAAAAATTTCTTTTTTTGTAAATGGAAGAGATATATAAATATTGAAGTATGCAATATTATGAGTTATAAATATGGATAAGCAAATATTATACGCAGCATGGAGTTTTAAGGAATAGGTTATGGGAGATTATGATAGAAGGGAAAAGCTAAAAGAATTTTACCTTAAAATCAAAAATTGCAAGGAGTGCGAGCTTTCCGGCAGCAGAACTAAATTTGTTTTTGGTAGTGGAAGCGCCTGTGCGCAGGTTATGTTTGTAGGGGAAGCTCCGGGCAAGAATGAAGATTTACAGGGTCTGCCTTTTGTGGGACGGGCAGGAAAATTACTGGACGAGCTGCTTGGTTCAATTGGATTTGACAGGAGCGATGTTTTTATAGCAAATGTTTTAAAATGCAGGCCTCCGGGCAACAGGGATCCGGGGATAGAGGAAATAAATACCTGTAAGGGTTATTTGCTGGAGCAGATAAAGATAATTGATCCCAGAATAATCTGTACGCTGGGTAAATTTTCAACAAACCTTCTACTGAATACTGATAAGGGTATAAATACTCTCAGGGGAAAGGTATTTAAAGTTGACAGCCGTAGCATTATGCCCATAAATCATCCCGCAGCTGTTCTTTATGCACCATCCAGAATGGAAATTTTAAGGCAGGATTTTCAAAAAATAAAAAGGCTGGTTGACTCTGATAGTGAAACACCTGCTTGCAAGGAAGATATTTTAGATCTGAAATCTGAAACTACCGGTGACAAACAGAGTAAAGGTGAACAATTAGGGCTCTTTTGATATGCGAATAGAGATTATTTCAAATTCTTCTATTTTTACCAAAAACCTCGGAAAAAAATTATCCAGAGTTATCTCAAAAGGGGATATTGTTCTTTTCTCAGGAGAGCTGGGCGGCGGGAAAACAACTTTTATCTCAGGTATAGCTGAAGGATTTGACTTAAAGGAAAATCTTTCAAGTCCAAGTTTTACCATATTGAATGAATACAGTATTGATAACTGGAGAAAGTTTGTACATGCTGATTTATACAGGTTGGAAAATACCGGCGAGATAAATGGAATTGGCCTGGATGATTACCTGTATGACGATATTTCAATTGTATGTATAGAATGGGGAGACAAGATAAAAGATTATATTGAAAAAGAATATTTAGAAATAAATTTGAGCTATCTGATAGATAAGAGCAACATTCCCACAAAAAGGAAGATAATTTTTAACAGCAGCAGTCGGTACTGGGATCTGAGACTGGCAAGGTTTAAGAAAATACTGGAAAAGAGCGGCGGATAGTATTATGAATATCTTAAGTGTTGAGAGCAGCACCAGGAGGTTAAGTGTTGCTGTAAATCAAAATGAAAAGTTGTTATCAGAGACATCCGAGCATAACAGTATGAAGCATATGGTAAATATAATGGGCTTAATAGATATGGCTTTATCCAGAGCCAGACTTACCATAAAAAATATAGATGTTTTTGGCGTAAATGTTGGTCCTGGCAATTTTACCGGCACCAGGATAGGGGTTAGCGTTATAAAAATTTTATCCTGGCTGGAAGGGAAGCCTGCCTTTGGGATAGAATCGCTGGATATTTATGCCCTTGGCATTAGCTATAGAAACATCAGTTTTGTTAACCGCTGCATTAAAAAAAATATCCCGGTGCTTATTATGACCTGTCTTGATGTAAGAAAGGGTGAAGTTTATTTTGCCTTTTATAATGTGACTTCTGAGGTCAATAATGAGGATAAATATCTGGCCAGGATTGGAACCGGAGGCAGGCATTACTTTATAAGTAAAGCAGGGGAAAATTTTTTGGTTCGCAATTGCGACCTGAAAGATTTGTTAAATGGATTAACAGCAAACGGAGTTTTAAAAATACCGGATTGTGTGAGCGGATATAGAAACCCTAAAATATTAATTGGAGGAAATTTTTTTATAAATTATGGAAAAATGTTATCTAATATAGCCAGGCAAAATAAAATTTTTAATCTGGATAAAAAAACTGCTTACCCCGGAGCAAGGCATTTAAATATTTGTGCTTATTTTAATGCGGTAAGGAAAGTAAAGGCTAAAAATCTCATTCCTGTCTATGTCAGGGAATTTGTTCCTTTTGGCGGTTAGTGTATTGTCCTGAATAAGCATTTGGCCGGTAAGAAAATTAATATGGTATTTTAAAAAATGGACGCTATAAGAGAGAAAAGCAAAAAAGACATATATATACTGGGCATTGAGACTTCGTGTGATGATACCTGCGCTTCAGTTGTCAAGAATGGCTCGGTAATACTTTCCAATATAGTTTCTTCTCAAAATGAGATTCACAGGAAATATGGCGGCGTTGTCCCTGAATTAGCATCAAGGAAGCATATAGAAGTAATAGATATAGTTATAAATGAAGCACTGGAGAGATCCGGTGTTAATCTTGATAAGATTAATGCAGTCAGTGTTACCAACAGGCCCGGTCTTATAGGCTCCCTGCTGGTAGGGGTTGGAGCGGCCAAAGCAATAAGTTATTCAAAAAATATACCGCTTGTGGCTGTAAACCATCTTAAGGCTCATATTTATTCTAATATTCTGAAAAATCCTGATATTAAGGGCGGGTTTATAGGGCTTATTGTTTCCGGAGGCCATTCAAGTTTATATTTTGTGGACAGTGACTGGAATATAAAAGAAATAGGGCATACTGTGGATGATGCAGCAGGAGAGGCATATGATAAAATTGCCAGATATCTGGGTCTTGGTTACCCTGGAGGTCCTATTATTGACAGGCTATCTAAAATGGGAGATCCTTATTATATAGATTTTCCAAAGCCTATGATAGATAGCGGAGACTTTAATTTTAGTTTTAGCGGGCTAAAAACATCTTTAATCTATAGAACAAAAAAAGACGAAAAGCTTACAGCTGAAAAAAATATTCCCAGTCTTGCTGCAAGTTTCCAGAAATCTATAGTTGATGTTTTAACTGAAAAAACAATTAAAGCCGCCAGTAAATTTGGTGTAAAAAATATCCTTATTAGCGGCGGCGTTGCTGCCAATAGCAAACTCAGGGAAGAGTTTTTAAGAAAGTGCAGGGAAAATAATATTAAAATCTTTATTCCCCCTCTTTACTTATGCATGGATAATGCAGTAATGGTTGCCTGTCTGGGATATTATAGATATTTAGAGGGCAGATTCGACGACCTGGAAGTTGATGTTTATTCAAGAAGCGATATATAATTACTTTCTGTTTCGGGGCTAATTTTATAGTTTTTATTTAATCATATTTTAAAAACAAAAATTTCTTAATTTTTATTCTTGATTTTTTAATTCCATTATACTATTATTTCTAAGTGTTGGCAGTCTAATCAAGAGAGTGCTAATTTATTTTTATGTTTTTGCATAAATGTATAATATATTTTAGAAGGAGGAAAAGTAATGGGATACAAACCACTTGGTGACAGACTATTGGTGAAACCAAAGCCTGGTGAAGAAAAAACCAAAAGCGGAATCGTACTTCCGGATTCTGCAAAAGAAAAACCACAGGAAGGCAAGATAATTGCAGTTGGTGATGGAGCAAGGAATGAAAAAGGCGATAAAATTCCTATGGAAGTAAAGGCCGGAGATGTAGTTCTTTATTCCAAGTATTCAGGGACGGAAGTAAAAATTGACGGTGAAGAACATCTGATTATAAAAGAAAGTGACGTTCTGGCAATTGTAAAATAAAAGTTTTATTTTAAAAAGGAGGTAAGAAAGTAATGGTTAAAGAACTTAAGTACGATGAGGTTGCAAGAAGAGCCCTGGAAAGGGGCGTAAATATAATAGCAGATGCGATTAAGGTCACTCTTGGACCTAAAGGTAGAAACGTAGTGCTGGATAAAAAATATGGTACTCCTACAATTACTAACGACGGCGTAACTATCGCAAGGGAAATTGAAGTTGAAGATGTTTTTGAAAATGCAGGAGTTCAGCTTTTGAAGGAGGTTGCAACTAAAACTAATGATGTTGCAGGAGACGGTACCACTACAGCAACACTTCTGGCGCAGGCAATGGTAAAAGAAGGATTAAGAAATGTAGCCGCAGGAGCTAATCCGTTACTGTTAAAAAAGGGAATAGAAGAGGCAGTTAAAATAGTAGTGGATCAGATTGGTCAAATGAGTCAGGATATTGCTACAGATAAAAAGAAAATAGCTGAAGTTGCAGCTATTTCTGCAGCAGATGATACAATCGGGCATACAATAGCTGATGCAATGGACAAGGTAGGCAAAGATGGAGTTATTACTGTTGAAGAATCAAATAAATTTGGTATCGAGATAGAACTAGTTGAAGGACTGCAATTTGATAAAGGATATCTTTCTCCATATATGGTGACTGATGCTGAAAGAATGGAGGCAGTTTTAAATGATCCTTATATTCTTATTTCAAACCAGAAGATAGCGGCAGTTGGAGATTTAATCCCTATCCTTGAAAAAATTCAGAAGTCTGGCAAACCACTTCTTATAATTGCTGAGGATGTTGAAGGAGAAGCATTGGCAACTATTGTGGTTAATAAGCTTAGAGGCACCCTTACTGTACTTGCAGTAAAAGCTCCTGGATTCGGAGATAGAAGGAAATCTATGCTGGAAGACATCGCCATAGTAACTGGTGGAAAAGCAATAAGTGAAGAGATTGGTGTAAAATTAGAAAACATTACTCTTGATATGCTTGGTTCAGCCAGACAGGTTAAGGTAGATAAAGAAAATACAACCATTGTTGAAGGAAAAGGCTCTGCAAATGATATAAAAGGCAGAATAAAACAAATCAAAAATGAAATAGAGCAGAGTGATTCAGATTTTGACAAAGAAAAACTTCAGGAAAGGCTGGCAAAACTCGCAGGTGGTGTGGCAGTAATAAAAGTTGGTGCTGCAACTGAAGTAGAACTAAAAGAGAAAAAGCACAGGATAGAAGACGCCCTGTCGGCTACCAAAGCTGCAGTTGAGGAAGGAATTGTTGCAGGCGGAGGAGTAGTGCTTATAAGTATAATCCCGAAAATTGATCTTAATAAATTTAGTGGTGACATCAGGACTGGAGCAGCCATTGTAGCCAAAGCTTTGGAGGAACCGCTAAGGCAAATAGCTTCAAATGCCGGTATGGAAGGCTCAGTTGTTGTGGAGAAAGTAAAAAGATTGCCTCAGGGTGAAGGGCTGGATGCTTTAAACGAGAAGTATGTGAATATGATAGATGCCGGGATTATAGACCCTGCAAAGGTTACCAGAAGCGCGCTTCAAAATGCAGCATCTATAGCGGCACTGCTGCTTACAACTGAAGTCGTGATTGCAGAAAAGCCTGAAAAAGATAAAGGTTCTATGATGCCTCCTGGCGGAGGTTATGGCGGAGGAATGCCTCCAATGTAATGACAGCTGATTAAAGTTACTTTAACTTTAATAGTAGAAATAGAAGAGATAATAAGGCTGGCTTTTAATTGTAAAGCCAGCCTTATTTGTATCCCGGGATAATCTAACAATATTATTGGTGGTGCAAAATATGATGGATTAATCATATATGCTGCCGGGAAAATTAAGATAGACAGGATCTTAACTTTAAATGTCAATGACTTCATAAGAATTTCGCCGCAACTTGCTAAAATTATAGCCGAACCCTAATTCCGCATTTTTATTTGGTTGACCATCATCCCCCCAAATCCTAACTTTCAAACTGGAGTAGTTTTTGGGGGAAAGGTCAAAAACGGTATGAAGTCATTTAAAGGATCTGTATAAAATTTTATGAACCTATTTATATTCTGATATAATTATTGTATAATTCTGTTAAAATAATATGATTGGAGGACCTAAAATGATTATAAAATCATCCACAAATTTGCGTAATGACTACAACGCTATTACCAGGCTTGCCCATGAAAAAAAAGAGCCGGTATATATTACTAAAAACGGTGAGGGGGATATCGTTGTTATGAGCATAGAAGCATTTGAACGCAGAGAAGCCATGCTTGACTTACGTGAAAAACTATTGTTTGCAGAAGAGCAGCGTCTTGCTGGCGAGCCTACAATTTCACTCGAAGCAGCTCACAAACAGCTAAAGGAGAAAGCCAATGGAAAAGTATGATGTAGGGTTACTTCCTGTTGCTTACACAGACTTGGACGAGATATTTGATTACATTATGGTGGATAATCCACAAGCAGCAACTGAAATGCTTGATAATATTATGAAGTCTCTGCGTCGTCTTGAAAATTTTCCACATTCCGGAGCACTGCTTCTTGACCGTGCGATGCAAAAGTTCAATTTCAGAATGGTTGTTATTGATCCTTATATAGCATTCTACCGGTTCATTAAGAATAAGGTTATTATTTACCGTATTTTACATTGCGCAAGGAATTATCCGCATTTGCTTAAAGAATCTATGAAACAATGAATACTTCAAAAATCACCACTGTGAATAGTGAATGCTTGTTTTAATTTCCTTATAAGCTTCAAAATGTCAGACTTCGTGATCAATTCTACCTCTTCCGGTATTTCTAAAAAAGGTTCTACATCTTTAACTATGTTTAAAAAATCAACTTTTTCAATTCGCGTGCCTGGGAGCTGTCTCCAATTATTTTCATCAATAATTATTTTTTCTTTCCCTGTTTGTTTAATAGTAGATTCAAGCATTTTATAATTTGGCCTGATATCTTCAAACTTTGTCAAATACCAGACTAAGTCATAAAAGTCTCTTTGTATCGATTTCCAATTTTATTGACAGTTTTTCATTTTTAATGCTGCTTAAACCAATAGAAAATAATATATCTTTAAATCTGAAAAAAACATTTTGTACATTATTTTCAATATTGTATTTAGTATCTATATTATAACCCGAATTGAAAACATCACTTAATAAATTGAATAAATCAATGACTTATAGTAATATTTCTTTTATTATTAATTTGTGGATTTTTAAGCAGCATTTTAGCGTTTTTTAAAAGATTTATGTCTTTTAATTTTTTCTAACGTTTTTTTGAGTAGAATATATCTATTATGGGCATTGATTTATTTTATAAGATTATATTTGTAATTGCAGCTTACCTTTTTGGCGCGTTTCCAACTGCATATATAATTCATAGAATAAAAAAGGGCGACGATATAAGAAAATATGGAAGCGGAAATGTGGGGGGAACTAACATTACCCGTACACTTGGCGCAGGTTATGGTATTTTAACAATAGTTGTTGATGTCATAAAAGGGTTCACACCGATACTGGTACTGTACTTCATTTATTCTCAGATTTATCCTCAGGATAAGAATCTAATACTTCTTTCCATCGTATCC
>JABMRD010000031.1 GCA_013202875.1 Actinomycetota bacterium | reverse complement strand
CTGCTACAGCAAATCTTTGCACCATTGCCCATATTACTGTTTTAGCTGTTGCCTATTTTGCCTCGTTTGTCAAAGAACCTAAAAGAATTCGGTTTGTTAAGAGTTTCCTTCCGAATCTTTAATTTCGTGAAACCCTAATATTTATTTTTTTATATATCATGTAAATTCTTCAGGATATTATTACATGCATTATAATAAATTCCGGTTTTGACTAAATACGGCACATATCTAATACCAAATTTGATTCATTTGGTATTGTTATTTTTCTATTAACAATATATTCACTTTTTACTTTTAAGTTCATCTATTATTTCTTCAACACTAGACACTCTTCCATATTTCATATCAAATAGTTTCATAGAAAATTTCTTAAAATCTTCATCAAAAGAAGCCACTGCATCCTCCGCCACCACTAGCTTAAATTGTCTTTCAAATGCTCCTGTTACCGTATCATTTATACATACAGGGATAGCTCCTCCACAAACAATTATAAATTCTACGGCTAATGAACGTAGCACATCCTCAAGCTCAGTATTATAGAATGCATCATATGCATATTTTTCTACTATATAGTCTTCATTCAAGACTGTAATCTCATCTATAATTTCAGTCACTTCTTCTTCTTTTTTTATATCAGGATAAAATCTTTTATGGTTTTTCCAACAGCATTTTGTTGGAGGATTTATACTTGGTGTCCAATTCCATACCAAAGTTTTTTTTGGTCCAGAGATAAATTTTATAAAAATTATAGGAATATTTAATTCTCGAGAAGCATTAATTAATTTATTTACAGAAGGTATTTTATCCCTCATATCTGAAAGTTCTAACGCCCCACCTTCTCTAGTAAAATCATTCTGCATGTCAACAACTAGAAGTGCTGTTTTTTCTTTTTCTAAATAATATGGAACCTTTTTCATATTCATTTTTTATTCCTTTCATTGTATAATTTTTGATATTAACTATTTATTACCTGCTAATTGCAGAATATCATAGCACAGTATATTCTACTTATAGTCTTAAAATATCAAAATAACCTACATAAAACTTTCCTGTTAATTGTAAATAACCGTAATTGGGTATCATCTGCTTGATATATTTTTCGGCTCTGAGATACGTTACTACAATCAGAATGTGTTTGTGACAATCGATAATCATAAACTATAAATCCTTCCACAATCATATCATAACTTCTTTACAGCTCTAATTCTTTTTTCATAAGAGATAATTATAGCTAATAACAATACTCCTCTAACAACTTCCTGGTACCAAAGAGGCATGTTTAATAAGTTTAGTATATTGGCTAAAATGGTAAGTACAAATACTCCTAATATCGCTCCGGGAAGACTTCCCTTGCCTCCTGCTAGAGTGGCTCCTCCTATAAGCACGATGGCAATCGAGTCAAGTTCTATTCCAAGACCTAAAGTAGGGTCTGCAGCTCCCGATCTACCCAACATAAAAATTGCGGCTACAACGGCCATAATCGAACAGATTATGAATGCTATGAATTTGGTCTTTTCTACTGGGAGTCCAGTATTATATGAAATCATAGAGTTCTCTCCCACTGCAAAGAATCTGCGTCCTAAAGGAGTACATTTGAGTAAAATCGCGAATATAGCAATTATTGTGATCATCAGCAGCAGGACATTTGGTATACCAAAAATATCCCCGTTTGCCAGTTTTTTAAAAATTTCAGGAGATGGTCCTATTGGTCTTGGTGACACTAAAAGGGCTATGCCTTCAAGTATCAACATCATGCCGATAGTTACAACAAAAGTGTTGATTTTGGCTTTAACCACTAGAAACGCGTTTATTATCCCTACCAGTATTCCTAAAGCCAGCATAACGATTACTGTAACAAATACATATTCGGGATAGGCAAGCATGATTTTAAGCCCTATAACACCCGACACCGCCATCAGCGCACCAATGGAGAGGTCAAGGCCCCCTGCAACTATTACGACCAGCTGTCCTAATGTGAGCAACATGATAGTCATTGCCTGTCCAAATAGATTTCTAATGTTCATCCATCTTCCGAAGAAAGGGCTCAATACTCCTCCGAGAATGATAAACAACAGCAAAATTAACGGTAGAATGATCATGTTGCTATTCTGATACAAGCCGCCTAGCTTTTTGAGAATTGTGGATTTCTTCTTTTTCTCTATTTTTGCTGCAGTCTTTTTGACATGGGTGGTAGTAGACAGATGCATTATTTTTTCTTCAGTTATGGTTCCGGTCAGTTCTCCTGTAATCCTACCCTCTGCCATGACTATCATACGGTGACTGAGATAAATCAACTCTTCCCAGTCAGAGGATACAAGCATTATCACTTTCCTCTCCTTCGCGAGGCCTCTGATTATCTCATAAATCTCTTTACGTGCTCCAATATCAACACCCTTGGTGGGTTCATCAAGCAGTATAACATCAGCATTTGCCAGCAGAATTTTAGCAATACCAACTTTTTGTTGGTTCCCACCACTGAGCTGTCTGACCAAGTGCTCCATTCTTCCAGTGTCAAGGCAAACATCATTGGCAGCTTTATATACTGCCTTCTTCTCCTCTTTGAGCTTAACAAATCCCACCTTGGCACGGTTTTTCACTGTTGCTGATGCTATATTGAAACGGGTATTCTCTTCAAGGAAAAGTCCTTCCAGTTTCCTATCTTCAGGAATTGAGATAATGCCATTTTTGATCGCATTGTTGGGTGAGCCGATCTTTAAAGTTTTTCCATTTTTAGTAACAGTTCCAGAGGTAATTCTGTCCATGCCAAACAGTGCCCTCAACAATTCTGTCCGGCCAGCCCCTACAAGTCCGGCAATACCAAGGATTTCTCCCTTTCTAACATTAAAGCTGATGTTCCTGACACCATTGTCCGAATATATGCTGCTACACTCTAATACAATATCTTCTCTATTTTCTTTAACTATAGACTTTTGAAGTTTGACATCACGACCTATCATATGACGGATGATTGTATTCTTATCCAAATTTCCTTCGGACACAAACGCAAGCCTGCCATCTCTTAGAATGACGCTGCGGTTGCAAAGCTCAGTTACTTCATCAAGTCTGTGGGAAACATAAACGACTGTTGTACCCTTAGCCACAATCTCTCTTATCTTACCGAAAAGCCAGTCGATTTCATTTTCAGAAAGAGAGGAGGTAGGCTCGTCAAGCAGTAAAAGTTTGGGAGACTTATTTATGGCTCGAGCTATCTCAATAAGATACTGCTGCGCTATGCTCAAGGTCGAAATAATCGCATTAGCTTTAATATCAAGTCCTAATATATTGAGAATTTCCTGAGCTTCCTTATAAGTACTTTTCCAATCTATCATCCCTGTTCTTGTTCTCTTCTCTCTGCCAATAAAAAGGTTCTCAGCGACTGTAAGGTTGAGAAACACATTAAGCTCCTGATAGACGCTTATTATGCCCTTATGCTGAGCAGTATAGGGTGTATTGTGTTCCAGTATAGTATCCTCTAAAAAGATATGACCAATGTCCGCTTTCTGAGTTCCACCAATAATCTTTAAAAGCGTGCTCTTGCCTGCGCCATTAGCTCCGAGCAAACCAATAATTTCCCCCTTATAAATATTGAAGGAGATGTCCTTAAGGACTCTTATTCCAAAAAACGATTTTGAAACATTTTCAATTTTTAGAATAGGTTTTAACATAGGATTTATTCTTCTTTTATATAAAGAGGGGTTATACCCCTCTTTATATAAAACCGTTCAATTTTACTTATTTGTAGTATTCTTTCACATGCTCAGCAGGAATCTTGCAAAGAGCCCAATAAGATTCGGGCATTCCCTCTGGAATCATAGCTCTTACTTCGTCACCGCTCATAATGCTTGGAGCTAAGAGAACCTCCTTAGGTACACTTTCGCCATTCAGAATCTTAATTAGAAGATCACATGCATCAGCAGCTAGCTCGCTGCCGCCAGGTACGCTCACATACTTACTGTAACCAATTTCTTCGGCCATGATATGGAAGCCATTCCAGTCATCAACTGTCAAGTAGGGAAGCTCGAGTCCGGCGTCGGTAAACGCTTCGATAACACCCATACCCATCATACCGCCGTCAACGATAACTCCACCAAGATCGGGGTAAGAGGCCAAGAAAGCTTCGACTTTCTGCTTTGTGACAACAGGTGAGTATTCGCCATAATCTGTCCCGATATTAATAATATCGGGGAATTCCTTCAGAGCATCAGAGACACCTCTGAGAACATCCTCAGAATATCCACTTCCAGGTTCACCCATGATAGTGACAACCTTACCCTTGCCGCCTAGTTGCTCGCAAATCCACGTGGCGATAATCTTACCGGTTTCATAGTTGTCTCGGTCAACATAGGTAACATACTTGTCAGTAAGCACACTGGAGCCGAGTACAATTACAGAGACTTTCATATCGGTAGCCTTCTCAATTACAGTTACCAAGGCGGACTCACTGAGAGGTGAAACCAGAAGAGCGTCAATGTCCTTGGTGAGAAGGTTCTCAATCTGATCAACCTGTATGCTGGGGTCACCTTCACAAGACATATAGTAAACCTTTTCTATGAGGTCCTTATACTTTATATCGAATGAGTACTGAATATGGTAATTCAACGATTTGGCCCAGTCATTTGTCGGGCCTTCATTAGAGACGCCTATAACGAACTTGCCGTCATCAATTTTTTCCTCTGTAACAGTCTCAACAACTACTTCAGATTCTTTACAGCTAGAGAGTGCAAACATTACGATCATTAAGAAACTCGTAATTACTATAACACTCCACAAAATTGTCTTTTTCATTTTTCTCTCCTTCTTTTAATAAATTTTACAATAAAAATATTTTTCTAATAACCTCACCTCCTCCATTTTAATAAAATTAAAATAATATAGTATTGTATGTGCTGTTTATTTATTTCTTGTGAAAATACCCATGAGCAGTGCTAGAATCAGCGCCAGACCCGCTACAACATGCTGGAAGGGCGCTGAAAGCCCTAAAAGTATCACAAAATTTAAAACAATTGTCATTATTAGCGTTCCGCCGATAACCCCGATTATCGAGCCTCTGCCTCCGCCTAAATAGTTGCCACCGATAACTGCTGCTATAAGACATTTGAACTCATAACCTGCCCCAATCCATTGATCCGCGAAGCCGATATAGCCTGCTAAAACCATAGAGGCCAGAATTGAGAGGAAGCCGCAAACCGCATAACTTTTAATAATTGTTGAATTAGTATTTATGCCTGAGAATTTAGCCGCTATTTTGTTTGTTCCAACCGCTATCAGATTTCTTCCGTACACCGATTTGTTCAGCACTACATAGCACACAACCACAACAAGTATAAACATGATAACAGCATTTGGAATCATGCCGGTTTTGTCTCTGCCAATATAACGTATCATTTCTGGAATTGTGCCCGCCGGCTTGATACCGGTTATTGTCATTCGTATACCAGTTATAATACTTCCCGTGAACAAAGTAGTGAGGAAGGGCTGTACGTTGTATTTTGTTACGATAATGCCATTTATAACACCAACCAAAATACCAAAGGCAAATGCCAGTATAATACCTATAACAAGACCCCATAGACCATAAAGGTTGTAGACATAAGTAAATATTGTTATTCCCACCTGCATAGTCGCAGCTACCGAAAGATCAACACCTCCGCCAACAATTACAAACAGCTGCCCGACTGTAAGTAAACCCAGAGCGGAAGCCTGACGCAGTATACCGAACAGGTTGCCAAAACGCAGGAATTCTGGCTTATACAAGCCTGATACTATGAGAATCAGTATCAGTATTATAAAAACACTGTTATTCTTATTGATTTTAAGCTTTTTAATAGCTGTCAAACTAACACTCATTTAAATCATTTACTATCCTGCATAACTTAAAAATTTCATCTTAACTTATAACTACTCTGAAATCTTATCTTAGATTATTTAATATGTATAGACATTGTGTTACGCTACAATTATCATTTCTTGCTATCTTTTATTTTCAAAGCATCGCCAATCCTTCTATTTGCACATATTTTCAATCCTTTTAATATAATCATTCCATACTTTTTCAAAGATACCTGTTCTATCTTCACTTTTAAAAATACCACACTTTGTATACACGGTTTATATGCTCTGTCATTTTAATCCGTCTAAAACCGACCACTCCTTGGCAGTTTTCACAATATCTTAAATAACAAAAAGAAATTCATTTTCCCCTATAGCCTTCGCTATTCCAAGTCCAATTCTACATCTGGAACCTGTTATAATAACAAATTTTCTTTCTTGCAAAGTCATTTACCCCTTTTATTTCTGTTGCCTTCACGAAACTCTAAAACCCTTTACTGGTGCAGGTTTCGGAAGGCAAATTTTGGCCTTTTTGGCCAATTTTAGCTGTCTACGATTGGGGTGGAGGTCAAAAATTTCTTG
>JABMRD010000030.1 GCA_013202875.1 Actinomycetota bacterium | reverse complement strand
GGCTTCACATCTTCCACCTTTTACATTAAAACTAAACCTGCCCGGCTTGTAGCCTTTAATTCTGGAGTCATGCGTTTTTGAAAACAACTCCCTGATATAAGTAAAAACACCTGTATATGTTGCCGGATTTGAGCGTGGAGTTCTTCCTATCGGTGACTGATCAATAACAATCACTTTATCCAGATTCTCGTAATTGAGTATTCCGTCATGCGCACCGGAGCTGCGGTTTGTTCTCAACAGCAAATTTGAAAGAGACGGATACAATATTTCATTTACAAGGGTGCTTTTACCGGACCCGGAAACTCCGGTTACTGCAATTAGTTTTCCTAAATCTATATGGACATCAATGTTTTTTAAGTTATGTTCCCTTGCACCTTTAATAATTATATATTTACCGCTTCCGTTCCTCCTTATTCCGGGTATCGGTATAAATCTTTTTCCGCTCAGATATTTTCCGGTTATGGATCTATCACAGTTATATATGCCATCCAGTTTTCCGCTGAATACAATTTCTCCACCATGTATGCCGGCTCCTGGTCCTATGTCAACTACAAAATCTGAATTTCTTATGGTCTCCTCGTCATGTTCTACTACTATTATGGTATTTCCAAGATCTCTCAGACGCTTCAGGGCATTTATTAATTTTTTATTATCTCTCTGGTGAAGACCGATACTTGGTTCATCAAGTATGTATAGAACTCCTACCAATCCTGACCCGATCTGCGTGGCCAATCTTATCCTCTGGGATTCACCTGCGGATAAAGTGCTGGATTTCCTATCCAGAGTCAGGTAACTAAGCCCCACATCTTTTAAAAAATTCAGGCGTTCGATAATTTCTTTAATCAGCCTTTCACCTATTATTTTTTCTCTTTCAGTCAGTTTAAGCGATCTTAACCACTCAATACACTTTTCAATTGTTTTTTCACAAAAGTCAGCTATAGATAACGAACTAATTTTAACTGCCAGAATTTCCTGCCGGAGTCTTTTACCATTGCACCCGCTGCATGGTCTGCTGCCTATCATTTTCTCTATTTTAATTCTTTGACTCTCAGATTCTGTCTCCAGATATCTTCTACTCAAATTATTGGCAAGACCCTCAAATTTTAGATAATAATGTCTTAATTTACCCTTATAATTTATATAACTAATTTTTATCCGTTTTCCATCAGTCCCATATAAGATTATCTTTTTTGCATATTCATCAAGATTCTTAAAAGGAGTATTTAAATTGAACTCATATTCTTTAGCCAGACTTCTCATTAACTGGGAATAATAATTTGAATAACTCATATTAAAGAAAGGAATAGCCCCATCCATTATACTTAACTCAGGATGCTCTACAATTAAATCAGGATCTATTTCCTTGCTTATACCCAGACCGCCACACTCCCTGCAGGCTCCATAAGGGCTATTAAAAGAAAACATCCTGGGGGTAAGTTCCTCAAAATCTATCCCACAATCTACGCAGGAAAAATTTTCAGAGAAGCTGTGTATTTCTCCGGAATCCAGCAGTTGAATATATACAACACCGCTGCTTTCTTTAAGCGATATTTCAATATCTTCAGAAAGCCTTTTTTTTATATCCGGTTTTATTTTTAGTCTGTCAACTATAACTTCAATACTATGTTTAACGTTTTTATCTAATTTAAAATCAAAGTCTTCCTCTAGCTCATAAACTCTGCCGTCTATTCTAACTCTTGCATATCCGCTCTTCTTGACATTTTCTAAAGTCTTTATATATTCACCCTTTCTGCCCCTTATAATAGGTGAAAGGACCTGGAATTTCATTCCTTCAGGTAATTCCATTACTCTATCCACTATTTGATCTACTGTCTGTCTGGTTATGAGCTTACCGCACCTATAACAATAAGGTATCCCAATTTGAGCATATAGAACCCTGAGATAATCATATATCTCAGTAATGGTTCCTACTGTAGACCTGGGATTTTTAGAAACACCTTTCTGATTTATGGATACCGCTGGCGACAGGCCCTCTATTAAATCAACATCGGGTTTTTCCATCTGTCCCAGGAACTGTCTTGCATAAGAAGAAAGTGATTCTACGTATCTTCTCTGTCCTTCAGCATAAATGGTATCAAATGCCAGTGATGATTTCCCCGATCCGCTTACGCCGGTGAAAACTATGAACTTGTTTCTGGGGATTATTAAATTTATATTTTTAAGATTATGCTCCCTGGCACCCTTTATTATTATTTCTTCTTTCATAAGTATTATCTTTTAACCTCTATATTGGTTATTTTTTTTATCCTCTTTATTTCATCCCTGATAGCAGCAGCCTTTTCAAAATTCAACTCTCTTGCTTCCAGGTACATTTCCTCTTCCAGGCCACTTATTATAGTGGCTGCTTTAGAAGGGTCCATATCCAGCAATTTATATTCGCTGAACCTTTTTTTCTGTTCACTAACTTTAAAATCAGCTCTCGCTTCCTTTTTGGTCTTTATCCCTCTGCTATATAATATGTCAGATATGGTTTTATTTATAGTTTTCGGTGTAATATTATGCTTCTTATTATATTCAATTTGCATGTCTCTTCTCCTGTCGGTTTCAGATAGTGCATTTTTTATGGCATTAGTTATATCATCGGCATACATTATAACTTTTCCGTTAACATTTCTTGCTGCCCTTCCAATAGTCTGTATAAGTGATATTTCTGACCTTAGAAACCCCGCTTTGTCTGCATCCAATATGGCAACCAATGATACTTCCGGGAGATCCAATCCTTCCCTCAGTAAATTTATTCCCACCAGCACATCAAATTCTCCGGTCCGCAGCCCTCTTAATATTTCCACTCTTTCCAACGTATCTATAGTGGAATGTAAATATCTGACCTTAATTTTTTTACCCGATAGATAATCAGTAAGGTCTTCTGCCATTCTTTTAGTGAGAGTAGTTACCAGAACCCTTTCACCTCTACTCACGACTTTCTTTATCTCATATATTAGATCATCTATCTGACCTCTTGTTTTTCTTACAGAGACTTCTGGATCTACCAGCCCGGTAGGCCTTATTATTTGTTCCGCTATCTGACTACTCGCTTTTCTCTCGTAAGAACCGGGTGTAGCTGAAGTAAATATCACTCTACTGACTTTTAATTCAAATTCTTCAAATTTTAATGGTCTATTATCTAAAGCCGAAGGAAGTCTAAATCCATAGTCTACCAGAGTTTGTTTTCTTGAGTGATCACCTTCATACATTCCCCTTATCTGAGGAATTGCAATATGTGATTCATCAATAACCACAAGAAAATCATCAGGAAAAAAATCCAGCAGGGTATTAGGTGCTTCTCCTGGTTTTTTTCCTAATATATGCCTTGAATAATTCTCAATACCGCCACAAAATCCTAATTCTTCTATCATTTCCATATCATATCTTGTTCTTGATTCTATTCTCTGAGCTTCAAGCAGCTTATTCTGGTTTTTAAAATACTTTATTCTTTCCCCAAGCTCTTCTTCAATGGTCTCCAGAGCCCTGTCAACCCATTCTACAGTTGCTAAAAAATGAGTGGCTGGCGATATAATATATGCTTCTTTCTCTTCATAAATCTCTCCTGACACAGGATCAAACTCGACAATTCTTTCTAATCCATCTCCTAAAAGCTGCACCCTTACAGCCCTGTCCTGATATGCCGGGAATATTTCAATTGTATCCCCTTTGACTCTGAATTTACCATTGACAAAATCATAATCATTTCTTTCGTATCTTATATTGACCAACCTATCTATTATCTCCTCTCTTGGAAATTCTTCTCCTGACCTTAAAATAATTCTCTGTCTTCCGTATTCAGAAGGTGATCCCAGACCATATATGCAGGAAACACTTGCAACTACTATAACGTCATTTCTGGTATAGAGAGAATTAGTGGTGGATAATCTTAACTTTTCTATTTCTTCATTTATAGAAGTATCTTTCTCGATATACACATCCTTGCCGGGGAGATATGCTTCCGGTTGGTAATAGTCATAATAACTTACAAAGTATTCTACTGCATTATTCGGGAAAAATTCCTTGAACTCGTTACAAAGCTGGGCCGCAAGTGTCTTGTTGGGAGCCAGAACCAGTGTTGGAAGCTGAACATTCTGTATCACATTTGCTATTGAATAAGTCTTTCCGGAACCAGTAACTCCCAGTAAACTTTGAAATTTAAGATTATCTTCGATGCCTTTCGTCAGCTGGCTAATAGCCTTATTCTGGTCCCCCTGAGGAGAATAATTGGATACTATTTTAAATTTAGAATCAAGCATATCATATGCTGTGTTTTTTATTTTATTTATACTTAAATATTTTTTAAAATTTCTTCTACTTTTTTTAACAAACTCTCTTTAGAGTTATTATTATTAATAATAAAATTCACTTTCTTTCTATTTATTTTTATATGCTGTCCTTCTATTCTTAATTTTACATCATCATCTAAAAAATTTTTATTCTTTAAAAAGATTTCTCTTCTCCCGTCAGAAGTATCAACCAGAATAACATAATCGCACATTAGGTCCAATTTACAGTCGAATAATACTGCCGCATCTATCATTATATAATTTTTATCCCTGTTTTCATTTAAAATATTTTTTACTTCACTTCTAATTAAAGGAAACATTAATCTGTTCAATTTCTCCAGTTCCGTTTTGCTGGAAAAAACTTTTTCTGCTAAAGATTTATAAATTAAATCCCCGTCGGAATTAAAAACCCCGTCTCCAAATATTTTTCTAAGTTCGTTCAGGATTACGGGATTTTTTGAATAGATGTTTTTTGCTACCTTATCTACATCCAATATCAGGGTACTTTTCTTTATTTTTTTTATATATCTGCTTACCGTGCTTTTACCCGAAGCGATCATGCCGGTAATTCCTAAGACTACTATTGTATATTCCTCCTGCTAATTTAATAATTTAATGAGTTCCTGTCTGGACAAATAAGCTTATAATTAATGTGAAAAAGATAATAATATCTAACGGTTTTTTTAAAACATTATTGTGGTTCTAAGCAATTTTAAGGCATAAATTTGAACTACTGAAACATGCTATTCTATATTGGCTTCTTCTTTCATTTCTTTCAATATTTCTTTTATTTGCTTTTTTTTATTGGATTCTTTATCTAAAACTTCTTTTTTTTCAATCTTTTCTTCTAATTTTGAATCTTTAACCTTTTTTTCTTCTTCTTTATCTAAAACTTCTTTTTTTTCAATCTTTTCTTCTGATTTTGAATCTTTAACCTTTTTTTCTTCTTCTTTATCTTCAACTGGATTCTCGACTTGCTTAACACTGAAAGCCATTCTTCTCTTATCAAAATCTATATCAATAATTCTAACCATCAGCTCATCCCCGATTTTCGCAACATCGCTTTGCTTATTTACCGGGTCCGGACTTAATTCAGATATGTGCACAAGACCTTCAAGGCCTCCCTCTGTCTGTACAAATAATCCGAACTTTACTATTCTAGTCACTTTACCACTTATCACATCTTTTACGGAATAATCTTTTATTTTTTCCAACCATGGATCCTTTTGGGTTTGCTTTAAACCCAGAGATAGTCTTTGCTTGTCATAATCAATACCTAATATCTCTACATCTACTTCTTGATTAACATTAATCACTTCCGAAGGATGTTTTACATGATTCCAGGAAAGTTCAGATATATGTATCAGACCATCAACACCACCTACATCAACAAAAGCTCCGAAATCTGCGATACTGGTAATTATACCTTTTTTTATCTGACCGATTTCTATGCTATTGAGTATTTCTTTTCGTTGTTCTTTTCTCTCATCTTCTATAATGACTTTCCGGGATAGGACAACATTATTTCTATGTCTATCGACTTCAATAATTTTACATACACATCTTTCACCAATAAAGGATTCAAGATCTTTAGTTTTTCTCACATCTATTAATGATGCCGGTAAAAATCCCCTTAGTCCTATATCTACAATCAGGCCCCCTTTGACACACTCCATAATCTCACCTTCAACAATATCGCCACTCGCATATATTTTCTCTATCCTATCAAAATTTTGCTCTACTTCAGCTCTTTTTTTTGATAGTATGAGGCGGCCATCTTGATCTTCCTTCTGAATTACCATTATCATTATTTCATCATCAATCTTCAGGATATCTTCAGGTTTTACATCATTTCTTATTGATAGCTCACTCCGGGGTATAACTCCTTCTGATTTAAAGCCCACATCAACCAAAACTTCATCTTTATCGATCTTTACTACCTTACCCTTGACCACATCACCATCATTCAAATTAACCATAGTGAGATCATAATTGGGAACCAGCTCACCATTTTCATTTTTTATCATACAGTTTTCATTTGTTAGTTTGTTATAAATATTATTCTCATTCATATTTTTATAAACCAATCTCCTTTTTTAATATTCGAAAAGGATAGCATGCAAGAAAAGAATAATCAATATCATAAAATATTTTTTTAAATATACCAATTCTTACCAGTTTTTATATCCACCTTGAGTTTTACTTTTAAACTCACACAATTTTCCATTGATTCTATCACTATTTTTTTAATTTTTTCTAAATCTCTTTCCTTTAATTCCAATACCAGTTCATCATGAACATGAAGTATTATGTTACTGTCTATGTTATTTAATTTTAATTTGTTAAAAAGAATTACAGTAGAAAGTTTCATTATATCTGCAGCACTTCCCTGTATGGGAGTATTTACTGCAAATCTCTCTCCCAGACTTCTTATTCTAACATTACTGCTTCCCAGCTCTTTTAAGTATCTTTTTCTACCAAAAATTGTGGTAGTGTAACCTTTTTTGTATGCATCGTCTATTAAAAATTTTAAATACTTTTTCACCCCTTGGTATCTATCAAAATACTTCTGAATATATTCTTTAGCCTCCTCTTCCGGGATAGAAAGCCTGCTCTTCAGACCATACTCGGTCATTCCATATATTATCCCAAAATTTATAGCTTTTGCCTTTCTTCTTAAAGTAACATCAACATCATCATAGCTTACTCTAAATATCTCTGATGCTGTGCGGGTATGTATATCTTCTTTCCTGTTAAATGAACCCAACAGATTCTCATCTCCTGATAAGTGTGCCAGCACCCTCAGCTCAATTTGAGAATAATCTGAAGCCAGAATCAAATCATAGCCTTTTCCAGGTATAAAAGCTTTTCTTATCTGTCTTCCATAATCAGTTCTTACGGGAATATTTTGCAAGTTGGGGTCGCTGCTGCTTATCCTTCCTGTAGACGTTCCCAATTGATTGTATGTAGTATGGACCCTCAAGTCTTCAGGATCTATCAAGGTTGGTAGAACATCAATATAAGTATTCTTTAGTTTGGTTTTTTCTCTGTAATCTAATATTATTCTTATTATAGGAGAGCTGTCATAAATAGCTTTAAGGGCACCTGCATCTGTAGAAAATCCGGTTTTAATTTTTTTTGTGACCGGAAGGTTTAGCTTTCTGTAAAGAATCTCTGAGAGTTGCTGCGGAGAATTTATATTAAACTCCTCACCGCAAAGCTTATAAATTTCTTTCTCAAGTATTCCTATGTCCAGCTCATATTCCTCAATTAAACTGCTTAGATATTTTTTATCTATATTAACACCTGCATGTTCCATCTCAGCCAGCACCTGTATAAGCGGCTCTTCTATTCTCCAGTATAACTTATCCAGTTTTTCCTTTTTTATTTTTTCAAGTAATCCAGTCTCAATTTTTTTATATAGACTTAATCTTCTTAATATTCCATCCAGTTTCACATCCAGTTTCTCTATACCATCTTTCGTTTTCTGTTTTTCATCCTTATATAGATCAAGCTTTAACTGATTTTCCTTTTGCATATCTTTAAATTCAATTAAACCACTGCCTTCTTTGCCTTCACTAAATTGGATATCTTCTATTTCCATATTCAGCAGATCACCGGTTATCTCATCCAGAGTAGTTGTAGATTTAAGTGGATTCAAGATTAAATATAATATTTTATAATCTATAAGCTTCCCGCTTAAACAAATACCGTAATCCTTTAAAATTTTGTATATTTTTTTAAAATCATAACCTGATTTTTTTATTTCTTTATTTTCGAGCAATTTTTTTACAGTCTTTTTTACAGCATCTTCATTTAAACTGTCTCTTTCAATTAAATAGGCGCTATCTATTCCAGAATATAGAATAATACCGTAAAACACATCATCAGCGGCAACTTCTGTAATATATATGTTCGTAGTAAGATTTTTATTTAAAATTTCTAAGTTTAAACCTCCGATTAAACGTTTTAAATTAATTTTATCTGTTCTCTTTTTAACCACGGGGATTTCTTCCTTAAAATCAATCTTATCTTTCAGGTTAACCAGTCTTTTTTCCAGAGATCTGAACTCAAGACTTTCAAACAATTGCTTGACCTTATTGAAACTAATGTTCTTAAAACTTTTATTTATAAATTCACTTGCATCTGCATCACAGGCTATTTTTAATGTAGTTAATTCTTTACTCAGTTCAGCAAGATTTTTATTATTTGTTAAAAGTTCCTTCAGCCGTGGATTATCTACTTTATTAATGTTTTTATAAATTTCTTCCAGGCATCCATATTTTCTCACAAGCAGTCTGGCCGTCTTTGGACCTATTCCCGGCACACCCGGTATATTATCTGAACTATCCCCCATTAAGGCTAAAAGGTCCTTCATATTTTCCGGCTTAACCCCAAATTTTTCCTCTACTTTAAGCCTGTCAAAAATTACTGTATCGGTAATGCCTTTTTTAATCGCCATAACTTTTATGTTACCGGAAACTAACTGCAATATGTCTTTATCGCCGGTAACTATTATTATCTGATCAAACTTATCTTTAATACTATTTACTATTCCTGCAAGTACGTCATCAGCCTCAAAACCATCTCTTTCTAAATAAATAATATTAAAGGCATCAAGAACCTCTTTAATTAAAGGAAACTGGCTCGATAGTTCCGTGGGCATTTTTTTTCTATTTATTTTATACCGGTCGAATATTTTATGCCTGAACGTCGGAACCTTACTGTCAAATGCACATAATATTGTATCCGGATGCTGTTCTTCTATAAGTTTTAACAGCATGTTTGTGAATCCTAAAACAGCGTTGGTTATAATACCAGATGAAGTGGAAATACTATCAGGAAGTGCATAGAAGGCTCTATATGCAATATTATTTCCATCAATTAAAATAACTTTATTATTTCTACCGCTTTTCAATTAAAACTCCTGATTTAAACCGGACTGATAAATAAATATTCTTTTAGTTTAACCATATTCACTCTAAAAGATTAGGTCTTTAAAGATTTTTAATAATTTTTATTAGTACCTGGTAAAAAAAATGATACCTTTGCGCAATCTTATATATTATAGCATTTACCAAGAATGATAATATCAAAATAGGATAATTTTTCCGCTTTCAACCGTATATCATTTACTTCGAATTTACAAATAGAACCTACTTTAAACTCTTTTGCTTTTAAATTAGCTTCATCAATAAATTCTTTAATGGCGTCAATTCCATAACATTTACATTTTAGTTTATGAGCCAGTTTGACTGATACGGCACCTTTTCCACATCCTAAATCCAGTACTTTAAGTTTGGAATAGTCTTTTGTATGTTTTTGGACCAAATCAATTATAACTTCTGAAGAGGTTCCAATTTCCCATATATCTTGCAATATATAAGGTAAATAAGGGAATAATTCCTTATCAGAACCATCCATAGCGATTACAACGCTTTCTTCTATAGATTTCATAATAATTATACCTCTGATGATTATATAGACATTATTTTTCAGCAATTACTAACATTTCAAAATCATCTTTTGTCAGTTTGTCATCCCTTGAAAAGGCTCCCAGTTTAGCACCGTAGATATCAATTGTTTTAAATCCGCACGATTTTAATAACCATGTTATTTCAGATGGCACATAATATCTTTCATTACATTCCAATTCCTTTTTATCTCCAAAATCATCTTCTACTGTTGTAATATTGTAATCTCGGAAAGTCATTAAATCAAAAGTATTACTTCCATATGTTGCATTTCCCTCTTTCGTTGATGCACAAAAGCTATCAATTGAATTAAATAACGGAAACAATCCGTTCAGTGTAGTAAAAATTAGTTTGCTTGAGGGTTTTAAAGAATTGGATGCATTGCGTAGAATTTCATAATTCATCTCATCAGTTTCCATCAATGGAAAAGCGCCTTCACAGAGCATTATTGCTAAATCAAATTTATTCTTAAACGGCAATTGCCTTGCATCATGTTTCTGAAAATCGATTTGCAGGTTTTGAGCTTTTGCTTTTTCTTCTGCTCGCTCCAGTTGTGATTCTGATAAATCAATTCCCGTAACCTCGTATCCCCTTTTTGCTAATTCAATCGAATGTCTGCCAGTACCACATCCGATATCGATAATTTTTATCGACTTATTAAAATTAATTTCTTTTTCGATGAAATCACACTCGCCAATTGTACCTTGTGTAAAGTTTTCATTATCATACTTTTTACCATAGTTCTCAAATAAAGATTCATACCATTGTTTCATATTGATTTCTCCTTATCTTGGCTAACTCTTTCGCACAACGTCTTGCGGATATGAGAAGTTATCGACTATCAAGAGAGCAGTTTGGGTGGAATGACTGAAGGGAGCGGAACCTCATATTCGCTTTTAGACGACGCGCCGTAAACATTATACAATTACTTCTTTCCCACATTTACTACACTTGTAATGATAAAAATTGACGATTCCTCCACAGAAAGAGCAGGACCATCTTCGCTTCTGATATTCGAAATAGTTCTCTATTCCTATTTCTTCCATCTTTTCAAAAATTTCCGGAATCTCGTGTCTGTATTTAAATTTCGGATCTCCCGGATGAGTATCAAGAATTTTCTTCCTATGTTTTTTACATGGAAATTTACTACAGTCAATACAGAAATCTTTCTCTTCAATATTATAGCAACAGTCCCTTATTTTGCACCCCCATTTACTTGTTCTTTTTTGTTTTTTATTTTCTGAGGGACATCCAAAACAGGTCTTTTCAAACGAAGGACATGCTCCACAAAAAACTCCACAAGGAGCCAATTCATTTGGTATTTGTTTCATATTATTTCCTTCTTTCATTGGATATTTGGCATGACATACAACTTGTTTGTATCCGAAATAAGTTCGGATATATTGCTATTCTGGGTGTATAAACGAACCATGCTCGTATATACATCCTCTTGCTGAATGCCAGAATTTCTCCATCCTGATATTTTTTACCATATCTCACTCTCTTTCAAGGTTTAAACTGTCAAGTGGACTTTTAATTCTTCCTACTGCCAAAAAGAAGAAGGTGGTAATTAAAAAATAAGCGTCATCAAATTTCATAGAAACTTAATGACGCTTATAAAATATAATAAATTATTAAACAATTGTCAATGCACAATCAATATTTTACCATCTACATTTTAAAAATACACGCCTAAAATATTTTCACTCATTGTTGTTATATTGCGAAATATATCATGAGTATCTTTTAAAAGTACACCGTAAAAAATTTTATCAATATCACAATATCATCTAATTCTTTTCGTTAAGTCTTTAATATATGTCTTGCTTGATTCTTGATAATAACCTGCATAAATTGTATTATTTCTAAAGTGCCGGAGTGGCGGAATAGGCAGACGCGCTGGACTCAAAATCCAGTGAACCGAAAGG
>JABMRD010000029.1 GCA_013202875.1 Actinomycetota bacterium | reverse complement strand
ATTGAGTCCTGTATGCTCCATGACCACTTAAGTATGTTTCCATACTAACATTTTATCATATCGTCGCCTATTCATTCACCCACGCACTGAAGTGCGTGGAACTCTGCCCTTGCGGGTTTTTAGAAGATATTATAAATTTCAATATTGCTCTTTATATTTATAAAATTACTATTATTTAATCAAATTTTATAAAAATATACAATAAAAATTTACCACTTATTTTTAGTAGAAAATTTATTTTCAGGTATATAATTTATAAAAAATATTTCTGGACTTATAAATTGTAAACCTCATGATACACTTTTAGAGTTTCCCTGGCAGTCTTCTCCCAGCTAAATTCTCTTACTCTATCTAAACCCTTAGAAATTAATTCTTCTCTCAGGGAACCATTTTCTAACAAAGAGCAAACCGTAGTATAAATATCTTTTTCACTATAAGGATTTATCAATATTGCAGCATCTGAAGCTACTTCTGGGAGTGAAGAAACATTAGAAGTAATTACTGGAACTGCACAGGCCATAGCTTCAAGAACTGGCAGGCCAAAACCTTCATACAGCGAAGGGTATAAAAATATTTCAGCCTGGTTGTATATGGATGCAAGCTCACATTCTTCTATAGATCTTAAAAATTTTATTTTACCCTCTAAATTCTTTTGTTTTACCAGAGAATAGATTTCTATATTTTTCCACCCTCTACCGCCAACACAAACCAGGCTATACTCATTATATTCCTCTTTCTTTATAAACTCACTAAATGCATTTATTATCCTTAAAAAATTTTTTCTGGGTTCAATAGATGCTACACAAAGCAGGTACTTACCTGTTAACCCATATTTTACTAATATCTTTTTTCTAAAATCTGAGTCTATTTCTTCCCTAAAGCTATCACTTACACCCAGGTAAACCACTCTTAATTTTTCCTCAGGTACATGAAAATACTTAATTACATCTTTTTTGGTCTGCCGGGAATCACAAATTACCATATCCGGTCTTGAATTAAGGTAAATAAGATTACTTAAAACCAGCTCATAATTTTCTTTTGTATGGTACTCTGGAAATATCAAAAAACTTAAATCATGTATGGTTACTACCAATCCTGCATTAAATAATTCAGGAATCATATATGCAGTACTGTGGATTATATCAACACCGCCCAGTAGCTTTTCTTTTTTTTCTATTGAAGAATTATTCCATTTTCTTTTTAAAATTGATGTGGGTAAATTTATTTGAGAAAAATTTACCTTACCGTACTTTCTAAATTCATCAATTATTTTTTTATGTTTCCAGTTGGAGGGAAAACAGTTATAAAAAAAGCTGTAAGCATTATATTCATTATTCTTATCTATTTTAAGTAAATATTTAAGCAGGTTTGCTGCATATATTCCAACTCCTCCAGACCTATCAAAATACCTGCTTACATCTATCCCTATCCTCATAATCTTCCCTTATTTCATACTTTTTATTACTTTATTAAAACTTTTCAATCGCTTTTGCCAGATGTAATTGTTTATTACCTTATGGTAACCTTGCGTTCCCATTTTATCTCTTAAATCCTTATTGGCCAGTAATTTAACTATATATTCTGAAAGCATTCCTTTATCTCCAAATGGTATAAGATAACCATTTATTCCATCTTCTATAAGTTCTGTAACTCCACTGCAGAATGCACCAATTACTGGTTTTTTATATAGCCAGGCCTCTGGATAGGTAAGACCAAAAGACTCTGATTTTGAGACCATTACAAAAATATCACAACCATCAAGAGCATCTTTTTTTTCCTGTTCTGTTATATAATTTAAGATAATGGTGTTTTCAAAAACATTAGCTTTCTGCTGGAGCAGGTAATCCTCAAAATCTTTTAATATTTGTCCAATAAGTACCAACTTTACATTAAATTTCTTCTCCCAGAGTATCTTCATTGCCTCTACTATGTGGTGTGAACCTTTATCATGGGTCTGGGTTGAAATTTGCAGTACCATAGGACCATCAATATTATATTTATCCTTAAACCTGGTACCATTCCCTCCTACCACCTTATCTTCATCTATCCCTATACCTGCAGTTACAATTTTTCCCCTATCATAACCATAGTTAACCAGTTTCTCCTTTTCCATTTTAGTTTGGGTTAGTATTAGATTACTTCTGGCTAAAATTTCCTTGCTTCTATCATTAAAGAAAAGCTCAAAACTTTCTTCAGAATTTGGTTCTCCAAAATGCAGAAGAGGTACACAGAGTAAGGGAATATTTTTACTTTTAGCATAAACTAAAGCTGGATATATCAGGTAATAGTGGGGATATACCCCAGCTAATACAAAGTCATATTTATTAGACATTAGTTTTAGATAAAACATATAAACATAATAACCAGGCAGAAATATATATGGAAAACCAATTATATATTTGAGGTATCTTATGGGAATCTTGCTAAACAGCTTAAGCAAGTTATTTTTATTAGGAGGATGAAATATCCTAAAACGACTTATAAAAATATTTCCCAGTGTTTGCTTTGTTTGTTTAATATATCTTTTTTCCCCTGAGTGGAAAAAATCATTATCCCAAACATTAGTGGTAAATACATCTACTCTGTAATTCAGTTTTTCTAATTCCTGTGCCCATCTTAAAAAAAGACGCTCAGCTCCTCCCATGAAAGGATAAAATCTATGTACTATAAGCAGGCATCTTTTTTTCTTTTTTTTAGTCATAATTAAACCAGTCTAAGTAAATTTGAATCCTCTGACAGTACTGAAATTTCATTTATAAATAAATTCTTAAAAGCGTGACTCCCCTTTACCAATTCCAGATTAATATCTAGCTTCTCATTCTTTATCAAACTGTTTGGAAGTTTTATAAATTCAGTATTCCATCCATAATCCAGGTTAACTGTGGTGGAAAAATTACCTGCAGATATCTTCAATTTCTTACCTTGATTTTCATAATTCCTGTAATGAATCTGTAGATAATAATTTTCATTTTTCACATAATCTATGGCAAATCTGCAGTTACCTTCATTAAATAGGTATCTTCCCCTGGGTATTGAATCTATAATATTGGACCAGCCCCTACCAATACCGGCATCATTTATTCCCATCAGTACTCTATTTGATATCGCGCCATATTTCTTAATATGTGGTTTCATAATATCTACAAATTCTGGATTTATATTCTTGGCAGCGGATTTAAAGTAGGTTGGGTGTAGCATTTCCCACCAGTCATATTTTTTAGCTTTTTTTCTGGCAAATAATTTCTTTATCACAAAAAATGGAAACCTGCCAAGAAATATAAAGTAAACCAAGAATTCTCGAAAGACATTAGCAAAATCTAACCTCTTAATCAGTGGCAACATAAAGTCACCAAACTCATATCTGGTTATTCTGGGAAAGATGTTTATCACAAAAGATAGAGGGAAATTTTTAAGGATAAAAATAAATCTGGATCTTTTTATATAAAAATGTTTTTTTATTGAAAAAACACCTGAAGAAGCAGAAAACTTATGATAAATTACTGCGCTCTCTACATAGTCCACTGTAAAATCAGTATATTTCCAGGTCCTAAGACATAAGTCACAGTCCTCATAATACATAAAATAATCATGATCATATAAGCCAATCTGCTTAAATACTTCTGTTCTTACCAGGGTTGCGCAACCGGTTACAGCTAAAACGGGCCCGCTTTTCCTATCACATTTTTTATCCAGCTCAAAGAAATCCCTATCCCAGCCATAACCAGAATAATTTATATTGACCCCGGTGCTGTTAATATATTTGGGCCAGTGATATAGAAGAATCTTTCCACTTAATATTCCTGCTTTTGGGTTTTTGTGGCTGTATTCAATTAAATTTTCAAGCCATCTATTATCCAGCTTTATATCATTATTTAGTACTCCAAAAAATTTAAAATCACTACCACATAGCTTTTGTTTAAGTACCTGATTTATCGCCTTTCCGAAGCCAATATTTCTCTTATTCTCTATTAACTCTATATTAGGATAGTTTTCCTTTATGAATCTAACACTATCATCTGCAGAATTATTATCTACTATAATTACTGAAAAATTCTTATAAGTCTGATTAAAAATAGATTCCACGCACTGAGCAAGATGCAGTTTACCATTAAAGTTTATAATAATTAATGCTACCCTGGGTTCATTCATGAAATTTTCTCTATGGTAATTTTAGAATTAAGATTAGCTATTCCTTCTGCTTTTTCATTTTTTAAAACATTTATGGTAAGCATATTATTAATCCAGTCACAATAAGTTTTTGAATCTTTATAACCTACAGCGGGAGTAACATGGTAATTGCCGCCAATAAGGGTTACTTTGAAAGCAAATTTTACCCTTAAGCTTTCACTATTGTTATAAACTTTGGTTTTAAGATTATTAGTCCTGGTATTGGTGCCATAAACAATATTATCTTTAACGTCAGTTATTCTAATACCAAAAATTGGGCTTTCAACTTTCCTATTAAATTTAATATCTAAAGCTATCTTAACCTCATCACCATATTTACAATAGTCCAGTTTATTTTCATTTTCGTCCAGTAGCCTTATATCAGCTATCATAGCATCACCAGAGCCAAACCTTTTTATGGTTTGCTCTGAATCCAGTCTGGATAATTTTTCAATATCCTCACCATCTACTACCTTTCTGTTGCTTTCAATAACCGTCTTGAATATTTTTTTTCTTTCTTCTTTTTGCTGGTCTCCTGCCCTCTTTTTTTCAAGTTCTTCAACATATGCCCTGTACTGGCTAACCACCCTTATAGGATTCCCTAAATCTACAATTTTACCTTCCTTTAGGAATGCAACCCTGCTGCATAAATCAGATATGGTTTCAAGATCATGGGAAACTATGATAATAGTTTTACCTCGTTTCATGATGTCATATATTGCTTTGTAGCATTTAGCCTGAAATGACTGGTCTCCTACAGCTAAAACTTCATCTACCAGCAATATATCCGGATTAACATTTATGGCTATGGAAAAGCCTAGCCGCATATACATACCAGAAGAATAATTCTTAACCGGAGTATCAATAAATTTTTCAAGTTCTGAAAATCTTACAATCTGATCAAATCTTTTATCCACTTCTCTTTTTCTCATACCCAGTATGGCAGAATTAATGTATATATTTTCCCTACCTGTAAGGTCAGGATGAAATCCTGCACCTAATTCTAAAAGTGCAGATACGGTACCATCTATGTTAATCTTTCCAGAATTTGGCCGGATTATATTTGAGATAAGCTTTAGAAGAGTACTTTTACCCGAACCATTAGGACCAATTATTCCAAAGGTTTCACCATATTTAATAGAAAAGGATATATCATCTAAAGCCAGGAATTCTTCATAAGTAGTCCTTTTCCCTCTAAGTATGGTGTTTTTTAGACTGGGAATTTTTTCATGATAAATTCTATATCTTTTAGTAACCTTATTTATATCAACTGCTATGTTATTTAAACTCTTATTTTTATCAACCATAATTTATATTTCCTCTGCAAATCTAGGCTCCAGTTTTTTAAAAGCAAAATAACCTATAAAGAATAATAAAAGAGTAATACCAACAGCAGTTAAAGTCTCCATGGCAGAAGGAAAACCAGCTCCCTCAGGGTATTTTACATAATAAAAAATATTGCGGTAATAATCTGCATATATAGTCATAGGATTAATTTTTATAATAAACTGATACTTTTCCGGCACCATACTTAATGGATATATAATCGGAGTTCCAAAAAACCATACCATCATGATAATAGTTATCAGATGCTGCAGATCCCTGAAAAAGACATTTAAAGCCGAGACTAAAAGAGTCATGCCTACTACCAAAAAAAATTGTATAAATATCACCACTGGAAGCAGGTACAGGTAAATATAAAACCTGTAACCCATGATCCCCATCACAATAAACAGAGCTGCGAGCTCCAAAAGGAAATTAAAAAGATTTGCAAGTATAATAGAAAGTGGAATAATCTCCCTGGGGAAATATATCTTATTTACCAGGTTGCTGTTGGCAATAATACTACTGGCTCCATAATTAACGGAATTTGATAGAAAATTAAATGGAAGCAAAGCACAAATCAAAAAAATTGCAAACTCTGGAGTACCAACCTGCAAAACAATTGAAAACACAAAAGAGTAAACCAGCATGGTCAGAATAGGATTTAGGAGAGACCAGAAAAAACCAAGTGCCGAACCTCTATATTTTATCTTAAGTTCTTTTTTAGTAAGGCTAACTATAAGTTCACGATATGAAAACAATTTTCTAATATTTGCTATCAATCTTATTTAACTCCCATTATTACATATTCCAAATTGCCAAATATTATATCATCTAATATTTCTAAATTATTGTTTATTTTTCTTAGAACCTTATTTAATTCCTTATCGTTTATTTGATGTTTTATAAACTTTAACCTTTGTTCTTTTGGAACAGGGCTTTTGTATATTATTTTTAAATTCCTAAATCCAACTCTTTTAAATGTATAGCTAAGTGTTTCTGGGGAAATCAGGTTTATATGAGTTGGATCAATAACATAAGCTCTTGATTGAGCATAAAAGGAATTGGGATTTATGGTCTCTATCAGTATCACTGAATCTTTTTCCATTTTTTCCCAGGCAGTGTTGATTATAGTAAAAATATCTTTAAAATCAAGATGCTCTACTATCATGGATAAAAAAATATTACCTAAACTTCCCTGGTAATTTTTAAGATAACTTATAGCATGTGCATACTCTACTTCCAAACCCTTATCCAGACACCTTTTTACCATCTGCCTATTAGACTCTATACCAGATGCTTTTATTCCATTTTCTTTAAGCAGCTCTAAAAATTCTCCCCTTCCGCAACCAATATCCAGAACACTTTTTTGTTTATTTATATAATCTAAATAAATTTTTTGCCTTTCCTTTATCAACTCTTCAGGACCCCTGAACTGATCTTCAAACTTCGAATAATCAAAATTTGAAGGAAAATCTATCCACACCTTATATTCTAATTTTTTAAGTCTATCTTCTATATCATCTACTTTATCCCGAGTATTAATAATTTTTCTACTAACTTCATCTAAATTAGATAGAACTTCCCTATTAAAATCATATACAGCTTTATTATATGCATTTTGACGGTTTACAAGGGGTCTTAGGAATAAAAAAAGAATATTTGAATACAGATTTTTTATCTTTCTAAAAAAACCAATGTTACCAGTAACTGGTATTTTTTTTAAATCACTAAATTTTTCTAATCTGTTGGTTGTTTCTCTTAATCTACTAGAAAACATATTAAATAAATGGTAAATACATAAAATTTAACGTTTATTATATCATTAATTGGGTGTTAGAAAAATAGAAACAGCTAGCTATAAACTAATTAATTACCATAGATTCGATTTGCAAAAAGCAGTATCTTATCTGTGTAGCTGTTTGAAGGTGCCCATCTAGCATTTAAGGTACCAATGGTGCTGTTTCCATTAAAGTAATGAGAATCTGAATGTCTGGGATCATAAGCTTTTGAACAATACCCGTTTATATGAGATGGATATACATACCAGGCAAGATGTGCATAATGGGCTATTATTCCCAGTTCTTCAGTAGCAAAGCTATTGCCTGGAACGCCACCTCCGGTAGCTCCCATGCCGCAGAAATTGTTCTGGTTTGGTTTTACATCTCCTGTATATTCCAGAAATCCTGTTTCATGGCACATCATAGCCCAAGCTATATCCGCTCTTATATTAAATAATTTGCCATATTGTATATAAATTGGAGCAAGCCTGGTTGCCCATTCTATTTTGGTAGAATTTCTCTTTATGAATATACTAACAAGTTGGTCAACAGTTACTTCATAGTAGCCAACTATATTAGTACCGTTGGTTATAACTGTTCCTCCACTAACAGAGCTTGTACTTCCAGAGCTGGTACTTCCAGCATAATTTATGGCAACAGTTACATATTTCCAACCAAGATTTGGGTTATAAGCATAGACATAAAGGGTATGCTTACCATTTGTAAGTTTGCTGCTATTAACAATTAATTTAAAACCACAATTGGTAAAGTTTGCTTTCCCAAAATTAGAAGCAACATCAGGTCTTGCAATACCATACTGAGCGACACTCAACATGTTTTGCTCACCATTTGCTGGTCCATCATAGACATGCATGGCTGTAATTCCAGTAGAATCCATTGCACTCTGCTCTACTGCCCAACCAGTTAGTTCAAAGCTACCTGATACCTGCTGATTATTTTTTAGTGAATCTATGTTAATTAATACTTTTTGTGTCCCTGAACTATTATAATTCTGATTAGAAGTACTGTTATTAGTGGTATTTGTAGTATTAGTTTCTACTGTTCCCTGTACCGGAGTACTTATACTGTTATCCTGATTTCCAACATTGCTGCCATCATTTAATACATTTACTTTCACAGTGGTATAGGCCCATCCTAATTGTTCATTATGTGCATATACATACAGAACATGGGTACCCTTTGTTAATCTGCTGCTATCCACCCCTAAAGTAAACCCACAGTTTGTAAAATTAGCTTTACCGAAGGATTGTGCAACATCAGGCCTGGCAATGCCATAAGTAGCATTTCCTACCATATTTTTAGCACCTGCGGCAGGGCCATCATACACATGTACCGCAGTTATTTCAGGTGAATTTACTCCACTTTGCTCAACAGCCCAACCTTTCAACTCAAAATTACCACCAATCGTTTGGCTGTTTGTTGGTTCGTCTATATTCACAAGAACCTTAGTTGCTTTGTAAGTACCACCAGTTGTACTATTGCTGGGTGTAGGTGTAATATTTCTAGCATAATTACTTATTCCATTAAAAAGCCCATTAGCGATTTTATTCAAAAATCCATCATCTTTAAGTAAATTAGCTTCATCAGGATTTGACAAAAATACACATTCCACCAATGCTGCTGTAATCCTGGTATTTTTTATAACTCTAAAATCTGCAGTTTTTACTCCCCTGTTCGGTCTACCTATTTCGCTAACTAAACTGCTTTGAATTGATGCAGCAAACTGACTGGAACCGGATACTCCATTTGCACTCCAGTAGGTTTCAGTACCTGCAGATTCTGGAGAAAGGGAAGCATTATTATGGATGGATAAAAATAAGTCTGCTCCACTATCACTGGCCATATTAGCTATATCATCTAAACTCATACCTTGATCCGATGTACGTCTCATAATTACTCGAAATCCATTAGACTCGAGCAAGCTTTTTAATTTTAAAGAAATTTTCAAATTAATCTCTTTCTCCATCAATCCATTATGAATACAACCTGGATCACTACCGCCATGACCTGGGTCAAGAAATATAGTAATAGCATCACCTGCTATTAATTTTTTATCGGCAAAACTTACAAAGATAATCGATAAAGATATTAAAATAACAAAAAAGGTTAATACGAACCTAAAAAAATTGCTGTTATTAAATTTTTTATTCATACTAAGTTTCTTTTCTTCTCTTAATTTCCCCTAATCCAGCTTTCATTCCTATATAAGGAACTACTTATATCAAGCTGTCCTAATGTATTCAATCTTTTACCATCGATATAAAAACTAACAGTATTTACCTCGGAAAACTCGGTAAAAGTATTGACTATTGAATACACCAACAATATATCAACTGCATCACCTTTAAATCTATCATTTACAAATTCCGGTGATAGGTCTAAAGCAATGTTACCATTATCAAAACTTATTTTATTTATTTTAGTAGTAGCTGGCACTAAAGTCATATGTCCAGGTTCAAGTGGTGGTTTTAGAAGTTCCATAAAAGCAGAAAGATATTTATGTGTTCCTGAGATTATTCTTTCTTCTCCAACAAGATATTGGACAATTGAATCAGTATAATACACTTTAATGGTTAATGGTTCAGTTTCTTTACTTTCTTCAGAAGTTTCCTTATCTTTATCTTCTTCTAATTCTTCTTCGTTTTCTAAATCGTTCTGTTCATCTTCTTCTGTTGTCTCTTCTTCCTTGCTACCTTGCATAGTTTCAGATTTGAGATCTTCATTATTATTGCTTGTATTGGATTGATTTAAAAATGGATCTTCTTCGCCTACATCTATCTTGTCTTCGGGCTGATTATTAAAAGAACATGCATGGAAGGTAAAAGATATGACAAAGACAAACAGAAGGAATAATAAAAGTATATGGTTATGGTCTCCTTTTTTATTACTTATCATTGCTATAAATAATTATTATATTTTATTACTATATATTTGCTATAAGCCTTGCTAAATCATTATAATAAACTATAGACACTTTTATATAATTACACAAATAGAAAATTATGTCAAACATAACGGAATATTTGAATATTTAATAAGCACCCCTGCTAAAGATAACGGCGGGTATTGTTTTTAATATGATATTTATATCCATTCCTATAGACCAGTTTTGAATATAATATAAATCCAATCTTGCCATTTCCTCGAAATTAAGTTCACTTCTACCACTAATCTGCCATAGGCCAGTGATGCCTTGTTTTACATTTAATCTTTTCTTAACCCAATCTTCATATTGTTCTACTTCTTCTGGGATGGGTGGTCTTGGTCCTACTAAGCCAAGTTCCCCCCTTAAGACATTAATTATTTGAGGTATTTCATCAATCGAAAATTTTCTTAAGATTCTTCCTATCCTGGTTATCCTGGGGTCATCTTTCATTTTAAACAGTGGACCATCAGCTTCATTATATTCCATCAATTCCTTTAATCTCTTATCAGCATCCAAATACATCGTTCTGAATTTATAAATATAAAATTCTTTGCAGTCCTTTGTATACCTTTTTTGTTTGTAGAAAACCGGACCTCTTGAATCTAATTTTATAGCCAGCCCTACAATTAAATAAATTGGAATAAAAAGTATAAAAATTATTGTACCAAGCACATAATCGATTAAATTTTTTAAAAAGAGATTAAAACCAAAAAAACCGATATTAGCTACCTGCATCAAAGGTATGCCACTTATTTCTCGCATTTCCATTCTTTTTATTGAAAATTCAAAAAAACCTGGGAATATTAGAATTGAAACATCGTAAGCTTTTAACTTTTCTAGAATATCCAGTATCTCAAAATATTTGTATTCCAAACCGGATACTATTACCCTTTGTATATTATATTTTTTTACTACCTCTCCCATGTTTTTTTCATATCCCAATATTTTAAACTGACTTGAATAATTTTTATCTGATTCTATTCTTTCTTTAGTATCAACATAACCAAGTATTTCATATCCCCAAAAAGAACGCCTCTTGAAAGTATCCTCTATTCTTTTACCATTTTCACCAATTCCTACAATTATTGTTTTTGGATTTATACTCAGTCTCTTAATTATAACTTGAGAAATTATTTCTATAATAAATCTACTAATACATAATATAGATATACCTATTATTATTAAAAATAAAAGCCATATTCTTGAAAATGTAAACTGTTCAAATAGATAACCAATTAAAATTATAATTACAATATTAATGACAAAAGCCTTGATAATTCTTAGGTAATAACCAGATCCCCTATAAATATTATCCCAGTTATATAACTTGTATATAAAAAATATTAATATATTAGTTAGTATGAAAATTATTGAATAAAAAATATAATTTTGATCTAAAGTATAAGAGATTGCAACTTCCTTAAAAATCCCTTTAAAAAATCTAATGTAATAGGCTATGTAAAAACTAAAAACTAAAAAAATAACATCATTTATAATTAAAAATAAACCATATAATACTTTCTTCACTTTTCTAGAAAGACCAGCCATGACTATAAAATTTTCTCCAAATCCAATAATTAAGGGTTTCGGTGGATTTTTAATATTTTTTAAAATTTTTTTTGTTATAATTCCATAAAAATCTCTGCTTAATATTAAAAGAATAGAACTTATTAACAATAAAAATGATATCCAAATACGTGAAAATGGATAACCCTCAAAAAGTTTTCCAAACCCAATTGTTAAAGAAACACTTACTACTATAGAAACAACTATTTTTAGATATTTCTTTGGTCCTGTATATATTTTGTCAAAGCTATATAAACCAAATAATAAAAATACAATTAAGGAAAAACCAATATATATTAAAGAATAGAATACATATCTTTCATCAATTGTATAAGAGACCAAACTAGGGGCAAAAAGATTGGTGTAAAACCTTATAAAATATGCTGCATAGTAACTTGCTCCTAAAAATAATAAATCATTTATTGCAAGACCTATACCATATATTATTTTTTGTCTATTTCTCGAGAGTTTGTAAAAACCAGTATTCATAAAAATTTAATTGTATATTTTAACCTATTATATGTACTATCTAAGCTTGGTGTTTACAGTTTAACTTCCTCCAAGCTTAAAATATTAAATATTATTTTATGGTGAAATGGATAAATAGTCACCACATTTATATAAAAGATCACAAGGTTTAGAACCTTTGGTT
>JABMRD010000028.1 GCA_013202875.1 Actinomycetota bacterium | reverse complement strand
GGGGCATAATATTTTCATGAATAGCATCTAATATCCACTCTTTCTGAGGGAAAAAGATATCTTCCAGCTCTGAAGCAGGAATTATAGGGGCTGCTGTAGGCTATGGGCTGGAAGGAGGCCGTGTTGTCTGTGAACTTATGTACTGTGATTTTTTAGGGCGCGCAGGTGATGAGATATTTAACCAGCTGTCAAAATGGCAGAGTATGTCCGCTGGCATTCTAAAGATGCCGGTAGTGGTTAGAATTTCTATTGGAGCAAAATATGGAGCCCAGCACTCCCAGGACTGGTCAACTATAGTGAACTCTTTTCTCCTCTATATAATGGTTTAAATAATAACCATGTTCTTAAGAATAAACTCCTCTGGAAAGTATAGGTATATACAGATACTACATAACTACAGAGAGAATGGCAAATCAATCCATACCATAATAACCCCACTGGGACACTATGATAAAGAACGCTACACAAGATTAAAAAAAGAGTTAAAAGATTGGAAACCTATGAGTAGAGCAGCTACAATAATCAGTGAAATGAAAACTGATATAGCTAATATCAAGAAGCATGCAAAGCCATTTACAAAGGGGCTAAATTATAAACACTTTTAAATTGGAGAATTATATATGGGACTGCCAAAAGAATACAGGAAGGGATTAAAATACAGGGTAGCATCTGCTAAATGTAAAACTATAGAAGCTCTTCTTGCTGTAAAGTTTAGAGACGAACTTGGTATGAGCCAGACCGAAAGTAGGCTTTTAGGCGATAGTATTGGAAAATGGATACTTCTAAAACCAGATCTAAGGGGACCAAATCAAATTATCTTTGAAGCTTCTAAAGGAAAAAATTCATTTACCAGACGGTATAGTACATTAAAAAAAATTAAACTAACTCCCTACGCCAGTGAAGATTTAGACCTTCAGCTGGAATTTGGCCTATCCGTTGCTCAAATAGGTAGAATTATGCGGTTAATCGAAGAAGCATATAGCCAGGACGCTACTCTTAGCGCAAAGCAGCTGACACTGCTTTTAAATATTACCCCAACAGCACTAAGGAAAAAACTTAAAAATTTAAGAGAGCAAGGGCTATTTGTTCCCGTTAAGGGAATGTCTCTAAAAGATAGGAAAAAAAAGACTCTATTTCGCTCAACTTTTATTATGGCAAAATATCTACAAGGTGTATCTCTTGTAGATATCAGGAAAAATTTAGGTATCTCTGTAGAAAGGTTTAGAAATATATATTCATCATTTATAGCAGTGACAAAGATAGCTGCAGACCGCAGATTTGTATCAAATGATACCGAAGAGCTCCAGTGGGCATCTCTTGCTAAAAGTACCTCTAAAGAGAAAATAGAAAAGTTAAAAATTGAAATAACACCAGTCAGAGGCAGATGCAGCTGGGATGCTTTTAGCGCAAGCCTTATAAAAGATTTTAATCTTTCCCCAATTAAACTTCTTGCAATAAAAGAGTCAGTGGAAGAAATTTTATCTACTATGTCAGGTGATAGAGCCGATGGAGATATTATCTACTGGGCAATTTCAGCAGGCGAGCCTGCAGGCAAGCCACTTGAAGTATCAAAACTTGTACCGTCGACCCTTACCTACTATGATCCCGGTGATATGCCCTCACCAGAAGTAAACAGGGACCTAAACAGGGTCGCTGATATAAAATTTAGAAAAGTAGTTCGCCTTGCCGCACAGGCTAAAGCATGTGGAGGATATCTTACCTATGCTGATCTCGGATACCTTCTTGGTATCCACTCAGAAGCCATATCAAGGCTAGTAAAAGCTAATTCTAAAGTAGTAGTCCCCTTAAGAGGATCCAGTTGTGATATAGGGCAAGGTATAACTCATAGAAGAAAAATAATTAAGCTTTATCTTGAGATGCATACAGAAACTGAAATAGTTTCAAGAACTGGACATTCATATGAGTCAATAGAAAATTATATAAATGAATTTGCGAAAGTATTCGTACTTTATGAGCGCGGTATGCCGCTTCCACTGATAAGAAGGGTTACGGGCCGCAGCATAAGACTGATCAGTGCCTATATGGAGCTAATCAAAGAATACTCCGGGCCAGAATATGCTTTTAGATTTGCTCATCTTAGAAAAATATTTAAAACACATAATCTAAAAAAAAACAATGGAAAGATATGACCAGTATGGATAGATATGAAAAATACCGGCCACTGATTGAAAGAACTCTGGAGAATTATCAGGTACAGCATCTGGCAAGAAAATATGATTTTACAAAAGAGTCACTGGTTTCCAGGCTGTTGGTTGCCGAGATAAATAAAAATATGGAAGCAGCAGAAGCTTCTATTGGGATAACCCGTGTTAAGCCTTTTTGCCTGTATGTTAAAAAAGGAACAAAAGAGGCAGTGCTGCCACTTTTTAGCCCGCACTATCTTGAACCAATGCTTAAAGGGGAAAGCTTTAATGCCGCAAGATCTATTGTTGCTGGTGAACTTGCAAAAATATACAAAAAGTCTTTCCGAAAAAAATACAAAGGTGATTTTTTATCTACCACATACTCATGGTCACAATTTCACTTAAGAAGTAAGAGAAAGTATAAAAATAATTTAGCTAAAAAGCCTCTTTTATACAATAAAGAAGATAATCTAAAATGGGATAAATTTATCAGCAGCATAAATCCAGCCTCTCCGCTTAAACGCATAAATGTACTTGATGCCTCTGCTCCGGATAAAGTAATAGAAAAACTTACTGAATTTGTAAAAGAGGAGGTAGGTTTTGGGAATATACTTGCAAGACAATTGGTCCAGGATATTATAACCATAAGAAATATTGTCTGCCCAAGAACAAGAGAGCTCAAATCAGGAGAGATGCCAATGCTTGTAACACATGTGTCTGCCAGGCTGTCAGAAGATACCACCGCGCGTTTCAGGCAGCTTGCACCTGTAATTGTTACAGTACTTTCTAAAGAAGAACAATCTGACTATCCCAATAATACAATAGAATTTTTAAACATATTTAAAAAGCGTATCATGCGAATTACTTTTGAGGCTTACAAACAAAATGGACTTCTTACCCTTGCAGAGATGCAGTGGATATTCATGATAAGTGCAACCCGTATATCAGAAGTTATTAGAAGTGTCCAGTGTGAGCATAATATAATTATACCAACACCTGGAACAGTTTTAGATGCAGGAAGAAGTATGACTCATAAAGATATTATTGTAAAATTACACTTGGAAGGTTTAAATGTAAAAGAGATTTCTAGGATTACCCATCATTCTCCAAGATCAGTTGATAGTTACATAGGGACCTTTGAAGCAGTACTTATACTTTATCTATATAAGATGCCGGTTCAGTTAATGAGCCGTATCCTGGGCAGAGGGGTGACTCTGATACATGAGCATCTTAAGCTAATAGATGAAGTTTATGCAGATGTTACTGAGATTAAAAAAGACCTGATAAGGAAAGGAGTGAGGTTTTAAACCATTAAATAGAGGTTAACCCGACTTCCGCACTTAAAACGCTGAAACCCGCATAAATACTGGGTTTTTAAAAATTTAAAGGCACTACATTTTACACTTTTCTATAATATACGGGGTTATAGACCTCTTAATATCCAGTATATTATATATTTTCCTTACGTCCTTTTTCATCCTGGAAGGAAGCCCGTATCGTATTCTTTTATCTCTATCAAATAGAATTGATGTCTGTACCTTCATAAGTGCATATCTTATCTTTTCAATACTTAACTTTTTATACTGAAGTCTCACTCTATATTCCAGATGCTTTACAAGTGCGTAAGCTGCAAAACATATCCCGATATGGGCTTTGATTCTACGTGGCTTCCAGTGATATACGGGCCTTACAGCTAGATCATGCTTTGTAACCCTGAATGCTGCCTCTACATTCCATAAGTCATTGTATTTTGAAAGCACACTGGCTGGGGGAAGATCTGAATTTGTGACCACTCCATGGAGTCCGTCCCATTTTGCATCGGTAGCAATCTTAGTTTCATCTAAAGACAGTTTTGATTTTCCCTCTACTTTAAGGTATTTTCTGTACCCGTGATTTGAAAGGCTTTTGGCACTAGCTGACCTGTCAAGTTTTTTAATTAGCTTTGCTACTGCCTTTTTCCTGTCGCTGGCATCTTTTCTGGCCCGGCTTTCGCTGTAGCTTACAATTACTTTTCTATCCCCATCAGAGATTTCTGCTATGCTGTGGTCAGTCTTTACTCTCCGGTAGTTTCTGCCATCAAGTATCTTCTCCTTTAAGGGTGCAGCCATATTCTTTAGCCTTGCACCTACTATGTAGGAGAGATTATGCTCCTCTAAGTCCTCTAAGCACTTAATATTATCATCTAAGAGCATTGCAGAGTCAGCTACAAATACTACACTGTCTATGTCATATTTTTTTCTAATTTTAGTAAGTGCCGGTATAAGCATATGCCCTTCAAATATATCCCCTGGAAAAATCTCATAATCCACTGGAAGGCCGTCAGTAGTTACCATAAGGACCAGTAGAACCTGTGGCTGGTTATGCTTGTGGTCCTTTGAAAAGCCGTTTCTCTTAAGGCTATCTTCTTCAAATGATTCAAAGTAGACTGTGGTGGCATCGTAGAATATTACATCTATTTTAGTGCCAAAAAGGTTTAATGTATTTTGATATGTTATCTTTTTAAGTCTTTCTATGGCGGGTTCGTCCAGGTCGTCCATCATCCTGTATACCCTGTCAAGGTCAAGTGTTACTCCGAAATCTTCTTCTAATAAATCTACTGTTGCCATTTTAGAGACCGGGTTTGTGACCCTTGCAAGGACTATATTTTTAAATATATCCACAGTAGCCTTGTTTCTTGAGGGCCTAGCAATTACCTTGTCATACCCGAGGTCTAAAAATAGCTTTCCGTATACATCATGTATGCCTGATACCCGCCTCTGCTCCTCTTTTAAGTTTTTTACATTTACAATATAGTCTGAATCTTTGTATTTTTTACCGGAATCTCCCAGCTTTACTATCTCTTCGGGCTTAAACAGAAACTCCTGTCCCCCTGCCTCAAGCTTTAGCTTTATTGACTGGGCAAGAGATTTAAGTTTTTTAAGTTCATCTTCATCATATGCCATGCCGATATGGCGCACTATCTTCTGGGTGATACGTTCTCCTTTTCTTACAGACTGGACTATCTGAACCGATTTTCCCACACTATTGGGTGAAGTTTTTACTCTTACAAACATGGTAAAATACTATCATAGAAATACATTTATGTCAATATATAATTTATTCTAAGGCACTACATTGAGCTACAGAACTCCCTCGGTCCTATATGGTGGGGTTTTGTGATCTGTCTGGTCTTATTTGGGATAAAAGTGCGGAAGTCGGGAAATATTATCTTTTAATCCTATAATCTTGTTTTTCTAACTTTGACCTCTGCAATCAATAATCTTTTTAAATTCCTCTAATTCTTTCAATAAGCAGTTCGAAATTTCAAAGCCCAGGGACACCAAAGATGACTTACCATCAAAATTATTAATATTTTCTTCATTTAT
>JABMRD010000027.1 GCA_013202875.1 Actinomycetota bacterium | reverse complement strand
GTACTGTTTTATTAGTTTACGTAGCTGATCTTTTGGTATTATTGACATTTTTGCGTCCTCCTTTAAACCTTTTTATTTTATATCGGTTTAGAGGTTTACACAAAATTAGTTACAGACTCGAGGAATTTTTTTATTCAACTAATCCCAATTAATTCGATATCACTATCTTCTGCAAAAAGTTTATGTATTTCTTATTCTGTCGTTCTTAGCTCTAAAAAATAATATAATTTAATCTAAATATCAGGATCTAAAATAATTAACATATGATATAACTTCAAACGGTAACACCGCTACAAGTGTGTTTTCTATATAGATTATGTAATCATATTTTCCAACAGGAAGAAGGATTCCTTCAATACTTAAACCGTCTGATCCCTCTGATGATATAGTAGTGGCACATTTTTCAATAAAATCATTAGTTCCCAAATTAAAAATCTCAGTTCTGAATAGAAAATTATTTTTATATTTAAATCCTGCATTAAAACATACTTTTTGGTGAGGCAGGAAAGTATTTCTATCTTCTTTCAAATTCACATTACCTCCGAGTAAAAAAACACTACCCAGCCTTATATCAGAAAAATATTTATCAAAAAGTTCTTTATCAGGTTGTTCTTCTACAGCTGATTCTTCTTTAGCAGCTTCTTCGGAGGCAAGCTCTCCTTTACATCCCGCCACTGGAAAAATTAAAATCACTGAGAGGCATAATACTGTTGTTAAAAACCAAAACTTTCTTATATTCATATAATCTATCCTTTAGATATATTATTTTAAACAGCTCTTGTCATTGGTCTATATTTTAAAAACAGATTTCTTTAATATGATTACTGTTATTAACGAAACTATTAAACAAGTAATTGTAAATACGATTACATCTATCCAGGAATTAATGTAATATCCAAAAAATAAATAATATATACAAAAACCAAGCGCTGGTCCTAAAAATCCTGCCAAACTACCTAACAGACCTTTTTTAAATCTTCTGTTTATTTTCATCTGATATTTTCCATTATTTTACTTTTGATATCTATATTTTATACTTGTAATTAGTAATTATCAATAATATTAAAGTAATAATACTTATTTATAAATATTAAGTTTTACCAATTCTTTAATAATTTGGTTCGAAATTTCATATAACAGCGGGGTAATATTAATAAATTTATAAATATATTAATTTGTTGATAAATTTTCTTTGATTCAAATTCTTCCTTGCTGGCTAAACTAAGCATTAAAAAAGTAGCTAGCTTCTCTAATTCAATAGCACTAAAAAACCGTACACGAGACGAGGTAAACCTAGGTTTACCAAGTAAAACAAGGTATCTGTTATTGAAAGACACTCTATATCAATTTTTTAAAAGGGATTATAAGTAGGGGATTGGTTTACGTGTGTTAGGTAGGATTATCTTTATATTTGACATTATCCTCTTTATTATGTCATTATCCGTATGCTCTGTTACGGTAGGGTAGTATAAATCATTCCTTGGCTTAATAACCGGGGGGATTTTTTACAGACTCAAAAATCTTTAATATGAATATAATCAAATATACTAAATTTACTCTCCTTAAAAGTGGGACTTTTAAAAAAATATTAGGATTCAAATCTTATTTTTTCTCTCTTCTTGCTGATGCAAAAGAGTTAATTGCCAGAATGAATGATATTAGTATTAATATAATTGCTAAACTACTCCTACCAATCCAGGTAAATTCATAAATAACTATTCCTATAGCAACAATCCCACAAATGTAAAGCAATGTTTTCAATTTGTCCTCCAATCCTTAATTATTTAAAATATACAGAGGTAAAACCAGCAATTATATAAAGTTCGTAAAGTCTATGTTATTTAGAGTAATTCCAAGTTCACCAATTAATCTAAGCCATTTAATATTATTCAATTATACATTCGGATATATCTAGAAATGTGAAAAGCTGCAAGATGCATATCGCTCTCTTTTATTCTTACTGGTTCATTATTAATAAAAGATGGCAACGCTTTCGGGTTTAATATCCATATTCGTTTTTTTAAATTTTCAGGTATTGGTTTAACAAACCAGCCCGGAAATACAATAACAGGCATCACATGATAATTTTTTCCAGTACTTTCTTTCAATATTGATTTCAGCCATTTTGATTCAGATTCTGCCTGTACAATTATTTTATTGCCTAAATTTATATTACCAGCAATTATATTCTCATCTTTACAGATAATCTCACCTTTCGGAGGTTTACTGTATGTTTTTGTCTCAACAGTAAATATGCCATGGGGAGTAAGAATGACGTGATCTATATTAAAGTTTCCAGCTACTATATCATGAAATATAACAAAACCCTGTCCGCGTAAATCATCGAATATCTCCGCAACTATCCTTTCACCATCTCTTCCCAATTTCAGAGATTTTATTCTTTTCACGATAATAATTATTCTATATATGCAATAAATAATACCTATTAAAGATATTATTGAAATTATTATTGTTATTGGGGTGACGTGAGGTGGAAAAGTCTGGTTTAACCATTTAACAATTATTGACGGAAAAGCCAAATATAGTAATTCAAAAAATAAAAATAAAGATAATATTACCAGTATAAAAAATATCGTTAAACCATCAAATGCGAGATTTATGATTGATACATCTACTGATTGGCCTGCCACATGTAAAGGACGGTCTTTTAAAGGAGATTTTTTATTGTTTTTCATTTTATACCTCACTAACTATTGATATAGTATTTATTACTATTATACTGATAATAGCAAGTAATTCCTCATGCGTGGGCTTCAGGATGGCTGCTCGAAAAACGTACGGGGTTTTGAGTTTTTAAGGAAACAGTGGATTTTATTCCACTATTTTACTTCTGATTACACTATAATACTGCCATTTTAAAATCATCTTTATTTACATGCAGATAGATGTCAGTGGTGTCAAGCCTTGAGTGTCCCAGAAGCTTGCTGATTGTTGGTAGATCCACCCCTTTCCTTCTTAGTCTCTCTGCATATGTATGTCTTAAACTATGAAGGGTAAGATTTTTTCTGTAAGTTTTTGACTCTTTAAAAATTCTGGATATTATATTTTGCAGTGAACATTTTGTTATTCTTTTTCCATGTGCTCCCCTGATTATAGCATTTATATATTTTCCATTTAATTTTCTATATAAATATAGGAGCTCTCTTAAATCTTTATTAAAATAGACTACTCTGTTTTTTCTGCCCTTTGAATTTTTTATATTAATAGAATTCTCTTTAAGATTTATATCTTCCCAGTTTAAGTTTATAAACTCCTGTCTTCTAAGTCCGCAGTCAATCCCTAGATTAAAAATAACAATATCTCTTAAATTTTCATTTCTATATTTTTCTTTTCTTGCAGGTAGATAATTTTTAATATTTTTTATATCCAGGTCAGATAGCTCTTCTTTAATTGATTCTACTTTTGATGGAATCTTTATAAGAGATGCAAAATCCTTCTTTATATATTCCCTTTGGTTAAGAAATCTTAAAAATGACCTGATGCAGTTTATAAGTTTAGCATATGTATTATTTGAAATATTCCTGGATCTAATGAAAGATAGATACTGGTCAATATCACTCATAGCCAAAGACTCAAATTTAATCCTGTTTTTTCTTATATATGAGCTAAACTTAACTGATATATTTATGTAATCCTTGACGGTTGAATCAGCTTTATTCTGTGACCGCAAGTGTGTATTGTATTCTTTAATGATATCTTTTTCTAATTGATTATTTTTCTCCCTGATCCTTAGATTACTATTACTTTTAGTCTTTAGACTACTTAAACTCCTGTAGGCATCGAGTAGTTCCTCCGAGGATAATCCTTTTATTATCTTAATTAAATCTTCTTCAATTATATTTCTTAAAGAAACATTACCCTCAGCTATTTTTGTATTTAGATTATTTTGCATATTAATGTTCATCTCCTAACATTAATTTACTTCTGTATAACTTTAATTAACCCCTACTACTTATATATTTCTTCTTCTTTTCTTTAAAATAATAATTTGCTTCCGCATGGAGGAAGTAAGACGAAGGTTCTGGCCGGGAGTCAAGGTGGAGATTTTCCGGTCCTTGTCTGCAAGGATTGAGAAGGATAAATAACGTAGTGGTTTATGTTCGCAAAGGAAAATACTACCTTGACGGAGGACAGGTTCTAAGTATAATTACTCCCCGGAAGCAACCTACCAGTGTCAGCCCGCAAGAGTTAAAGTAATTAGATCTAAACTCTTTTTTAACTCTTAGTTGTAAAAAGATTTTTTCTACTTTATGCTGTTTTAAAACACTCTAAACCGGGTAAATAAAAAAAACATTAAAAATAAGTAGGCAAGATATGTATGTGTGCCACACATACTCTAAATTTGGGGAAATCCCCAAACCCTTTAATTAGAAAGGATTAGATATTTTGAATATAAAGGCAAAGCATCCAGAAAGAAAGAGAAAACATCATATATCCTGTTATTTAGATGATAAAGAATATATAGCTTATAGAGATAAAAGATCCAAAACATACTACAGTCAGAGTGAATATATAAGAAAGTGTGTACTGGATAAAAAGATAACGGTAATACCAGGGATAAGGGATCTTATAGTAGATTTAAAGAGGATTGGAAATAATTTAAATCAATTAACATACAGAGTTAATGCCGGGGAGGTTACTGTTTTAGGAGATAATTTAAAAGAAATAAAAGATAATTTAACTGTAGCTTGGGATAGTCTATTTGAAGTTATAAAGAAAGTGAAATAATTATCTGTAGCAATTATTAAATCGTTACCTTCTAAAGGTAGTGTAAACAATATAATTAAATATGCTTTAGACCAGGAGAAAAACAGAAGAGGGGATTATAAGCAGTAAGGACTGCAATCCAAATGACGCCATAGAAGAAATGAACGCCACAAAGAACCTTTATGAAAAAACAAGAGGCTTACAATATCATCATATAATACAAAGCTTTAAACCTGATGAAGTAGATCCGGGTAAGGCTCACGCTTTAGGTTACTCAACATCTCGGGGCTCTGCCTTAGAACTTTTCTAAGGGATTTTTCAGAAATTTAACTTACTTATTACATTCTTTCGTTTGCAAATTTCCACTGGCTTATGAGATTGCTTGAGTTTCCTGTTCTGGGACTAGATTAAATATAGTAAATGACCAAGTGAAGCGGCAATAAGAGCTTTTATATCAATTAATATCTTTCTAAGATAAAAATTTAATTGGTTTATTCTTGTGCTAAATCATAAAAAATATTTTAAATCAATAATCCTCCCCTATCCTTAACTTCTTATTTTGACTCTCCAAACCTCAAAGATGAATTTATCTACATCTTCTTCATTTACTAGTTGCGTCATAATTTCATTAGAACTATCCATTACCGGAAGGTTTCCATATCGATTTCTGATTTCCTGTATAAGTCCATGAACTTCCATCATAAGCTGATCTTTAGTAGGAGAACTTAGTTTTACCCCTTTTGGAAGGTTGGAGAACCATTTCTTGATATACGCTTCCTCAAATGGTTTTATATATTTTTTAAGCTCATTAATTATTTCTTTCTTACCTAACTTTAAAGCAAGAATCCCTATAAAACAAGCTCTCTCCATAATTCTTGGCTCCGTAAATCCATATACATTTCCTTCTTCTTTTACAAGCATTTTGTTTGCAAAATTGCTAATGATTTTTATTGCGTCCTTAGCAGTTTCATCTTGGTCTCTTTGCAAAGCTCTTATGCCAATTTTGGCAGCGGCTTCTACTAGTGAGTCGAACGCATAATTGTCTTTAATCTTTTCAGCTTCATGGATAAACCACTCAGTCTGATATAAATACCAACCGACTTGCTTAGTTAGTTCTGTCTTATCCTCTTTCCATTTATTGTTTTGGGTTAAGTCCAATATTAGGCAACCAATGTCGGAGATCGCGCCTCCAAAAGTATTTACCAGGATATGATTTGGAGTCTTCATCTTTTCTGACAAATATCTGAAAGTAGCCCGTAATTCTTCAACCGAAGTAAAAAATATCTGCTTCCAATCTTTTTGTTCATCTTGTGTCTTAGTATCTGTGGCAGCTTTAGCTGCTTGGAAAATTAAAGACGACAGCGTCTTAAAGGGTAATGCCAGATTAGTTTGGGTAACAAAGCTACTTTCTAAAGCACCTACTGACATGGAAGCATAAGCATAAAAGATAATGTCTCTCAAATGCTCTAATAAAATCTTCAGCTCCATTTTTAGGTTAAAGTAGCGGGACAATATCAACTGAGAAATGATGGTGGCATAAGCGTTAATTACTTCACCGAAAACTACATTAAATCTATTGGCTAATGCACTGACGGCAATTTTGTCTAGCATTTCATAAATAGATAAAAACTTGTGGTGTAAGTTCTGTTTTATGATAATAGGTGTTATCTGTGGGTATACCACCGCGCCTTGGAATAATGCTTCTTGGTGGTTAAATTTAATTGCACTCTGTAATAGGTAGTTCAAATATCCCATGCATTGCTCCATTATTGGACTCTCTGCCTTGTGTTTAGTGAGATAATTTATTTGGCTCGCTGATTTGCATAATTCAACAAAAATGGAAATAACTCTAGTGATGCCTTCATTATCATTGTCTCTCATATAGTTTTCTCCCACAGCAACAAGTTTTTCTAGTGGTGGTGTTAAAAATTCTCGAGAATCGCTTGTTGTCGCTAAGATAAAACCTGCGGGTAAAACAAGTGATGAATCCTTTCGAGTTTGGAAGTATTTCTGTAAAATTTGGGTTATTATCTGTAAGACTCCCAGTGCTGAACTTCTTTCATTTGAAGCCACAAGTTTGTTATGATAATCAAATAAATAATTTAGTCTATTATTTATATAAGCAAACTCGGGCCGTAGATACTGGAAGGAAGTAGCAAGTATTTGCTCCTTTGTAACAGTTTTATCTAGTTTTGGTTGCCTAATTAAAACCTCCGCTATTTCTTGGGCTCGTTTGTGAGTAGACTCCAACTGATCGAAAGCCTGCTTAGATGCAATTTTTAAAACATTTACTGGATTTAATCTACTTCGAACTCTTTGATAGAATATGAAGGTCAGATAGAAAACTCCACCAACTAAAAATAAAACTGCTTGAAACGAAATAACTGAAAAGCCAAGACCTAGTTTTCCGAATAGCAATGCAAAAGTAAATATAGTTAAGGAACAAATGCTAATAAAGAAAAATATCAAACCATGGAACCTATCCTTGGCCGCTGTTTCATAAAAACCAACTGGTATTCGTTCTGCCGCATTGCCCATCAAGAGAATACTAAGGGAAAAAATTATTGCTAAAATCCCTCCGATCATTGCAGCTACTGCCGTAAAAAATGTGATAGCATCACTCTTATTAAAAGATGGATCAATAAATTTCCCTAGGAAGAGGATAGTTCCAATCAAAATCAAAAAATATACCAATGTACCAATTATTGTTTTTTTGGAATTAACATAGCGGAGGAACCTAAACCGAAAGTAATTAAGGAGTCTGAGTCTGCCAATATAGAAATAGAAAATGCTGGTTTTCTTGATCTCATTAAATTTCAAATTTACCTCTTTTTTCAATGGACGAAAAGTCATTTTGATTCTCTTAGCCCTGTTATTTGAAAATTATAACACCATAGAGATAATTAATTAAAATTAAGCCTTTAAATGCCCCTAGAAGCGACTAAAAAGGTCAAGGGATACATTTCTATATTCCAAATATGTTTTTAAAATTATTTCTTCGCTTATAATTTGTTCAGTGATCCAAAATCAATCTTTAACCCACCATTTGTATAATAGCCTTTGTGAATTGTGCCACAAAACTTACAAAAAATATAAGATGATTCAATTTTTTTTCCATATTATTTACAGTACATAATAATTAATCTAAATTATTTAATGATAGAATTATAATAATCTGAAAATTTTTTCACGGTATTATTGAATAAATCATTATATTTTACGTAATTTGCATAATCATTGTTTCTCATATATTCAACTTCTGTAACTCTTATGTTATATATTTCTCTTGATATATTGACTAAATTATTTCTATCATTTTTAAGACTATTTGGGTAGGAAAAACTTATTATTTTCTCAGTAAGTTCATTTAATCTAATCAAAAAAGTTTCTTCCAATGCTAATGATTCGGGGTCATTAATTATCCATGAGTCACCATGATAAACATTCATATGATTAATTGCTAAACTATATTCATCTATTAAATTATAAACCTTATCAAAAAATGCTACTTCTGTATTTGTAAAATTGTTATTATTATCAATCGAATTTGAACTAGTATTATTGTCTTTATTGTAATATTGATTATTTAAATTATCTATTGCTTCTATAACTAAATCTATATCTACAAAATTGCCTGTTGCTATTCCTATAACTTCTCCATCAATATCCACTACGGGACTGCCACTTTCACCCTCTACTAAATTATATATATCAAATTGTTTGAATATATTATTATCTTCATTTCCTAATATATATTCGGGATAACTATTGTTTAAATCAAAATCCAGCCCATTTGTTATTTTATCAGAGTATAATATTGCATAATCCCTATTACCCATAAAATCATTTTCATAAGTTAATAATTTTGGATAAATCCACTCATTACTAAAATTTGCCTTAAACTTAAAGTATGTATAAACTCCAGTATCAATATCATTATATTTATAATGCGCTGCGTGTCCTGCTGTAATAAGATAATATTTATCATTATAGTTTATACTAAATGCTGTAAAACCATCTGACTCATTTTTATTATTTTCAGCATATCCATAATAAACATTGGCAAGCAAATCATTTAAGTTATTAATCAGATTTTTATAACTTTCAATCTTATTCTCTACATTACCTACATCTACTTTTAAACTTTTATTTTCAATACCAAGGTCAATCCTGTCCTGATTTGATTTTATATATTTATCATCAATCGCAGCATAGGTTGACTGAAGCTCGTTATATTTCTCAATCGGCACATAATCAGCCAAGTTAGTGCATGAATTTAAAAATAAAATTAAAAATATTCCTAAAGCAGTTCCACAAATTATTATTATTTTTTTTCTTTTAGACCACAGATCGGTATTCATTTATTTACCTCTTTTAAATAACCTCTTTAAATATATTCTTCATCCTTTCTGCTACCAACCCCAACCAAAACCATTCCTATCCAACCTATAACCCATATTAAAAATAAAATCCCTGGAAATTGCTTGCTTATAATCCATACAACTATTGGAAAAATCTCTGCAGCTGGAAATACAGCTATAGCAATTATTAATCCTAACAAATCCCATAATGCATAATAAAAAATTAAACTCACAATATATAAATACGAACCACAACCAAAAAATAGAATATAACCTAATACTTTTAAAAACTTCAATTATTTCCTCCTTCAGATCATTTTATTAAATAACTCAGACTATATTTCTCATAAATTTCCAAAGCTAAATTATATGATTTAATACTTAATTCATTTACTTTATCTTGATAATCTATTAATTCTTCAATTGTTGGATTACCTGTATTCAAATAGCTAATTGTGGATTTCCCAAAATCTTCGCTGACCTGCAATTCTTGCAATTTAATTTTATAGAATTCCTTAAGAGGTTCAGGGATATTTAAAGTAGTTAATTTATATCTGAAGTCTTTTATAGTAGCTATTCTCATTTGTAAGTTTTTTATCCTATCATTATTATTATCCAAACCTTCAAAATCCCAATATAACTTTTGGTTTTCTGTATCATATGCTTGAGCTATGTAGTGATAATTTTCATAAAAAATTGTAAGTTCTTCCTCAATTGTCTTACCACTACTGCTTTTTGCTTCTGTTGTTTCCGGGGTTATTTGCTTTATACAACCAGTAGTTAAAAATCCTATTAAAAGCGTTAACACTATTGCTATGATCATTAATACTTTTTTCATTTTTTTACCCTATTCGGAAAATTTTAACACTAAAAAGCAATTTATAAAAACCCTTTAAATGACTTCATGCCGCTTTCTACATCGATATTTGCCAGAGTGATGTAAATTGTGGTTGTGCTTATATCAGAGTGGCCAGGATCCTTCTTAGTGTTTCTATGTCTTTTGTCTGCCTGTAGTATTGAGTAGCATAGGTGTGCCTTAGGGTATGGGGAGAAATCTTCTTTTCAATTCCAGCTTTCTGGGAGTATCTTTTAAATTATTAACCACAACAACCGGTATTTCATCTTTATATTCCAGATAATTACTTATATCATCAGCAGGTAAATCATCAGAATCAATTTCTCTATCATCAACCTTTAAGTTATATAACTGGCCATATCCTTGTCTATAACCTACCTACTGCTTTTGCCATCTGTGAGCTGTTAAAATTAATATAAATTTTTGTGGTATCCAAACTTGCATGACCTAGTAGCTTTTGAACCTTAAAAAGATCAACCCCGGCTTCAACCAGATGGGTGGCAAAACTATGCCTGAAGCTGTGTGCCGTATAACCTTTTCTTTTAAGTCCGGATATGGCAAGATACATTTTAAGAAGATTTACAAAGCTACACTTACACATCCTTCTACCTTGCTCACCGATTATAAGTGCATCTGTCTTAAGGGGAAGTCTCTTATCAAGATACTTATCTAGTAACTCGGTAAGGATTTTATGAAGGGGAATAAGTCTGTCTTTATTACCCTTACCGGATCTTACTATTAAAGTATTTTTTTCTAGGTTTAAATTACTCCAATTAAGGTTAAGTAACTCATTTCTCCTTATACCAGTATAGTAGAGAAGAGATAGGATTAGTTTGTCTCTAATAGTGTTTTTACGGCATCTTAAGGGCGCAAAGTCTACAGATCTAATGACTGAATCTACCTCATACTTAGACATCACAGAAGGGATTTTATTTATCTTTTTAGGTACCCCGATTTTTCTAGTTGGATTTTTAACTGTAATATCTTCTTCTTCAAGGTAATTAAAAAAGCTTTTTATTATTGCAATAACCTTTGATATTGTACTTGACCCAAGGCCTCTTTTCTCCTTAGCGTAATAGAAATACTGTCTTATAATTCTTGTACTAATTAAGTTTATATCTAAAATATTTTTGGAACTTAGAAAATCAAAAAATCTTATAAGTTCCTTATTGTAATCATAAATGGTTGAAGAAGAGGCTATTCTTTCAATTTTCATATAAGATAGGAAGCTATCTATATAATTTCTCATATTTGTTTTTTTCTTTTCTTGCAAGACAAACTAAGAAATTATATCCTATTTAGGCTAGAACTCGGCTTATAGGCTAACTC
>JABMRD010000026.1 GCA_013202875.1 Actinomycetota bacterium | reverse complement strand
TCACTTTTCATATTAAACTATATATTTACCATGTTATAATTTTAATTACATCATTGTAATTACATTAATGTAATTTTAAGATTTAAGCTTATTAAAGTCAATAGAAAAATACAATACTGTCATAGCAAAGTAGAAATGTCCTCTCCTTAGCAAAGTAGAAATGTCCGGTTTTATATTTATTAATAATAACTCCATACTCCTGGCTTATTACTCTTCCAGGGATGATCAGGTGGAGGAATATATACCCTTCTTTCTTTTAAGACTTTCTCTTTTTTAATAATAGGTCTTTTTTCTATTCTTTTATACCTCAAGTTTTTACCCTTGTAAGTTATATAGATATTTTCATCCAGTCTCTCTTCTGCAGTAACCTTTTTAGCATATATATTATTCAGTATCTGGTAAAGGTTTGTCTTGTAAGAAACCGTAAAATCATTTCTTAGGATCCTTTCTTCTCTAATAGAAAAAATACTTTTCAGATCTATATCCTTTGGTACTGGTCTGTGCATATTGCCTTCTTCTGCTGGTGGTATTGAAAATCTATTATTAAAAATAGGCAGGTAATAATCTAAAAAATTATTACCGCCAACTACATTGCAGACACCGGCAAGCCTCATCTCCTTTATGACCCTATCCTGGAAGGTGCCAAATAGCCTCTCAATTCTTCCCTTAGCCTGGGGAGAATATGCATAGATAAATCTAACTCCCAGCTCATCCAGGGCTCTTGCAAATTGGGAAAGAGGAACTTTAGCCAGTAGTTGGTCTTCTATGGTTGGTTTGCCATTAGACTTATATGTGGTGTGCCTATCAAAATAAATGCTTGCTGGAAGGCCGTATTGGGCTATATAACGGTTAAAACTATCCATGGCAGGTATTACTCCCTCGTAAGAGTAAAAGCGGGCAAATACAATACTGGTTGCATCATCTATGTAGCCCATAAGTGTAGCCTTCTCTCCTCTTGCCTCAAACCACCTGTGCCCTGATCCATCCATTTGAATCATCTGGCCAAAGTACGATTTTCGCTCTCTCCACTTTCTGTGATGGCGTGGTTTTCTTCTTTTGACCAGTAGGCCTTCAGAGATAAGCCAGCCCCTGAGTGTTTCTTTACTTACTTTTATGCCATCAACCTGAAATAGTTTTTCACTAGCTAGTGTTGGGCCGAAGTCCCAGTAATTTTTCTTGTACAGAGTTACCACCTTTTGTCTTACTGATTCTGAGGTAGCATTGTTCGATTTTTTCCCTCTTAGCCTGTGGGCAATTGAACTATCTCCTTCAGCTTTCAGTCTGGCCGCTATTCTTCTTACTTGCCTGGTGGATATTCCTAAGACCTTTGATGCTTCCGTCTGCTTTATTTGTTTTTCAATGAACTTTCTAACTATGTGTAGTTTTTTTAATTCTTTAGTTTTTGCCATAATTATGTCCTGTTTTTTCATATACCCTCCCTTTCCCAGGAGAGTATTTTAGTTTATAAAACCGGACATTTCTACTTTGCTGAAACCGGACATTTTAACTTGGGTATAACAGTAAGATTTAGCTTAAATCTTTCACAACTGCGCTCTAGAAAGGAACCGTTATCCCATTACCGCTTCTACGGAATGGGTTTTGACATCGCCAAAAACAGGGGCTGTATTACCGTTTATTTCCTTACCGTCCACTTTAAGTTGAGATATTCCCTTATTGATATGCTTCGGGTTTTTTACCTCGATGTTGTAAACGGCATTCTTATACTTACGTGCTACTTTAAAGCCGTCCCATTTTTTGGGAATACAGGGATCAATCACCAGACCGTTATAATCCGGCCGTATACCCAGTATAAATCTAGTGCCAGCCTGATACATCCACGAAGCTGTTCCGGAAAGCCAGCTGTTCCGGGCAAGACCGAACTGAGGGTGCTCATTCCCCAGGATGTTCTGAGCGTAAACATATGGTTCGCATTCATATTCATCTGCAATATCATTCTTAGCGGCCGGATTTATCTGATTATAGTATTCATAAGCGCGTTCCCCGCGTCCCAGTAGGGTCTCAGCAATTATCACCCAGGGATTGGTGTGCAGGAAAATGCCTCCGTTTTCCTTTGCTCCAGGCGGATATGTGGTAATACCGCCCTTGGTCTGGTCGTAACCGTTAAAACCGGGCCAGCTGATCTTAATTCCCTTCGAAGTGTTAAGAAGCTTATTCAGAGAATCCAGGGCTTTTTCCGCTCTGTCGGAAGTCGCCATTCCAGATATCAAGGACCATGACTGCGCGTTGATGTATATTTTTCCATACTCATTTTTATGGGAACCCAGTGGGGTGCCGTCAGAGTCAAAATAACGGACGTACCATTCGCCGTCCCAGCTTGTCCGGTTAAACGTCTCTTTCTGCTTATCATACTCAGCTTGATAAGATTTAGCCACAGCATTATCCCCCAGATAGTTGCAGAGTTCAATCATTTCCAGAAGACCCCTACTGCAGAGATGGGTATTAAACAGAGATTCCGCACCAGTTCTAAGATTGACTGTATCATTCCAATCCGCGAAACCGAGAAGCGGAAGACCATGCTGACCTTTATCATTCATAGTAAAATTCAAAGCCCGCTTCATATGATCCAGAACCGTTCCGCTCTCCTGAGGCTGGCCGTCTTTATCCTTTTCATAATAGGGAATCACTTCCTCTAAAAACTCCATATCTCCGGTTTCCTTTAGGTAAGTGGTTACAGCCAGAACAATCCAGAGATGATCATCACCGTAATACTGGGGCCGATCAGGCCGATCATCCGTTTCTCCCTTTGATCCTTCCATGGTTAAAGGATTAAAACTGTGCATTGCGCTGCCCTTTATTCTCTGAACCATCATTAGCTTTTTTAATAGTTTTTTCGATTCTTCCGGTATGCGGTCAATTACTCCCATCACATCCTGGGAACTATCGCGGAAACCGATACCTCGGGTACCCATTCCCAGCTGGTAATATGAAAGATAACGGGACCAGTTTTTGGTGATAAAGCACTGCCGGGGATTATGAATATTGAGCATTCTGTTCATGTTGGGATCTGGTGTCTCCACCTGCATTCTGGATAAAAACTCATCCCAGAAACCGTTTATTTCGGTAAACTCCTTCTTAACAGCTTCCGTGCTTCTATATTTCTCAATACCGTCCCGGGCTTTTTCGAAACTCTGCTCCTGACCCAGCTGGGTAATAAAACTTTTTGTCTCTCCGGGTTTTAAGCTCCCCAGATGGTGCAGAAGAGCGCCGATATTATCTCCCCGGTGTGCTTCATAATTGCCCAGCTCTTTTTTTTGAAGGGAAAATGGATTCGACCAGGTTCCGTATTCATTATTGCCCAAGAATCGCTTTCTATCTGACTCGAAAGAAGAAACGGGATGGTTCGAAGTAAAAAAATTCACATTGGTCTCTCTGCGCATAAAAGCATATTGAATCAAAGTCAACAGCCCATCCTTTTCCTGGATACAACGTGACTGCATTGTTTGAGGAAGCCAATCGGCGTTATTAAACTGCTTTACGGCGTCGAAGTGGGTGTACTCGACTACGCTAATGGCATCTAATTCCAGATTTTTTCCTGTTTTATTGGTAATCTTTATCTCCCGAATCTCCCGTGCGTCCTGTATGGGAACAAATATGGTGCACTCTGTCCTGATCCCGTAAAATTCCGAGATTATACAGGTATAGCCGAGGCCGACATGGCATTCATACAGGTCATATGGATCCAGCGTCGGAACAAAAAAGGGAGAAAATATTTTATAACCGTCTCCCTGTCTAAACCGTAGATAGAGAGTCTCGCCTTTAAACTCAGATGAGGGCATTTGCTGAATATATTTCACAATCCGGTTCAGGGATGGATCGCCTTTGCAAATTAAAGCCCCGCCCGTATGGTCCACAAAACCTCCGAAATCCAGGGTTCCGATATAATTAATCCATTTGACCGGCGTCCTGGGGTTGGTAATGACATATTCCTTATTCTTGTCCTCAAAATAACCGTACTTCATAGTTATTTCCTCCTTAACCTGCCTGTTCTTTTAAAGGATAAATATTTTATTTTAAATCGCTCAATAAGTCAAAAAGGAAGGCCTTGAGCAGCGTAAAATCCCGGAGCTGTTGCCTAAGACTTAACGCTAACTTTTTTTACTATTTTTAAATTTAAACTTTATCTCGATTATACCGTCACTTTAATTAATAAAATTGACGAGTTTAATAATTTATATTTTTTTTAAAAAATATACTATAATAATTGCTAATGAGAATAAGAAAACCTTCAAACGGTATTAAAACAATAAAAAACATTGGAATTTTTTCCTGGTCAGTAATTGGCTTTCTTCTAATCACTGCGCTTTTTTTTTACATCATATATTTGATAAGGATAGCAATCATACCATTAATTTTAGCTATAGCCATTGCTTATCTTTTAACCCCCATTGTAACTTTACTACAAAAGAAAATGCGTAGAGTATTTGCTGTTACAATAACCTATATCATTTTCATAGGAATTATTTTTACTATATTTTTCTTCATTATACCCATAATAATTGATCAATTTAGGACATTTATGGATAAATTTCCCGCATACATAGAAAATTTAACCAGGATTATAAACGACTTTTTGCAAAAAAGCATTATTATTAAAAACGCTGAGGGCCTAATCGGTAAGGAAATAATACCCAAGGATGTCAGCAGTATTACCCAGTATTTTATCAGCAGTCTTAATTTAGAAGAAATCGATATCTTCCAGAGAGCTACTACTGTTGGCATGTTAGTATTCAATACAGTTCTATACCTTATAGTAGGGCCGCTGCTGGGAATATATATACTTAATTATGCACATAAAATAAAAACAACATTCATAAAAATAATACCAAAAAGATTTAAAAATCATACAACTAT
>JABMRD010000025.1 GCA_013202875.1 Actinomycetota bacterium | reverse complement strand
GGGTAATTTTGATGATGCCCAGAGAGGGGTAAAGAATATCTTTTCCGACAGGACATTCAATGAGGCTCTAAATAAAAGCGGATATATATTCTCTTCGGCGAATTCCATTAACATCGGGAGGCTGGTTCCCCAGGTGGTCTATTATGTGTATGCTTATCTTAACCTTAGAAGATCGGGAAAAATTGGAGCAGATGAAATGATAAATATCACTGTTCCAACCGGAAATTTTGGAAATATTCTGGCAGCCTATTACGCGAAAAAAATGGGGCTTCCGGTAGGAAAACTTATATGCGCTTCCAATGAGAATAATGTGCTTTATGATTTTATAAATACAGGAATATATGATAAGAAAAGGAAACTGATTGTCACAAGCTCGCCTGCTATGGATATTCTGGTTTCAAGCAATCTGGAGCGGCTGCTGTATGACATATCCGGCGGTGATGCAAGGATAATAAATAATCTTACAAGTGACCTTAATAAAAAAGGAGAGTTTAAAATAACCAGCGATATGAAGAATAAATTGGTTGATTTTTACGGGGGCTTTGCCACTGATAAGGAGACTTTTGAAACTATAAAATATGTCTTTGACGATTTCAATTATTTAATCGATACACATACTGCGGTTGGATATAACGTTTACCGGAAATATCTGGATGATAGTGGGGATAAGTTAAAAACAGTCATAGTTTCAACTGCAAGTCCCTTTAAATTTCCAGGCAGTGTAGCAAGAGCCATAGATGAAAAGTATGCCGGTGTGGATGAATTCTCTCTCCTGGAGATACTGGCAGAAATTTCCGGGCTGAAAGTTCCGAATGCCATAAAAGGTATAGGAAGTAGAGAGATTCTCCACAGCACTGTTTGTAAAACCAGTCAAATGAAAGATGTCATAACCGACATTCTTGGTGTATAAAAAATCTGGCGGATAATTTAAAGTGTTAAGTATGAAATATATAATAATTCTCATAGATGGAGTGGCAGACTACAGGATAGCGGAACTGGGAAATAAAACTCCCCTGCAGTATGCAAAAACACCTGCTATGGACAGCATTGCCGGAAACAGTGAAATGGGTACTGTTAGGACCATCCCGGAGGGAATGGCGCCCGGAAGCGATATCGCTAACCTGTCTGTGCTGGGATACGATCCTAAAAAATATCACACCGGCCGTTCTCCTCTGGAAGCAGTAAGTCTTGGCATCGATCTTTCGGAGGACGATGTAGTGTTCAGGTGTAATCTGGTTACATTATCCGAAGAAGATGATTATGCCGACAGGACTATGGCGGATTACAGCGCAGGAGAAATTCCTACGGACCTGTCCGGAATATTAATTGAAGATATTGGGAGCAAACTTCAGACTGAAAAAATAAAATTTTTCCCTGGAGTAAGCTACAGGCATATAATTGTGTGGGAAGGCGGTCCTGATAACAATATTCTTACACCGCCCCATGACATACTGGATAAAAAGATTTCTGACTTTCTGCCCAGGGGTCCGGGCAGCAGCGCACTTCTGGATATGATGGTCAGGAGCAGCAGTCTATTAAAAGAGCACGCCATAAATAAAGAGCGGATAAAAAAGGGCGCAAGACCTGCAAATTCGATATGGATATGGGGAGAGGGTAGTAAGCCTGCTCTGGATAGTTTCTATGAGAAGTATAAGTTAGAAGGTTCAGTAATATCAGCTGTTGACCTTATAAAAGGCATCGGTATTTTAGCCGGACTTACACCGGTTAGAGTTGAGGGTGCGACCGGTACCATTCATACCAATTTTAAAGGTAAGGCCGGTGCTGCCATAGGCCAGCTTACAGGCGGCAAGGACTTTGTATATCTTCATCTGGAAGCTACTGATGAGTGCAGCCATCAGGGAAATGCCAGAGATAAAGTAAAGGCCATTGAGATTATTGACAGGGAAGTTATAAGACCTATAAAAGAAGCCCTGGACAGGCAGGGTTTTGGTTATAAGATGATGATACTTCCCGACCATTATACACCTGTATCAGTAAGAACCCATACTTCAGAACCAGTACCATTTATGATTTATGATAGCAGCGGAAAGGCAGATAATAAATTAGAAAGATTTAATGAATTCTCTGCTAAAAAGACTGGTCTATATTTTAAAGAAGGTTATAAGTTGCTGGATCATTTCTTTAAGAAATGAAACTGAATCCGGAATCCCTAATATTTATCAGTTACAACTCCCAGGGAAGAAGCC